>USDN01000078.1 GCA_900553515.1 uncultured Blautia sp. | reverse complement strand
TCTAAAAGTTAAATGGTAATCCTACATCTTCAACACCATCAGGGATATTCATAAATCCATCTCCGGCTGGAGCTGTTGGAGCTGACTGTGCCTGTGGCTGGAAACCACCTTCATTATTAGAAGCACTTGCTTTGCTTTCAGCAAATTCCTGATTTTCTACTACAACTTCTGTTGTGTAAACTTTATTACCATCTTTGTTTGTATAGCTTCCTGTCTGAATACGACCTTCTGCTACAATCTTAGTTCCCTGATGTAAGTACTTTTCAGCGAATTCTCCATTTCTTCCAAATGCTACGCAAGAAATGAAATCTGCTGTCTGCTGGTCGTTGTCTCTTCTAAATCTACGATCAACTGCTAATGTATATCTGGCAATTGCCATTGGGCTATCGCCCTGTGAATATCTTACGTCAGGATCACGGGTTAATCTACCCATAAGAATAACTTTATTCATATTATACCTCTTTATGTTTCAAAAACCTATGCCTCAACCTTTACGCACAAATATCTGATAACATTTTCCATAATACGAATCTGATCTTCTATTTCGTTAGGACAATCTGTGTTATCAGTGTCGAAGTGAATGAAGTAATAATAAGCTTCTGACATCTTCTGAATTTCGTAAGCTAATTTCTTCTTACCCCATTCTTCTACTTCTGTGATGTTGCCGTTGTAACGGGTAATGTAGCCTTTTGCTTTCTCAACAATGGCTTCACGTACTTCGTCTTCAACCTTGGCACTCACAACTAATGCTAACTCGTACTTGTTCATGCTTTTTACCTCCTTATGGTCATTATGGCCCTCTGCACTGTCAGAGAGCAAGGATATGAAAATATATCACACAGTTGCTTATTTTAACATGTTTTCCCCTGTGTGTAAAGTACCTTTATTCTTTTTTTTAAATCTTTTTTATTTCTTTTTTATTTCTAAAAAAATATCCATTTACTGCTTGAAGTATTTTTACTTCGTATTATAATAAGGTCGAAAGATATCAAAAAATGTCATTTTACAGGAGAAATACGTTGAGAAAAAGAAAATCATATTCAAAGAAACTATTTTGGGTAATTCCTGTCGTGATCATCTTTGCCGGTGGGATTGCCTATTTTTATGTCCACACCCATTCTGGTGACAGCAGCATCATCTATGAAGAAGGACTTTCCCGCCTTAAGGCTCTGGAAGATTCCGATATCTCCCAAATCGAAAAACAACTTCAGGAACTGGATCAAAGTTCCAAAAAACAACAGGATTCTGATATCCAGAAAACAATCACAGAAGAAAACAGAACCCTCAGTGATATTGAGATCAAACAAGCTTTCCAGGGCAGTGTCATTATCGGGGATTCCATTACAGAATCCATTGTAGAATACGGCTTTCTGGATACTGATGTGGTAATCAGTAAACGTGGGCTTTCTGTAGCGGATGCCAGTGAACAGATAGAAACGGCAATCGGTCTTCATCCCAGAAATATTTTTATGGCATTCGGTTCCAATGACCTTGAACTTTATGAATCCGATTCGCAGGCTTTTATCGACGCCTACCGTACACAGCTGAAAAAGCTTCAGGAAGCGCTTCCTGATTCTCCTATTTACATAAACGGGATCCTACCCATCCAACAGTCAACTATCGATCAAATTCCGGCTCTTGGATACTATCCAGAATATAACGAAGGTCTGAAGGATCTTTGTCAGGAAATGAACTGCACCTATATAGACAATTCCTTTATTGTACAGGACAATGACGCCATGTATGAGCCTGACGGTGAACATGTAGTAAGTGAGTATTATCCAAAGTGGCTTACTTATATGGCAAAAACAGCGGGGTTATAACTATGGAATCAAAAAAATATCTTTTTATCAAAATCGGCATGGTTGCTTTTCTTACCGTATATCTGTTTCTGATCTATACCTCAGACAGTGCCAAAGACGTACCCATGGAGGAGATCACTGCTTCCATAGAATCTGAGGAGACAGTCACCTCACTGAAAAAGCGGGGACGTACCGATTTAAAACGTTATTATCAGCTCTCTGAAGATTCTCTGGAAGGCTACCTGTTCTACAAAGCAGTCTCACCTATGTCTGTTGAAGAACTGCTGATCATAAAGGCTCCTGATAAGCATCAGGCTGATATTGCCTGCGACAATGCGCGTTCACATCTGGACAGCCAGAAGCAGGTTTTTCAAGGCTATGGTACTGATCAGATGGCCTTTTTGAATGAAGCAGCCGTTGAGTCTAAAGGTAATTATGTGATATATGCCTGCGGTCCCAATGCACAAAAATGGCACGAAATATTTTTATCCCTGATTTAAGATTGGAGAAAAACAATGGTTTTCAGCAATATTTTTTTTATATTTGGGTTTTTACCTGTATTTTTACTGATCTATTATCTGGCTCCTTACAGGCTCCGTAACATTCTTCTTGTTGCGGGAAGTTTCTTTTTCTATGCCTGGGGAGAGCCGGTATATGTGATCCTTATGATCTTCAGCGCCCTTTTTCATTATTTTATGGGGCTGGAAATGGAGGAATTGTCCTGCCATCCCCAAAAGATCCGCGGCAATCTGATCTTTATTGTTGTGATCGATCTTCTGATCCTGGGATTCTTTAAATACTACGGCTTTTTTCTGGATTCCATCGGAGGAATTTTCGGTATCTCCATCTCCCATCCGGAACTTTCTCTGCCCATTGGAATCTCTTTTTACACATTCAAAAATCTTTCTTATATTTTTGATATCTGTCAGAAAAAAATACATGCTCAGAAAAGACTGCTGCCGTTTATGGTCTACAGCACCATGTTTCCACATATGACCGCAGGCCCTATCATCCGGTATGCGGATATCGAGGAACAGCTTACCAGACGTTCTATCAATATCATAAAGCTTGGCGTCGGCGCCGAATATTTTATCAAAGGTCTGGCAGCAAAGGTTCTTCTTGCCGACAACCTTGCCGGAATCTATGCAGATCTTACAGCTTCCGGTGAGGCGCTTTCCCTCCTTGGAGCCTGGATCGCGATTTTTGCCTATACCATGCAGATTTACTTTGACTTCAGCGGGTATTCCAATATGGCTATCGGTCTGGGAAAAATGCTGGGGTTTGATTTTAAGAAAAACTTTGACTATCCTTATATTTCTACCAGTGTTTCTGAATTCTGGAGACGCTGGCATATTTCTCTTGGAAGCTGGTTCCGGGATTACATCTATATCCCCCTTGGTGGAAACCGTGTAAGTCCTCTGAAGCACATCCGAAATATTTTTATTGTATGGGCATTAACAGGATTGTGGCACGGGGCAAGCTGGAATTTTGTTCTGTGGGGACTGTATTATGGTCTTCTGCTTCTTCTGGAAAAATTTGTCCTGATGGATCTCCTGAAAAAAATACCAAAACCTCTGGCAAATCTGTACACCATGCTGGCTGTTATGATCGGATGGGTATTTTTCAGTCAGACAGATTTTTCTTCCATGGGAAATTTCCTGATGGCGCTGGTCGGTATCGGTGTTTCAGGTTTTGCAGATACACAGGCGCTTTTTGCCCTGAGAAGCTCTCTGATCCTGTTCCTGATCGCTATTCCCGCATCACGTCCCGGATTATATCAACACTATAAGCTCTCCATGAGACGCAGCCCGTGGAAAGCAGCCGCCGTAAACATGATCCTGCTGCTTCTGAGTGTGGCATTCCTGGTTTATAACTCTTATACGCCATTTTTATATTTAAAATTTTAAGAAGGTAAGATACAATGAAAAAGAAGACAAAAAGCTATAAATATTTTTTCAGAAATATGGGATTGTTGTTTCCGGTTTTTCTTATCGTAGTCTTTCTCATCAGTATATTTATGCCGGAACGTTCTTTTTCTGAAAAGGAAAACCGTGTACTGGCATCAAAACCGGAGTTCACAGTTTCTTCCCTGGCCTCCGGCCAGTTTGAAAAAAAATATGAAACCTATGTGAATGATCAGTTTCCGCTTCGTGACATGTGGGTGGAACTGAAAGCCGGGGCAGACCTTCTGATGGGAAAAACCAGATCCAATGGTGTTTACCTTGGAAAAGACGGCTATCTGCTGGAGGATTTTACACCGCCTCTTCCGGAACACCTCAATGCCACAACAGAGGCAATGACCTCTTTTGCCAGGGCTCATTCAGACATAGCGCAGTATGCGCTGATCGCTCCTAATGCAGTAAACATATTAAAAGACAAACTGCCTGCCGCCGCCCCGGTAAAAGATCAGAATGTATACATGGATGAACTTTTTTCCACCCTGGAGCAAAACGGCATATCCTGCATTGATGTAAGAAATACTTTTAAAGAAAACACAAATCACCAGCTTTATTATCACACAGATCATCACTGGACAACGCAGGCAGCGTATTTTGCCTATGAAGAAGCAGCTTCAAAAATGGGTCTGGATACGGGTGTCTGTTCCTATGAACAATTTCCTGTGACCGGAAGTTTTCAGGGCACACTGTCAGCCAAAAGCGGCTTCCGTTCTCACGAAAAGGAAGATATCTATGTATTTCTTCCCAAAGGCGACGCACCGGCCCATATTGTCAATTATGTTGACGAACAGAAAAAAACTGCCAGTTTTTATGCTACAGAGCAGCTGAACGTCAGGGATAAATATGCCATGTTTTTTAATGGAAATCATCCTCTTGTCAGGATCAGTACACCTGTAAAAGAAGACCGTACGCTGCTGGTACTGAAAGACTCCTATGCAAACTGCATGGTACCCTTTCTGGCGCCTCATTACCGCAATATCATTATGGTAGATCCAAGATATTATTATGATGATCTGGAAGAACTGATCCAGGTAGAAAATGTACAGGAAATCCTGTATCTTTATAATGCCAACACCTTTTTCAGTGATACTTCTCTGGAAATGACACTTTCCCCCCAGTAAATCAAATCCCAAAGGAGGACTTATCTATGTTATTAAAAAATGGTTTCCTTGTGAACCCCCGCACGGGTACGGAACAGACCACTGATATCCGTATCACAAATGGGCTGATATCTGAGCTTGGCGCCGGGCTTGCCCCGTTAGAAAACGAGCAGGTTCTTGATCTGAACGGACTTACCGCTGCCCCCGGCCTGATCGATACCCATATCCATTTCCGTGATCCCGGTCTTACCTATAAAGAGGACCTGCATACAGGCGCCCTGGCAGCCGCAAAAGGCGGCGTGACCTCAGTCATCTGTATGGCCAACACAAAGCCCACCGTTGATTCTGTGGAAACTCTGAAGGACGTCCTTACCCGGGGACAAAAAGAAAAGATCCACATCTACCAGACAGCCGCTGTTTCTCAGGGCTTAAAAGGTGAGGTCATGAACGACTTTGACGCTCTGAAAGCTGCCGGAGCCTGCGGTTTTACCGATGACGGTATCCCGCTTCTGGATGCAGATTTCTGCAGCCGCGCCATGGAAAAAGCGGCAGAATTAAATATGCCCATCAGTCTTCATGAGGAAGACAAAAGCTTTATCACCAATAATGGGATCAATGCCGGAGAAGTATCAAAAAAACTGGGGATAAAAGGCTCTCCTTCCATTGCCGAAGAAGTTATGGTAGCCCGGGACTGTATGCTTGCTCTCCATACCAAAGCTCCTGTAGTGATCCAGCACATCAGCTCCGGAAACTCTGTTGCACTGGTGCGCCTTGCAAAACAACTGGGAGCCGATATCCACGCTGAAGCGACACCTCACCATTTTACACTGACAGAAGATGCGATACTCACCTATGGTACTCTGGCAAAAATGAATCCTCCTCTCCGCACTGAAAAGGACCGCCTTGCCATCATAGAAGGCCTGAAGGACGGCACCATCGACCTGATCGCCACAGACCATGCGCCCCACAGTGAGGAAGAAAAAAACAAACCTCTTACAGAAGCCCCCAGCGGCATCACCGGTCTGGAAACCTCCCTTGGTCTTGGTATCACAAATCTCGTAAGAACCGGTCATCTGACACTTATGGAGCTTCTGGAAAAAATGACCTGGAATCCTGCCGCACTTTACCATCTTCCTTCCGGCTCCATTGAAAAAGGCGCCCCGGCAGATCTGGTAATTTTTGATCCGGATGAAAAATGGACTGCGGACACCTTCCTTTCCAAATCTTCAAATACACCGTTTAAAGGCGCTGAACTTTATGGAAAGATCCATTATACTATCTGCCGTGGAGAAGTGGTTTATAAGGGATAAACCGATAAAAAACACCCTGGTGATCCTCGGATCCCCAGGGTGTTTTTTTTGAGAAAGAACCTCTTTAATAATGGATCAGAGTTTCTTTTTCAGCTCTTCATTTGCACGTTCCACATTCATCTTTGACATCAGCAGCGTAATAATCAGAGTAATCACAACCGGTATCCACAGATACATAATCTGGAGCATACGGATACAGGAAGCGCTCTGTACTGCAAGAGTTCCGTCAAATCCACTGAGATCCAGAAGCCATCCGGTAATTGCAATACCGATGCCACCGCCCAGCTTGATTCCAAGAGAAGTACAGGAATACATGGTTCCATCCACTCTTTTCTTTTTTGTCAGATAAGTATACTCGGAGCAGGATGCGATCACCGCATTCATGTCTCCCTGCCACGGTCCCATACCAAAGGCCGCAATTCCTGTAAACAGGAGCATCAGAGGAACACTTCCCATATAACCTGCCAGAACTACCAGAGCCCTTCCCACAGTACCAATGACATATCCTGTCAGATTCAGTTTATACATCCCGTTCCATTTTTCTACTAAAACAGGCGTGATCAGAAGCGCTATAATCAGCGGGATATTAATGGCCCAGGAAAATACTCCGTACAGTTTTTCATTTAAAAGAATATAGGTCATATAATAAATACCCATATTCAGCATTGCCGTATAGATCTGCTGCAGAATATAAGTCGCACAGATCATTACATAATACTTGTTTGTAAAAAGAAGTTTCCCGGCATCAATCAGAGAATATTTTTCGTCTGTTCCTGATGTTTTTCCATCGTTTAGCTCTTCTTCCGGCAGCTCTTTTACAGAAAATACAGAAATCGTATTTACTGCCAGCCCGACCACGGCATAGATCACAGCCACCATTCTCCAGCCGGCAGCGCCGCCGCCCATCCATTCTACAAAACCAATCGTCAGGGACTGGATCAGAAGACTGGTAGAAAACGCAAATATAAAGCGGTAGGAGCCCATCTGCACACGTTCCTTACTGTTTTTTGTCACCAGTGCAGTCAGTGCAGAATATGCGATATTATTCGCTGTATAAAAAACAGCGTTTAATAATGTATAGGCAATAAAAAACCATGCATACTGAGCAAATGTTCCCATACTTGTGGGAATGGCAAAGATTGCGACCAGAGTCACAGCACAGCCGATATAAGCCCACAGCATCCACGGACGGGCTTTTCCAAGGCGGCTCTTTGTCTTATCGATCATAGAACCAAAGAACACATCTGTGATGCCGTCAAAAAGCTTTGATACTGCGATCAGGGTTCCTACGATACCGGGATTCAGCCCTACTGTATTGGTAAGATAGATCATGACAAAGGAAGACAGAAATGCATAAACCACATTTCCGGCAATGTCACCGGAACCATATCCCACCTTATTGTACCATTTCAAGTATTTCTTTTCGTTCATTTTTCTTTATTCATCCTTCCCAAATAATAGTTTTATCTCAAATATAAATTCTTCGGCATCCAGCTGATATTCTTTTCTTAATTCCGGTCCGCAGCTGTTGGATCCGATTCCATTCTGTGCATAATCCAGACATACCACTGTATTTCCGGATCTTTCCAGCTGGAAATTGTGTGCTTTTCGGGTCAGTTCCTCCTGTGTAAAGTAAGACACGTTAAAAGAGAATGTCTTTGGCGCTGCTGCCGTAAATATTTTTTCGCCTTTAAGGATCTGCACATAATCACAGTCTGTATGACTTCCGTTTTCCTGCGGTCTCAGATAATCTTCATGCAGTTCCTGAATGGAAGATTCAAAAAGTCCGTGACTGCAGGATCGGCATTTATCAATATAGCTTTCATGAGGGCCAAGTCCATAAAAACGAGCCTTCTCATATTCCCCTTTCAGGAATAAACGGATACCAAATCTGGGGAGCTGCGGAAATTCCATGTCTTTTTTTACATTCATCTTTACCTGTATCTCACCGGTATTGGAAATCTCCCATAATGCTTCTACATCCAGGACTTTCTGCAGAGCAACTGCGGAAAGGGACAGGATACTGTGCAGGATCACCCTGCCATCTTTCATTTCCCAGCTTGTTTTATAGGCTCTGGTCCTGCTCCGGTCATATCCGGCATCTGTCCACTGCTGCTTCAGTTTCCGGTCATTATCCGTAGGCGCTCTCCAGATGTTTAATTCTAATGGAGCATCCAGAAGTTCTTCTCCTTCTCTGTTCAGACTCTCAAAAAGCCCGGTCAGCTTATTAAAGGTATAACAGAATTTGTCCGCCTTTATCCATACATACCTGTCGTTTTCCCAAACCTGAACAGCGCAGGTATAACCGTCTTTTTCGGATCGCAGCAATTTTTCTGCTTTCTGGTTTCTGCTGTTCTGATTTTTCAGAGGTATCTCGTCAAATCCCAGGAAACTTCCCTGGGGCTGAATATCCGTACTGTTTTTTAAGTGGTAGGAAATTTTTAAATAGCATCTGCCACATTCGGGAACCTTTACTCTCAACTGTATGCTTCCTGTCTCATGAGGGCAAATTGATTCCAAAAGCTCCAGTTCTCCTTTTTCCACAGGCATTCCGTCGCAGCTGGTCTCATAAGTGAGAAAAAGGAAGTCTTTCAGATCTACATGATCCATATGATTTCTCAGACAGATCACACCGCTTTCCTGATCATAGGATACGATCCTTGCAGGGCGGTATACATTCTGGTATTCCAGCAGTCCGGTATGAGGGGTGCGGTCCGGAAAAACCAGCCCATCCATGCAAAAATTGCCGTCATGCACTTCCTCCTGGAAATCACCGCCATATAAATATTTTTCTTTTTCGTTTTCCGCTTTTCCCTGATAAATCCCATGGTCGCACCATTCCCAGACAAAGCCTCCGCAAAGGATCGGATATTGACAGATCATACGAAAATAATCTTCCAGATCCCCAGGTCCGTTTCCCATAGCATGACAGTATTCGATCAAAAGAAACGGCTTATCCGGTTTCTTTTCCATGTATTCCTGTATTTCTTCCAGCGACGGATACATCCTGCTGAAAACATCAATGTTACTGTAATCATACTTTCTTCTGTCATTCCGGTAAAAAGAACTTTCATAACAGGTCAGCCGTGTGGGATCAAAAGCTTTTGTCCATTTCAGCGCCTCTTCAAAGGTACATCCGTATCCACATTCATTTCCCATGGACCAGATCACGATGCTTGGACGATTTTTTTCTCTTTGTACACAGAGCATCGTTCTGTCCAGAGTAGCCGGTATAAACTCCGGATTATCAGAAATCCTCTCATTCCATCTTTTGCTTACGTTTTCCCAGCTGGAATCCTTCAGATACTGAGACTGTGTTCCATGACTTTCATTATCTGCCTCCGCGATCACATAGAGTCCATACTGATCGCAAAGCTGATAAAAATACGGGGCGTTAGGATAATGGCTGCTGCGAACTGCATTGAAATTATGCTGTTTCATCATCTGCAGATCCTTTTTCATCTGATCCAGACTAATGACAAAGCCGGTAACCGGATCTGAATCATGGCGATTGACTCCTTTAAATTTAACAGGAACCTCATTCTCATAAATTACAGCATCTTTTATACAGATTTCACGAATCCCGATCCGGTCTGTAATGACTTCATCCCTGCCTTCTATTACCATAGTATAAAGATATGGCTGCTCCGGATTCCAGAGTTTTGGATTTTTTATTTCAAAAACTGCCTGATGTGTATAAAAGGAAGTCCTCTTTTCCTGCAGCATCTGAACTGCCACGATATTCTGTTCCCTGTCATACACAGTGATCTTTACCGGAAAAGCTTCTCCCTGATAATTTGCCTGAACCGTGACCACTGCCTGATCTTTCTCAGACTTCGTGGTCGTAAAATAATCATAGAGAATATTTTCCGGTCTGTTTAAAAGATATACATCACGGAAAATGCCGCTCATACGAAACTTGTCCTGATCCTCCAGATAGGTTCCGTCACACCATTTTAAAACCAGAACAGCCAGTGTATTTTTTCCGTTTTGAAGCATGTCCGTCACATCAAATTCACTTGTAGCATGGGAAACCTGACTGTATCCGACATATTTCCCATTCATCCATACATAAAAACAGGAATCCACACCCTCGAAATTCAGATAAGCTTTTGGTGCATCCTTTTGTATCTCATATTCAAATTCCCGCACATAGGCTCCACAGGGGTTTTCCTGAGGCACATAAGGCGGATCCAGTGGAATCGGATATCTTACATTTGTATACTGATGTCTGTCATATCCGTCGTTCTGCCACACTCCCGGTACTTTTACCTGCACAAAATCACTGCATTCATATCCCGGTTCATAAAATTTTTCCTGCAGATCATAAATACTTGAAAAATATCGGAATTTCCAGTTTCCGTTAAGCAGGATCATTCTGTCAGTGTCTTCTCTGTTTTCTACAAGCGACCCCATATCTCTGGACGCCGGTATATAATAGGCTCTGCAGGGCATGGTATTTTCATGCATTATTTTTAAGTCTTCATAATGTCTGGGCACGATCATTCTTGCTTTCTCCTTTTTCTTATTTTTTCCCTTTAATTTACTTTGATTTTACTACCTTTTTACATATTTCGTCCATAAACTCCATTAGACAAAACATGCACAAAATGATACACTTATAATCAGATCCACAGTATAAAAATATACTGTCAAAAATTTCATATAGGAAAGTAGAATTTTGGATTACAAATCACAGAACAATATATCAGACTTTTTGTCTCTGCTATCATAAGAAAGGAGTATCTATGTATATCAATTCCGGGTATCTGCACAATTCACTGCTTGATTTTAAAGACAAAACCAGACCGTTAGTTGTAGGAAGCTGCGGAACCTACCGTCTTATCAAACAGCCAAGACTTCCTACTTACCGCCCAAAAGGCAGGATTGATTATCAGTTGCTTTATATTGCTTCAGGAAAAGGGCATTTCTTTTTAGATAATAAAGAAGAAATTATAGATGCCGGACATATGATTTTATACCGGCCCAGAGAAATGCAGAAATATATTTATTATGGGACAGATCAGACGGAAGTTTACTGGGTTCACTTTACAGGAAATCGTGTAAAAAATATTTTAAAAGAATATCATTTATTTGAATCCACTTCAATCATGCAAGTTGGAAATTCTCCGGAATACCACCAGATATTCCGAAAGATGATACAGGAGCTTCAACTGACAAGGCCGCACTATGAAGAGTATCTGTCTCTGCTTCTTAACGAACTTTTTCTCCTGATCAGCCGTCATCATCCGGAAAGTTCCAGGCAGAACCGTTATCTTCAAAAGGAGATGGAACGGGCGGCTCAATTTTTTAACGAACACTTTACAGAAGAGATCTCCATAGAAGATTATGCTGCTTCCAGACATATGAGTACCTGCTGGTTCATCCGTAATTTTAAACGATATCATGCTCTTACGCCTATGCAGTATATTCTGAACCTTCGTATTACAAATGCCAAAACACTCCTTAGGACAACCACATATTCTGTTTCAGAAGTGGCATCCATTGTAGGCTACGATAATCCCTTATATTTCAGTCGACTGTTTAAAAAACAGGTGGGGATCCCTCCATCTGATTTCCGTAATCAGGCAGTCCCTCCTGATGATTTTATACACAATAAAAAACCTTAAAATTTGTATTTCAAGGTTTTTTAGAGGTGCCACCCGGATTTGAACCGGGGATAGAGGTGTTGCAGACCTTTGCCTTACCGCTTGGCTATGGCACCATGTATTATATTGTATGCTTTCCCTTAAAGGAAAATGACTCCAAGGGGATTTGAACCCCTGTTACCGCCGTGAAAGGGCGGTGTCT
>USDN01000077.1 GCA_900553515.1 uncultured Blautia sp. | reverse complement strand
ATCAAGGTTTTAAAGGATTTAGAACAATAAAAAACAGGTAGTTTTTGACACTACCACAGATATAAAGGAGGACATGAAAATGATGAGAAAAATTGACAGAATGTGGATAGGGATCCAGAACCGTATGCGTAATTTATGGGAGGATTTCAAAACAGAAGAGAAAGGCGCAGCAGAGATCGTGGCGATTATACTGGTCATCGTAGTTGTGATCGCAGCGGCTGTGGTATTTAAAGATAAGATTGGAAATATTGTAGAAAAGACATTGGGTCGGGCAGAAAAGTTTGCAATTGATGAATTGCCAAAATGAAAAAAACAGACAGCAATGACCAGAGAGGTGCAGTCATGGTGGAGGCAGCCATTTATTTTCCTATAACCATAGCGATCGTTATGGTGGTGATCTATTTTGGATTATTTAAAATGCAGGAGAGCTACTTCTTCTTTCAGGTGGAAAGAGCAGCCCTGGAGATTGCCAGAGAAACTGCTTATCCGGGCTATGACAGCTTTACACCGGAAACGCCGATGACTAATGCCCGTGTGGATTTTGGATGGGAGGAAGGTCCTTCTGAGGCTCAGGTGAAGCAGTATTTTGCTTCCTATAAAGGAACCGCGTCTAATATATACCGCTGGGGAGTGGACAGTAAAGCCAAAAAAAGAATCTCTGATTATCAGGAGGCTTTGCAGAAAAACAGCGCCATGTTTTCCCTGGGGAGAACAGAAGCCTATGTGGGAGTGGAGAACTCGCTGCTGAGCAAGGCGGTCCGTGCGGAGTTAAAGTATGTGATTCCCATGCCGGGGATCATTAGGCTTTTAGGAGTGACAGAGGATGTGACGATCTATTCCGCGGCGTATCAGCCGGTAATGAATACGACTGATTTTGTACGGAATGTAGACCTCGCCTGGGATATGGGGAACTTTTTGCTGAAAAAATTCGATAAAGACGGGAAAACGCAAAAAATAGGAGAAGCTTTTGACCAGGTCAGCAATCTCTTATTCTAAGCAGATAATTGTGAAATTCGTGAAAGGAGAGGAGGGAAGCATATGCAGTTTTTTTGTGGAAAACAGAGAGGTTCGATCTGTGTGTTCTTAACACTGATTCTGGTTCCTGTTCTGTTATTCAGTGGGATCATTGTAGATGCTTCCCGTCTTTTTGCGTCAAAGACAGTGGTCTCCGGAGCCGGAGATCTGACCATGAATGCAGCTCTTGCCCAGTATGACAAGAATCTGAAGGACGGATATGGTCTGACAGCCATGGCAAAGGCACCGGATTCTCCGGAGGAAAAGCAGAAGCTGCGGCAGATATTCTGTGAATCCATTTATGCAGGAAATCTGGAAAATAAAGATGACGAAGAATTAAGCGCTGTCATTCAGCTTTCATTGGTGGAAAATGGCTTTGAGGCAAAAGGGGTGGAGACATCCTCTCTGGCAGATACGGATGTTCTGCGTCAGCAGATTGTAGAATATATGAAGTTCCGCGGACCTGTTTATATCGCAGACGATATTGTGCAGAAATTAAAAAAACTGCCGTTTGATCATCTGGATCAGCAGAAAAAATATGTGGAAACAAAGACGGATTACGGGATCAAGGCTTCAAAACTGGATAAACCCTTAAAGGAGGCAAAAGAAGCCATTGAAAGTCAGGCGGCAGCTATTGATCTTTTGAAAAATACAGACCCTTTTGCAGCTGTAAATACATATAAAGAGAAATCAGTTTTCCGGCTGGCAGCAAAATCTATGGAAAAGTATGTAAGCGGAGAACTGCCGCCATCTTTTCCGCCGGATACACCTGATACGATAACACAGGATATGATCGTGCGATATCTGGATTATAATGTGGAATTTTATGAGGGAGATATGGTATTTGATCAGGAAAAATACCGTCATATGATTACGCTTCTGGCATTAAAGCAGCTCATCCATGCACAGCCACAGGCAGAAGCCGGCATTTCTACAAAAAATGGATATACGGAGGATCAGGTAAATGCATATAAAGATATTGAGAAAACGGTAAGAAAAAATATCAATACCATGGATCATAATTATAAGACGGCAGCAAAAGAATATAAAGATAACATAAAGAGAATCAAAGGAGCTGCTGATTCCATCATAACAGATGGAAATACAGCCATCAATAAACTGAAGGATGTAAAAAAGAAATGGAAAAATGTGGAAGATGCGAAAAAAAAATACGATCAGGCAAAAACAGACCTGAAATCTACAGGGGAAGACATCAGTGGTCTGGAGACAGAACAGGAAAATATCGATATTAATATAAAGGCGCTGGAAGAACTGATTGAGCGGATCCAGATGAATATCAATGGGGCAGAAATATACAAAAAATCCCTGAAACAGTTAGAGGATCTGCCGCAGCAGCTGGAATCTCAGCAGATATCTTATTCCGAAGGAATACTTTTGGAAAACATGACAGCTTCACAGGCGGCAGATCAGTTCTGGAGCGGGCATAATCTTCTGGATGGGATACAGGATGTAAGTACAGCAGGCTTCAGCAGTCCTTTAAATACTGATTTTTATCAGAATACACTTGCTGGTGTAACAGAAGAGCCTGTAAAAAATGAAAACCAGGAACAGAATCGAAATGATGCAGCACAGAAAGAGTCTGATTTTAATGACCAGAAGAATAATATCCTGAATGCAGCTGAAAGCGAATGGAACTTGAAAGAAATAGAAGGTTTTCCGGATATGTTCCCAAGTGGTATCGCAAGAACTGCCATCAATTCCGGTCTGGGAACCGGAGACAGAAAGACAGATACTTCCAGTGATGAAGATACTGTAGAGGCAGTCAGCGGTGATATGGCATGGCTGGGGAGTCTGGCTGCCTGTTTGGATTCTATGTCAGGCAAGATCCTTGAGCAGACATATCTGATGGAATATATGTCAGAAATGTTTAACTGTATGACTACCAAGGCAGGAGATCAGTCTCTTAGTGGGATGCTTCTTTCTGAACATAAAATCATAAATGGTGAGATTGAATATATTCTTTATGGTAACTCAAATACAGCTGTGAATAAAGCAACGGCATATATGCAGTTGTATGCTGCAAGACTGGCTATTGACCTGATCTATGTTTTTACGGATTCGACTATTACCAAAGAAGCGGATGCTGTTGCAAAGGCAGTTGTTGCGGCTTCTCAGCAGGCATGGCTTTATCCTATTATAAAATATGGATATCTTACCTGCCGTGCCATTGCTATGGCCGCAGAAGAAACAGGCAGCCTGATTTCCGGCAAAGAGTGTCTGGTATGGCCGGGAGATAAAGGAAAAAAATCTGCTATTTCTTTTTCCTACAAGGATTATATGAAGCTGTTTTTATTGATTGCTCTGACAGGTGAAAACGGAAAAGCAGATCTTGTGGCACGCACCGGAGATTGTATCCAGTTGAATACAGGTGATATCCTGAAAAATAAATATACGATGCTGACTTTGAAGGCTGATGTGGAAACATCTACCATTTTCCTGCCGAAGGTACCGGCCTTTCTGGGACAGTCCGGAAATAAAGATAATGGGAAACGTCGGATAAGATACAGAAGTGTTCTGGCATATTGACAGGAGATAGTATATGAAAAAAGAAAGACAAAAAGGATCCATCACTGTAGAGGCAACTTTATTTATCCCTATGTTTTTGTTTGCCTTTATGAGCATTTACAGTTTAGTTTTCTTTGTAAGAGCGCAGCTTGTGATCCAGTATGCATCGGATCAGGCTGCAAAAGAGGTTGCCCAGTATAGTTATATACTGGAAAAAACAGGAATTTTGGATTCTTATCAGAATCTGGGACAGGAGGCAAGCGATTTCAGTCAGGAAATGGAGAAAATGAAAGAAAATCTTTCAGAGCTGGATTCAGCGGCACAGAAGATCGCATCCGGTCAGGGAACTGCACAGGATATGACAGGGGCTGGACAGGCAGGGCAGGGAATTTATGATACGGTGGAAAACTATGTAAGAAATCCTGTGGAATTTATCAACGGAGCTCTGGGATCAATAAAGACATCTGCCTGGGACGGACTATCTTCATATATGGTAGGAACCGTAGCAGAATCCTGTGTGGCTCAGCAGATTGCTGTTGCATCCGGAACAGAAGATATTGAGTCTTATCTGAAAAATCTGGGAGTTTCCGGGCTTAGCTACAAAAACAGCTCCTGGTGCAAAAATGGAAGCAATGATATAAAAATTGTTGTGGATTATGATGTGAAGAGTCACTTTCCGTTTTTTGACCTTCCTTCAAAACATTATCGTGTATGTGCATCGACCCGTGTGTGGTCTGGTATTTAAAAAAGAAAAAGGAGTGTCCGATGGACTACATCAGAGAAGTATTTAAAGAAAAAAGATATTTACCTGTGATGATCGCTGCGGCTGCAGCAGTGGAAGCGATTTTATTTTATATATATGGATATCATTGGCTGAAAAGCGTCCGCTATATTCTTTTGACGGTTTTTCTTATTTTGCTTGGCTTTATAGATTCAAAAAAAACGATCATACCGAATAAAATCCTGGTGGCGATGGTTATTTTTCGTGGGATCGTTCTTTTAGGGGAGATTACAGTAGTTCCGTCCTGGCGGACAGAGATGGTGAAATCTGCATTTGGTGGAATGGCGATTGGTTTTTTTATATTTCTTATGGCATGGTTTTTGTCCAGGAGAAGTATTGGACTTGGGGACGTGAAACTGGCAGCAGTGATCGGATGGTACCTGGGGGGATCGCTGATCTGGTTTGATCTGGTGTTTTGCCTGATTCTTGCTGCGGTTTTTTCTGTCATTCAGCTTTTACGTAAAAAACTTACAATGAAAGATTCGATTCCTCTGGCACCATTTTTTTCAGGGGGAACGATATTGATCTTGATATTAGGATTTTGAGGTGAAAAATTATGAAAAAGCTGATGATATCTGCAGTGGTGCTCCTTTTAGGTCTGTCCTGGTGGGTCACTTTTTCAGCAGCAACAAAAAAGCCTATGGAGTATCGAAGACATCTGGCAGAGGCACAGAAATATGAGGAAAAAGGAATTTATTATGATGCTGTGTTAGAGTATCAGAAAGCGCTGGAATTTGATACGGATAATGAAAATATATATTTGAAGATTGCAGAAAATTATAAAAATCTTCAGGATGAGACGTCCTTTATTCAAGCCTGTAATGATGCGATTGCTGTTGGAAAAGACAATGAACAGGCTGTTTTGATCCTGGTGGACTACTATCTGGAAAAAGGGGAACGGGAAAATGCAATTGCCCTTTTGAAGACACAGATAAAGGAAAGTAATATAAATGGTTCTTTGCGCGCAAAATTAAGTTCTCTGGCAGGAGGATTCCGTTATCTTGGAGAGGAGTATGACAGCATATCGAATACCTGTGCTTCCTGTATGATGGTTAAAACAGGGGAAGAAATGGGCATGATCGATGGGGAAGGAAATCCAGTGATCCGGACGGAGTATGAAAACATCAGCCTTTTTGGAGAAAATGGTTTTGCACCGGTGAAAAAAGATGGAAACTGGTACTACATTGACAAAAATAATTACAAAAGACGACAGCCGGATGAAGTTTATGGATTTCTGGGAATCTGCAGCAATGGAGTCATTCCGGCAGAAAAAGATGGAAAGTGGGGATATTTAAGTGAAGATTTCAAAAAGATGACAGAATTTGAATACGATGGGGTTACGCCTTTTTTAAACGGGATTGCCGGAGTAAAAAAAGGGGATAAATGGGCTTTGATCCACGAGGACTTTCATCCTTTTACAGATTTTGGGTTTGATGAAATCGTTTGTGATGAATGGGGATTTTGTTCCAGAAATGAAGTTGTATTTGTAAAAATCGGAGAAAAATATCATTTGATCAACAAGGACGGCGTACAGGTCGGAGAATCCTATGATTCGGTAATGCCTTTTGTTTCCTCTGGTCCGGCTGCTGTTATGCAGGCCGGTAAATGGGGATTTGTTTCTTCACAGGGCAAACGAGTGCTGCAGGGAGCTTTTGAAAATGCAGGAAGCTTTTCGGAAATAGGATATGCGCCGGTCAGTTCAGGGGGAAAATGGGGATTTATCAAAGAAAACGGAGATTTTATTATAGATCCGCAATTTGAAGGGGCAAAGACATTTAACCAAAATGGTATTGCGCCTGTGAAAGAAAATGAAAAATGGCAGTTGATACAGCTGGATATTTATTAGGAAGGGAGAAGAAAAATGAAATTTGAGTATGATTTTGCCGGAAGACACTCTTTATTTAGTTATTATTCCGACCAGAATGAAGTTTTGGATAAGGAGGCCTGGAGAATTATAGAAAGCGGTTCTGTGAACAGGAATCTTCTGCCTGTTTCGCTGCACAGAGAAGGAGGACACTGTGTATTTACTTATGATATTTCCGGTACTGTAAATATGATGGCTTGGAGAGAGGATCTTGCACAGGAAGAGCGGGACGCACTGGAGGAAAAAATTCAGAAAGCAATTGAGAATCTGACGGGAAAAGGGATTCCTCATCCGGAAATAATGACGGAAAAACAATATATGTATGCAGAAATTGCCACGGGAGAAGTGAAGCTGGTCTGTATCCCTGTAAAGCAAGAGGGGAAAAATCCATCATATCCATTAAAATCTTCAGAATCCAGAGGGCTGCCACTGATCCCGCCGGAACCAATGGGGAATCTGTCGGATGAACTTTTTGAAATGAAATCTGACAGTTCCGGTCAACAGCCATGGCGAGATGTCGTACCGGTAACAGAAGAGGAGATATGGGAGAAAGAAGATCCGGAAATGCCGGCAGAAGAGGCGCCATGGGAGAAGGAAGAAATCCTGGAAAAACCATGGGAAATGCCGGCGGAAGAAAGGCCGTGGGAGAAAGAAGAAAAATCGGAAACACCGAAGGAAGAAAGATCATGGGAAAAGGAAGATGCTCCAGGAGTTTATGAAGAGAAGCTTCAGGAAGAAGACAATGATTCACAGACAGTCCTTTTGCGGGATGATGGTGACAACGAAACGGTTCTTTTGAAAAGGACATATAAGATCCATGCAGAGCTTGTGAGAGAAAGGACACAGGAAGTATTTTCGATCACAGTTGAGAATTGTAAGGTAGGAAAGAGAGCTTTGATGACAGATATCTGTATCCGTAATAATCCTACGATCAGCAGAGAGCATTGTGTGATACGGTTCAGAGAGGGTGAATATTATATCGAAGATCTGAATTCCAGCAATTATACTTATCTGAATGGGATACGTGTGATGCCTGCACATCCGGAAAAACTGGAGCAGGGAGACAGGATTCGGCTGTCGGATGAGGAATTTATCTTCAGGAAGGAGAGCTGACAGATGAAGTGTCCAAAGTGTGGGAATGAATTAGAAAAAGAACAAAAATATTGTAATATATGTGGAACGCCTGTAAACCAGCAGACTTCTGCGAATGATAGGAAAAACAAGAAATCAGGAAGAAAACTGGAACCCAGGATATTGATACCTGTAATTTCCGGAGCAGTATGTCTTTTGATCATCCTTGGAGTAGTGCTGTTTGTAAATCCTAAAAGGACCATTGCAGATCAGTTTCAGGAAAAACTGGATGTTGGGGACAAGTATCTGGAAGCCGGGGAATATAAAAAAGCGGAAGTTGCTTTTAAGGAAGCTCTTGAGATCAATGAAAAGTCACCGGATGCAACTATGAGACTGGCAGATACCTATAATCAGATGGGAGACCCGGATAGTGCGTTGAGAATGCTGAACCGCACAAATGAGAATCTTGAGAACATGCCGGAGAGTGTGATCACTTCAGATCTGGATAACTGGAGAGACCGGATGGACAGATACCAGAATATTTATAATCAGACGATTGATATTTATCAGGAAAATAATGATGAGAATGGTGCCAGCCAGGCACAGAATACAATTGACAGATTTAATAATATCTATGTTTACATTGAGGTGATCACACCGTCTCCGGAAAAAGATCCAACTCCAACGCCGGAAGAACTTTTTACTACAGAACTTCAGGAAGGTTGGGATGATGAATTGACACCAACTCCTATGCCAATGGAAGAAGATGATCAGATAGAAGAAGACGGTTCAGAATCTGCAGGAGGATCTGAGCAAATTACGACTCCGACACCTGTACCGACAGAAATGCCGGAGACAGAACTCCAGATGGAGACGCCGTTTATTGTTTACCTTGTAGAGGAAATCACACAGGAACAGATTGATGAAGTTGGCAGACAGATCGAGGACAGAGAGGAAGTGCTCCGAGTTGAATTTTATCCTGCCAATGTTGCGTGGGAGGAGTTTCGACAGGCATATTTTTCAAAAGCAGAAGGTCAGGAACAGACAGAAACAGATACGGCTGTGATCAATTCCTCTAACTACAAGGTCTATGTAAAACAGGGGACAGATGAAGATGAATTGGCAGAATATCTCCAGAGTCTGGAGCTGGTGCTCCAGGTCATCCTTCCATCAGAAAATACAAGCACTTCTTTGGAGGGGGAGGAAGTGGAAGCATATCAGGATGGAAATTCTTCAGCAGATACGGGAGAAATTTTGGAGCCAGAGCCAGATCCTGATACAGAGGAATGGGAGATAATAGATCCTGTGGAAACAGAACCATCCGCTGATGAAAACGGAGATGGAATTCCAACAGAAGAATTTCCGGCAGAGGAGTTACCAACAGAAGAACTTCCAACAGAAGAATTTCCAGTAGAGGAGTTACCAACAGAGGAATTTCCGGCAGAAGAGATCCCGGTTCAGACGGTAAGCCCGGATCAGCTTCTGGATGCTTATGCAGCAGAGTTTCTATCTGCAAATCCGAGAGTAAACTTAAGTACGCCGATTTCCTATACTTGTGGAGATGATTCCGGTATGGGAGCAGTAAATGGGGTTCTTGGAATAGAAAAAAGAGATTTTAACGGAGATGGTACTCAGGAACTCCTTGTTGTTTCCGTAAGCGGCGGGCAGCTTGTTCTGGACACTTATGTGGTTACAAATGATACAGTAACTTCTGCGGCTGTACGGATTGGATCGGGAGAAGGATTTGGAAGAGCCATTGAAGGTGTAACTTACGGTGGCACGCAGGAGTGTTTTTTGAAAGACAATGGAACAAGTGTGGATATAGGAATTGCCAGTCATTATTTTGGAATGGATACAGGGGATGGAAATCCTTCGGCAAAGACAACTGTTGTATTATACAAAATGGGACCGGATGGAATGCTGAATATGGCGGCGTCAGCTTCTCTTGTAAACGGATCAGTTTCTTCTCCACAGGAAGGCGGAAAAGATGCTTTTGCAGCAGCTCTTGCCGCAGGCGGATTAAGTGGTGCCTGGATATCTGAAAGTGCAGATGTATTGTCAGGAATGGATCTTGTAAATAATCCGTTTCAGGATCTGGCAGGGGTACCAAATCCTCTGAGCAGCGGACTGGCTGGAAAAGAACCGGGTGTGCAGGATCTTGTTATGGTAAATGCAGGAATGCAGCCAGGTTCCGGAACTATGAACTTCAGCGTAACGGATAACAGTACATGTGGAAAATAAGGGAGAGGGAGAAATGCTGAGCCATCTTTCAGAAACTTATGAGATTATTGGAAAAATTGGTGCCGGGAACAGCGGTGAGGTCTACAAAGCTTATCATAAAAATCTAAAAAAATATGTTGTACTGAAAAAAATCCGTACGGAAATAAAAGATGTTATGAACAACCGGGCAGAGGCAGATGTCCTGAAAAATCTCAGGCATTCCTGCCTGCCGCAGGTGTTTGATTTTCTGGAGGCAGACGGGGATGTATATACTGTAATGGATTATATCCCCGGGAATTCTTTTAAAGAATATCTGGATTCGGGAACGAAGTTTAAGGAAAAATCTGTGATCATCTGGGCCAGACAGATCTGTGCTACATTGGGTTACCTTCATAGCCAGAAACCACCGATCATCCACAGTGATCTGAAACCCGGAAATATTATGCTTATGCCAAATGGCAATATCTGCCTGATCGATTTTAACATTTCAGCTACTTTGGATGGAGATACTGCCTGGGTAACAGGATACACCAATGGATACGCAGCTCCGGAACAGATTTATGCACTTCATTATAATCAGGATCAATTGGATCGCTCTCTTTGGAAGACGATTGACGGGCGTGCAGATATCTACAGTCTTGGGGCAGTTCTGTATCATCTTATGACGGGAAAAAAACCTAAGCAGGATGAAAATGGATACGTGGAGGATATCCGGAATTCGGGGACCAAGATCAATGATGTTTTTGCCCATATTATAATGAAATGTCTGGAACCAGATCCGGCAAAACGTTATCAGACAGCTGAGTTGCTGCTCAGTGATCTGAAAGAGATACAGAAGAAGGATAAACGGTATCGAGATCTCTGTGTAAGGCAGAAAGTGATTTATGTTTTAACATTCTGCCTCATGGCCGCAAGTGCGGCACTTACGATCGGAGGATATTTCAGAAGAGACATAGACAGGCGAAAACAGTATGAAGAACTGGTGAGAATGGAATCACAGTGTGTTACTTCAGGAGAATTTGAAAATTTTGAATCCTATTATCAAAAGGCTGTGAGACTGATACCGGAAAGGCTGGATGCATATTTTCAAAAAGCGCTTGCACTGGACCAACAAAGACAATATGGCGATAATATTATATTTATCAAAGAGGTTATTTTGGAAAATCCAGAGCTTCAGGAAAAAGAAACTTCTTTGAATAATGTATATTATCTTCTTGGGAATTCTTATGAAAAACAGGAAGATTATGAAAATGCGGCAATGTGTTATAAAAAAGCAATAGAGATCAAACCGGATAACGGTGATTATTATCGTGATTATGCTATCGCCCTTGCCTATACAGGTGATCTGGAAAAGGCACGACAGGCTCTTGAAACAGCAAGAAGCCAGGGGCTTGATTCAGTGGAAATTGATTATGTACAGGGGGAAATCCTGTTTAATGCAGAAGATTTCCAGGGTGCAAAAGACATTTTTATGAATTGTATTAAAAAAGCAGAAGACGACTATGTGCAGATGCGTGCGTATATTATGGTATGTAAATGCATTGATGGTCAGGGAGATGGTGTGACTGGATATAGTGAAAAAATAGAATTGCTTGAAAAGGCCAGAAAAGAATTGTCTGTAGAATATAATATCGGGATACTGGAACATCTGGGACAGGTATACAGTGATATGGGAAATGAAACCGATGACGTTTTTTACTATGAGAAGGCGGCAGAGGTGTTCAGACAGATCAGTAAACAGGGAATGGGGAGTTATGACACTGATTACAATCTGGCAGTTCTTTATCAGAATATGAGTAAATATGGTGAAGCTTCCAGTTTGTTAAAACAGATGCTGGAGCAATATGGTGAAAATTATAAAACATATAAAGCTCTGGCATTTCTGGAGGTTGCTGAACAGGAGAAAATGGATATCGAACAGAGAAACTATGCAGAGTTTCGTGACTATTATAAAAAGGCAAAAGTTCTTTATGAGCAGCAGCTTAAAAATAATGCCAATGATATGGAAATGGACAAATTAAAGGAACTTTATGGTCAGGCTGTATCAAATGGATGGATCACGGGGGAATAAAGAATCAGGAGGGCAGAAAATGAGTATGGGGATTGTGATGATGACTGCAGGTATCGTCGGAATGTTAGGCAGCATGGTACTTTTGTGCATATTGCCACATATTTTTGAAAAACAGAGAAAAAAGCTGCTTAGTGAAATTGAAAGAGAGTTTTAAAAGGTTTGGTAAAAAATGAAAAGGAGGATGTTTTATGTATTGCAAAAAATGTGGAGTAAAAAATGCAGACGAAGCTAAGTTTTGCCGTCGATGTGGTGCGGAACTGAAAGCACCAGAGACAGATGAGAAAAACTCAGATGCAACTGTAAATTGTGGAAATAAGGAAAATAATATGATGCCTGCTTTTCCGGATATGATCCCGGAAGAATATAAGCCTATCAGTATGTGGGGATACCTGGGATATGAACTTCTGTTTTCGCTTCCTATTGTAGGATTAGTACTTTTGATCGTATTTTCAGTAGGTGGAACTAAAAACAGAAATCTTAAGAATTTTGCAAGATCTTATTTTTGCTTTTTATTGATCGTGATCTTTCTTATTATACTGATCATGATCCTGTTTGGTGCGTTGGCTGGCGGTGTCAGCAGTGTGGCTTATTTTGAAGGTTTGATTTAAGTAGGTAGTGTCAAATGATTTATGAAAAAACAGAGTCAAAGAAAAA
>USDN01000076.1 GCA_900553515.1 uncultured Blautia sp. | reverse complement strand
GTATTTTTTATTGTCAATTTCTTGGCTTATTTAAAGTATACAGGAAGCTTTCTTTTTCTACAAGCAGAAATCTCTTGTTCCATTACTCCTCCTTTCTGATTTTATACTTTCTGCTGTAGAAAAAAGCGCTATTTTTCTCAAAACAGCGCTTTGTATTATATAATTCAATTATATCCTGTCTAAACTCAGTATTCAAGTAATACTTTTATTATTAATGATGGAACAGTCTGATGCCTGTAAACGCCATTGCCATTCCATACTTATTGCAGGTTGCGATCACATCCTCGTCTCTTACAGATCCGCCCGGCTGCGCAATATATTTTACGCCGCTTTTATGCGCTCTTTCAATATTATCACTGAATGGAAAGAACGCGTCAGATCCCAGAGTTACATCTGTAAGCTGATCCAGCCATGCACGTCTTGCCTCTCTTGTAAACACCTCAGGTTTTTCTGTAAAGATACGGTCCCATGCACCGTCCGCAAGAACATCCATATATTCCTCACCGATATATACATCAATAGCATTATCTCTCTCTGCACGGCTGATTCCTTCTTTAAACGGAAGGTTCAGAACCTGCGGACTCTGACGGAGGAACCAGTTGTCAGCCTTCTGTCCGGCCAGTCTGGTACAATGTACACGTGACTGCTGTCCGGCGCCTACGCCGATAGCCTGTCCGTCTTTAACAAAACATACAGAGTTGGACTGTGTATATTTCAGAACGATCAGAGAAATCTTCATATCGCGTTTTGCTTCCTCAGAAAGTTCCTGCTTCTCTGTTACAATGTTGGCGATCAGTTCGTCATTAATCTCAAGCTCCTGTCTTCCCTGCTCAAAAGTCACACCAAATACTTCCTTATGCTCTAATGGAGCCGGTACAAAATCCGGATCGATCTGAATTACATTGTAATTGCCTTTCTTTTTAGCTTTCAGGATTTCCAGAGCTTCATCTGTATATCCCGGAGCGATCACACCGTCAGAAACCTCTCTCTTGATAAGAAGAGCCGTATCTTTATCACAGACATCAGAAAGAGAAATAAAATCTCCAAATGAAGACATACGGTCAGCTCCTCTTGCTCTCGCATAAGCGCAGGCGATCGGAGAAAACTCTTTCCAGTTCATATCATCCACCCAGTAGATTTTTGCCAGAGTTTCTGTAAGAGGAAGTCCCACAGAAGCGCCTGCAGGAGAAACATGCTTAAAGGAAGTTGCCGCTGCAAGTCCGGTTGCTTTTTTCAGATCCCTTACCAGCTGCCATCCGTTAAAAGCATCCAGAAAATTAATATATCCCGGTCTTCCGGAAAGCACCCTGATCGGAAGTTCGCTTCCGTCATTCATAAAGATTCTTGATGGTTTCTGGTTTGGGTTACATCCGTATTTTAACTGTAATTCATTCATTGTCTGCATCCTCCTTATTTGTTTTTGTTTACAATTGCAGTCTCATATTTTCCGGTTTCAATATCAATATAACGCACAAAAAGGGAAACCTTATTCTCTTCATTAAGACTGTTCCACAGAAGATCTGTAAATTCTTTCATATCATTCGGAATGCTTACCAGCTTGGGCTCGCCTTCAAAGCTTGGAAGTGGATTTCCGTCACATTTATAGGTATGAATAAAACGTCCTTCACCTGCAACTGCCTTCTCATAAGCATAAGTATAACGGAGACATGCGTCCGGATTGCCGTTATCACTTTTCAGAATAGACATTGCATAGCTGTAATTTCCATTTTCGATATGCATAACACCGGAGATACGAGGTGTATAGTTTGGTCCATCCGGCTCAAATTCACGGCATCTTAATGACTGCTCAAAAGTCATCTGTTTGTCCATACCTTCATAAATGGTATCTGTCTGATCTCCATTTGTAACAATCGTCTTATTTCCAAGGACGCGGACCGGAGCATAAATGATCAGGCTTGGATCAGTCAGCTTGGAAGGGTCAAACGCCTGTGTGCGGATTCCCTCTCCTTCTGTTACAAATACGCGGTTTCTGCTGTTCTCACTTCTTCCCATGATAAAGTAAGCTGCCACTGCCTTTGTCCCGTCAGCGGTGCGTCCCAGGATAATTCCTCTTCCCGGATAAGAATTGTTTTTCAGTTCATTTTCCAGTGATATCATTTCCATCGTCTGATCTCCTTTTTCTTGGTAGAAATTCTTTTTGTAATAAACATTATGGCCCTGAAACGCAAACAGACCGCCTGGGTAGTCTGTATTTCAGGCTGCCCAGGCGGTCGGCTAAACACTTACTGCACTCCCCGCAGGTAAATCCTGCTTTCCGCCAGTCATGCAGTCGTTATTATTAATATATAATACTTTTTTTTATTTTTCAAGAGGAAAAACAGCTTATTCGTCTACGCTGTAGTTCGGAGCCTCTTTTGTAATATGGATATCATGAGGATGAGACTCTTTTAAGGATGCGGCAGAAATCTTGACAAATTTTCCTGTAGTTTTCAGAGCTTCAATATTTTCTGCACCGCAGTATCCCATACCTGCACGAAGACCGCCGATCAGCTGATAAACAGTGTCCTCCACATGACCTTTATATGCCACGCGTCCTTCTACGCCTTCCGGAACAAGCTTCTTGGAATTTTCCTGGAAGTAACGGTCCTTGCTTCCGTTCTCCATAGCCGCAATAGATCCCATTCCACGGTAAACCTTATACTTACGTCCCTGATACAGTTCGAAAGTTCCCGGGCTCTCATCGCATCCGGCAAACATACTTCCCATCATACATACATTCGCGCCTGCTGCAATCGCCTTGGTCACATCTCCGGAGTATTTAATACCGCCGTCAGCAATAATCGGGATACCATAGCGATTAGCAACTTCGTAGCAGTCCATAACAGCAGTAATCTGCGGAACACCGATACCTGCTACCACACGGGTAGTACAGATAGATCCCGGTCCGATTCCAACTTTTACCGCATCTACGCCAGCCTCAATCAGAGCTTTGGTAGCTGCACCTGTAGCAACGTTTCCTGCGATGACCTGAAGTTCCGGATATGCATCCTTCATTTCACGGACAGCTTTCAGAATATTCTCAGAATGTCCATGAGCAGAGTCAACTACAATCACATCTACATTAGCTTTTACCAGCGCATCTACACGTGCCATTACATTAGAAGTAATTCCTACTGCCGCACCGCAGAGAAGACGTCCCTGTTCATCTTTGGCAGCCATAGGATATTTGATCTGTTTCTCAATATCCTTGATAGTAATCAGACCTTTTAAATTGAAATCGTCGTCTACAATGGGTAATTTTTCTTTACGGGATTTAGCAAGGATCTTCTTTGCTTCCTCCAGGGTGATTCCTTCCTTCGCAGTAATCAGACCTTCTGAAGTCATGCACTCACCAATCTTCTTGCTGAAGTCAGTTTCAAATTTCAGATCACGGTTGGTAATGATACCTACTAACTTCTTTCCTTCTGTGATCGGCACACCGGAAATACGGAATTTCGCCATCAGATCATTGGCATCTTTCAGCGTATGTTCTGCTGATAAATAAAACGGATCTGTAATAACACCGTTCTCAGAACGTTTTACCTTATCTACCTCGTCTGCCTGTGCCTCAATGGACATATTTTTGTGAATAATACCGATACCGCCCTGTCTTGCCATAGCAATGGCCATACGGTGCTCTGTAACAGTATCCATTCCCGCACTCATCAGCGGAATGTTCAGCTTCACTTTCTTAGTCAGCCAGGTCGCTACATCCACCTGGTTCGGAATCACCTTTGAATACGCAGGAACTAACAGCACATCGTCAAATGTAATGCCCTCACCGATAATTGTACCCATTGTATTTTTTCCTCCCTTAGTTATGTAAGTTTTACAGATGTGTGTATCTTCACATCTATATGTTATTTTGAGTTTGATTCATAGTGTAGCAAAAAACAAATAAGGTGTCAATCCAAAAAAACTTTGCTTGGCGCTGAATTTTTTATAGCATTCGCCATGGTTTCATCCGGTTCAATGATAACCTTGCAGGCTGCCCCGCTGTCACGGATAATCACGGCGAATCTCTTATGTTCCGGGTTTCCGGAAGAATAATCCAGAACTTTCATCTTCTGATTGCCATTATAATAATCCATACGATGAGAATTAAGAGGTGCAATCAGATCTGCCTCTGTCAGATCCAGAGATTTTACTCTTTTTCTTTTTGACTTGGACATAATCATATCAATATCCAGCTCTCCATTCACAAACAGATACTCATATTCCAGATCTGTTTTCGGAATGATAAAATAACAGGCTACTCCAAGTCCTATGGCTGCCAGAAAGAGAAACGGACTTATAAAAAGGCCTGCAGCAACAGCCACGACAGTCAGGGCGATCAGCCCGTACTTTATCATGGCATCCTTAAATGTGGATTCCTTTTTTACAAGGAATTCCGAGTACAGTTCACTCATAATTCACACTCCTTACGAGGATCCCCTCGTGTTTTTTGATAATAGGATTATTCTAACATAAAAAGGAATCAACGTCTATGACGCCGATTCCTTTTTTATGAAATATTTATTACATCATGCCCATTCCCGGATTTCCTGCCGGCATTGCAGGAGTATCTTCCTTAATGTTGGCCACAACAGATTCTGTTGTCAATAAGGTGGATGCAACACTTGTAGCGTTCTGAAGAGCGCTTCTTGTAACCTTTGCAGGATCCAGAATTCCGGACTCTACCATGTTTACATACTCCTCGTTAAGAGCGTCAAATCCTACTCCGACCTCAGATTCTCTTACCTTGTTGATGATCACAGCGCCTTCCAGTCCTGCATTTGCAGCAATGTGGAATAACGGAGCTTCCAGCGCTTTCAGGATGATGTTTGCACCTGTCTTCTCATCACCTTCAAGGCCTGCAGCAAGTTCTGCAACCTTCTTGGATGCATGGATATATGCAGATCCGCCGCCTGCAATGATACCTTCCTCAACAGCTGCTCTTGTAGCTGCAAGAGCATCCTCAAGACGAAGTTTTGCTTCTTTCATCTCTGTCTCTGTTGCTGCACCTACACGGATAACAGCTACGCCGCCTGCAAGTTTTGCAAGTCTTTCCTGTAATTTTTCTTTATCAAACTCAGATGTTGTCTCACCGATCTGTTTACGGATCTGAGCAACACGATCTGCGATAGCCTGTTTGTCGCCGCAGCCGTCAACGATAACTGTGTTTTCTTTTGCGACTTTAACAGATTTTGCACGTCCAAGCTGATCCATAGTAGCTTCTTTCAGATCAAGTCCAAGTTCGTCAGAAATCACCTGACCGCCTGTAAGGATCGCGATATCCTGAAGCATTTCTTTTCTTCTGTCACCATATCCCGGAGCTTTTACAGCAGCTACCTGGAATGTTCCTCTTAATTTGTTTACGATAAGAGTTGTCAGTGCTTCACCTTCTACATCCTCAGCGATGATAAGGAGTTTTGCACCTGCCTGAACAATCTGCTCCAGAAGCGGAAGTACTTCCTGGATATTGCTGATCTTTTTATCTGTAATCAGGATATACGGATCTTCCAGATTTGCTTCCATTTTTTCCATATCTGTTGACATATAAGCGGAAATATATCCACGGTCAAACTGCATACCTTCAACAAGATCAAGCTCTGTATGCATGGTCTTGGATTCTTCTACTGTGATAACGCCGTCTTTGGAAACTTTTTCCATAGCGTCTGCTACCAGCTGACCAACTTCTTCGTCACTTGCAGAAATTGCTGCTACGTTAGCGATCTGTTTCTTTCCGCTGATAGTCTGGCTCATTTCTTTGATAGCAGCTACTGCTGTATCAGTTGCTTTTTTCATTCCCTTACGAAGGATGATCGGGTTTGCGCCTGCTGCCAGGTTTTTCATTCCTTCATGAACCATAGCCTGAGCAAGAACTGTTGCAGTTGTAGTACCGTCACCTGCTACATCGTTTGTTTTGGAAGCAACTTCTTTAATAAGCTGCGCTCCCATATTTTCAAATCCGTCCTCAAGCTCGATCTCTTTTGCAATGGTAACACCATCGTTTGTAATAAGCGGAGCGCCAAAGGATTTGTCAAGTACAACGTTTCTTCCTTTCGGTCCAAGTGTTACTCTTACTGTATTTGCAAGCTGGTTTACACCGCTTTCCAGTGCAGCTCTTGCTTCTGCGCCAAATTTAATTTCTTTTGCCATGATGAAAATTCCTCCTAAATTATTTTATCATTTACAATGCTGTCAGGAAATCTCTGTTTTATTTAACTACAGCTAAAATATCGTTCTGTTTTACGATGATATACTCTTCTCCGTCAAGCTTCACTTCTGTTCCTGCATATTTGGAATAGATAACCTGATCTCCTGCAGCAACTTCCATTTTCACTTCCTTGCCGTCTACCATTCCGCCAGGTCCTACAGCAATAACTTCAGCCTGCTGCGGTTTCTCCTGTGCCTGACCCGGAAGTACGATACCGGATTTGGTTGTTTCTTCTGCTTCTAACTGTTTTAATACAACTCTGTCACCTAATGGAACTAATTTCATGATCTATTTCCTCCTTTAAATATCAGTCCTGTCTCGTTGCTAGCACTCATTTCATTCGAGTGCTAATCACTGTCCTTATATTATTGAATTGTGGTGTTTTCTGCAACTCTTTTTATGGTTGTAAATTATAATATATACTTTTTATATCTTTTATTTTCTTTTGTTTTCTCATGTTTTCTTATCTTCTTATTTTTTATATATCAAATTTCTGTTTATGGCTAACGAAAAACAGAAGCGGTCATCCGCTTCTGCTTCATTTATATCTTATGCTTTTTTATTTCTCTGTGCCTTGATCTCCTCCAGCTCGTCAAAGATCACTTCATTAAGAACTTTAATATAAGTACCCTTCATTCCAGAAGACCGGGATTCGATCACTCCTGCACTTTCAAATTTACGCAGCGCATTAACGATAACAGATCTGGTGATGCCAACACGGTCCGCGATCTTACTTGCAACGAGGATACCTTCTTCTCCATCCAGCTCATCAAAAATATGAATGATTGCTTCCAGTTCTGAGAAAGATAAGGTATTAAATGCTGATTTGACCACCTGCTGTTTTCTGTCTTCTTCTGCATTCTCTTCATGCACTGCACGCATCATCTCCAGCCCTACGACTGTTGTGCCATATTCGCTTACAATAATGTCCTCAATATCATAAGGCTTGTCATTACGGTACATAAATACCGTTCCCAGGCGTTCTCCTGCAATGTCGATAGGGTTAATGATTCCCTGGCATCTGCTGTCTACATGTTCAAAGCCAAGTGTCTGAAGATTCACATTTTCCTTTGTTGATAACACTCCTAAAAATCTCTCGTTCAGCAAAGTGTCAACATGACCGCCAACCTTGTCCTCGATCAGCTCCGTAATCTCTTCAACCCCCGGACATAAACTGACACCTAACACTTTTCCTTTTTTGCTCAGCACCAGTATATTGGAACTCAGTGTCTCCATCAACACCTGACAAATATCATTGAATACCACTTTGCTGGAGCTGCTGTTGTGCAAAAGCTTATTGATCTTCCTAGTTCTGTCTAACAACTGAACGCTCATACTGGCCTCCTTTTCTTTCTTCTCTCGTATATTCTGCATATTTTCCTGCTGTTTTTATATTACACGTTTTTTTTCAAAATTACAAGACATTTTTACGTTTTTTCAATTTTGCCTGCCTATTCTGAAAATATTTTTAATTGCAAAATATTGTGAAACTTCTCAATCTTCCTTCGGAGGCCTCTGTTCCACATAGCCGCAGGTTTCCTGACTGCACACGATCTTGTTTCCTTTTTCTACCATATAGCTGCCGCACACAGGACATTTTTTGTCAGAAGGCTTCTGCCAGGACATAAAATCACATTCCGGATTATCCTCACATCCATAATATTTACGTCCTTTTTGTGTTTTTTTCAGAACAACATCCTTTCCACATTTTGGACATGCTACACCTATTTTTTCGTAATACGGCTTTGTATTCCTGCAGTCCGGGAATCCCGGGCAGGCAAGGAATCTGCCATGAGGACCATATTTAATCACCATATTCCGTCCGCAAAGATCGCAGACTACATCTGTCACTTCATCCTGGATATCTACCTTTTCCAGTTCTTTTTCTGCCGCATCCACATCTTTTTTCAGATCCGGATAAAAATTTCTGACAACAGTTTTCCACTGGACTGTTCCTGCTTCCACACAGTCAAGCAGTCCTTCCATCATGGCCGTAAAATGCACATCTACAATACTTGGGAAAGCCTGTTTCATAATATTATTTACAACCTCTCCAAGCTCTGTCATATAGAGGTTTTTCTGCTCTTTTGAAACATAGCGGCGGCTGATAATGGTAGTAATGGTCGGTGCATAGGTACTTGGTCTTCCGATTCCCTGTTCCTCCAGAGCCTTTACAAGAGATGCTTCCGTATAATGAGCCGGCGGCTGGGTAAAATGCTGTTCCGGCTTCAATTCCAGCAGTTCCAGCTTCATGCCTTTTTCCAGGCTCTGACTTAAAACATTTCCCTTTTTATTGTCCTCATCCTGGACATAAACGGACATAAATCCATCAAAAACTACTTTAGAAGCAGCGACTGTAAATACATACTCTCCTGCCCCGATCTTAACGGAAGTAGTTTCATAGCGGGCTGCAGCCATCCTGCTGGCTGTAAATCGTTTCCATATCAGCTGATACAGGCGGAACTGGTCTCTTGATAAAGATTCCTTAAGCATAGCAGGAGTACGGGAAATATCTGTAGGACGAATCGCCTCATGAGCATCCTGGATCTTCTGCTCTTTCTTTACAGCCTTTTCTCCATCGGCTACATAGGATGCTCCATACTGCTCTCCAATATAAACACGTGCTGCCTCATCCGCTTCCTGTGAAATACGTGTGGAGTCTGTACGCAGATAAGTGATCACACCCACTGTGCCATTTCCTTTGATGTCCACACCTTCATAAAGCTGCTGTGCAAGACGCATGGTCTTTTGTGTGGAAAAATTCAAAGTCTTGGCAGCTTCCTGCTGAAGGGTACTGGTTGTAAAAGGAAGAGGCGCATTTTTTATACGTTCTCCCTTTTTCACTTCTTTGATCTCGTATTCTGCATGTTCCAGTTTTTTGAGGATCTCATCTATTTCGGCCTTATTATGGATCGGAAGTTTTTTGTCTGTGCCATAGAATTTTGCCTGGAGATGTTTTTTCTCTCCCTGGATCTTAAATTCTCCGTCAAGACTCCAGTATTCTTCCGGAATAAAGGAATTGATCTCCTCTTCACGGTCACAGATGATGCGAAGAGCTACCGACTGTACACGTCCTGCACTTAAACCTCTTTTTACCTTAGCCCAGAGAAGCGGACTGATACTGTATCCTACCATACGGTCCAGCATCCTTCTGGCCTGCTGTGCATCCACCAGGTTCATATCCAGTTCTCTTGGCTGCTTGATCGAGTTTTTTACTGCAGTCTTGGTGATCTCATTGAATGTGATCCTTCGCATCTTCTTTGGATCTTCTTTCAAAGCCTGCATCAAATGCCAGGAAATAGCCTCTCCTTCACGGTCGGGGTCAGTTGCAAGAAAAATCTTGTCAGCTTTTTTTGCCGCCTTGCGAAGTCCTGCCAAAAGTTCTCCTTTTCCACGGATTGTAATATATTTTGGCTCAAAATCATTCTCTACATCGATTCCAAACTGACTCTTAGGAAAATCCCGTACATGTCCGTTTGAAGCCTGAACATCATAATTGCTCCCCAAAAATTTCTTAATTGTCTTTACTTTTGCAGGTGACTCTACGATCACCAGATATTTCGCCATGCTACCTCTCCTATTTATCGTAAAATTAAGTCTGATTTTTTATATAGTAATGTCTGCTGATTTCTCTGACCATTCCCAGAAGTTCCAGTTCTACCAGAATACGCCCTGTCTTTTCCGTTGAAAAGCCAGTTTCCTGTGCTAAAACATCTCTGGATTTTGGTCGTAAATCCAGACAACTATACACCATATTCAAATCACTTGCAAGACCTAAGTTCTTTTTTCCTTCTGATTTTATTGTATTTTCATAATTAATACCCAGCTCCTCCAAAAGCACCTCCGGAGCATAGGCAATCCCCGCTCCATCATAAATCAGCTGATGGCAGCCCCGGCTCAGTTCTTCATTAACAGGGCCCGGAAGGGCAAAAACAGGCTTTCCCTGCTCCAGAGCACACTGAGCAGTAATCAGCGAACCACTTTTCTCCCTGGCCTCTACTACCAGAACCATGTCTGAAAGTCCCGCTATTATCCTGTTCCGTGCCGGAAAATAATAGCTTCTTGGAAGAGTGCCCGGAGGATATTCACTGATGATCCCTCCTTTTTCCCTTATGATCCTGCTGTAAAGACCTTTATTTCCTGCCGGGTAGCAGATATCTGCCCCATTTCCAAGGACTGCCCAGGTTGGCATCCTTCCCTCCATTGCACCTTTATGTCCTTCAGCGTCAATTCCGGATGCCAGCCCGCTGATGATCTGAACGCCTGCTTCTGCAAGTATTCTGGCAAATCGAAACGCCTGTATCCTTCCATAGGTACTGCACAGCCTTGCCCCTACAACAGCTGCAGAAGGACGTTTGAAATCTGGAAGATTTCCTTTTATATAGAGTTTTTCCGGCATACCTTTATAAAGTTTCAGTTTTGAAGGATATTCCTGAGAAGATTTTTCAATACATCTGATTTCTTCAGACTGTGTTCTTTCCATATAAGATACCTCTCCTTCCTGTAGTTTATGATAATTTTGCAGCTCATATCCAGTATTTTTTTTCGAAAGCTCTGTAGGACAGTGCCTCCCCTATATGCTGCCGCCTGATCAGCTCTGATTCTTCCATATCTGCAATGGTACGGGCTACCTTCAATATCCTGTGGTACGACCGGGCGCTGAACCCCATCTGGTCAAAGGCTTTCTCCATCAAAAGTTTTGCCTGTCTATCTGTTGTGCAATAAGATTCTATCTTTTTTCCCTGAAGTTCTCCATTAAACTGAATTTTTTCTTTTTTATATCGTTCTCTCTGAATCTCATGAACTCTTTCCACTCGTTTCCTTATCAAAGAAGAACATTCTCCTTCTTTTCCGTTCAGACTGGAAAAGCTTACCTGTTCCGCATCTGCACAAAGATCCAGACGATCCAGAAGAGGCTGGCTTAATTTATTCAGATATCCTGTAACCTGTCCCGATGTACATCTGCATTTGTTCATATCCGGATAATAACCGCATGGACATGGATTCATAGCCGCACAAAGGATAAAATCAGCCGGAAAGGTGTAGGTCCCGCTGACTCTTGATATCCGGATCACCCGGTCTTCCAGAGGCTGCCTCAGTATTTCCAGACTTCTTCTGGAAAATTCCGGCATCTCATCCAGAAATAAGACTCCTCTGTGAGCCAGTGTGATCTCACCCGGCCTTGGATTTCGCCCTCCCCCTGCCATTGCCTGGGCAGAACTGGTGTGATGAGGACTCCGAAAAGGTCTTTCACGGACAAGAGGATCCGATTCCGACAGAAGACCTGCAATACTGTATATTTTAGTAAGTTCCAGACTTTCTTCAAAAGTCAGCGGAGGCATAATCCCCGGTATACGCCGTGCCACCATTGTCTTTCCTGCTCCCGGAGGACCTATCATCAAAAGGTTATGGAAACCGCTGACAGCGATCTCCACTGCCCTTCTTAAAGATTTCTGACCACGGATATCACGAAAGTCTGTAAAATCTGTTTCCTTGTATTCTGCAGACTGCAGCATCGTCTCTTCTTTGTAGCTGTCCGGGTTTCTTAAAAAACAGATCATTTCCTGCAGATTCCTGACACCGATCACCTTCATATCCGGAACCAGGCCTGCCTCCTTCATATTCCCTGCCGGAACAATACAAAAACGGCATTTTTCCTCTCTGGCACGTATCACAATCGGAAGAACTCCAGAAATGGCATGGATTTCTCCGTTCAGACTCAATTCTCCTGCCATCATCACCCCGTTTAATCTTTCTGGTTCAAAAATCCCAGCTGCCGCAAGTACTGCTGCCGCCACAGGAATATCAAATCCAGCCCCCTGTTTTTTTATATCTGCAGGTGCAAAATTTACTGTGATCCTTTTTGGCGGAAGTGCAATTTTATTATTTTTCAGTGCTGTCCTTACACGATCCTGAGCCTCCTTCACCTGTGCAGAAGGAAATCCCACCATGGTAAAAGACGGCAGTCCATCGCTGACATCTGCTTCCACCTGGACCGGATGTACTTCCATCCCCATGATCACAGCTGATAATACGGATGCAAACATACTTCTCCTTTCCGAAAAAATGTCTCCCCGACATGACACTTCATCGTAAATTATTTTATTATATATGGGATATTCGCAGCAGATCTGCTGCAGAGACAAAACAGAAAACAGAGGATGGAACTCTGCATGTTTTTATTATATCTTTCCTCTCTGAAAAAAACAAGTTCTATAAATCACGACCACCGGCTTAGCCGGTGGTTTGCTTTGACCCTATAAGGGTCTGTT
>USDN01000075.1 GCA_900553515.1 uncultured Blautia sp. | reverse complement strand
TTTTCTCAACCTTCTTTCTCGGAATTCCTTATATTTGAATTATACAAGAAGCTCCATTCATTTTCCAACCCGAATCCCTGCGGATTTCAAATCTTAACTATTATAGCATAATTATTTTTCTGCTTCAACAGGGCTGGCTTTATTTTTTTCCGTCAGACATGCCTGCACCAGATAGCGATACTGTTCTCCCCTGCTGTCATGGGTAGACAGCGTAAGTATTCCAGAATCTGCACTGACCTCCACACTTTCATCAATCTGTGCCTCCATGGTCCGGTTGTTAAAAATACTTTTTAAATAGGCATCTCTGTTCCCCTGGCTTTTTCCGGAGCAGAACCTCTCCATGAGATGACGGTTATCTGAAAGATACGCGGCAAATATCCGGTATTTATATTCCATATCTCCTGAATAAATATAAATATACGGATGCTCTTTCATGTAGAGATTGTCCCCGTATTTCTGAAGACCGCCAAACATACTGCCGTCCTCCATATGATTTCCATAAAGAACGGTAATGGGATCTTCAAAATTCCTGCTGTTATAAGCTTCCGAAAAAATTGCACCGGAAGGATTTTCCTCACCCTTTGCATCATGGGTAAGATAATAACTATTGTCCTCAGGATGCTGCAGTATCGGATAGTCGATCTCTGTATCCGGTATATAAATCCGTCCATAGATATCCGGATTCACCTGTTCCTGACTGCCTGCAAAAAACAGTATGCCTGCAGCAATCCCTCCTGCCAGCAGACAGATAGACAGAACCACGATCAGTACTGTTTTTTTCATGAATCTGTCTCCTCCATATAGAAGGTATCCAGAATCAGCTCATACAGCGCATCGTCGTCCACATAAAACTCATCATATACCTTACCGGTTTTCGCCTCTCCCTGCAAAACCGTCAGATTCCCCTCCTGAAAGCTCATTTTTGCCGCTTCGGAAATCAGATATACCGCTTTATCCAGACTGATATCTGTTACCATTTCACTGGAAAATTCCTGATAGAGACTTGCTGGTAATGATACGTTTTTCTGCACTGCTGAAGCTGCCTGCTGAAAAAAGCTCAGAAGAAACTGCTTCTGCCTTGCGATTCGCATATTATTGCTTCCATGCTCTTCCGTATTTCTCCACCGCACAAAGGTTTCCGCCATATCTCCGGTAAGGGTGACCGCTTCGCCGCTTTTCAGCTGTGGATCCGCAGAAGTCATATCCTCCCCCTCCGGAACAGTAACAGTGACACCGCCTACCGCATCATTCAGCTTTCCTATGGTTTCCAAAGAAAAGGCTGCATATCCATTGATGGGGATTCCATAAAAAAGTCTGGAAACTGCATCTACCATATACTGACAGCTTTTTTCTCTTCCATCCCCGTAGGCATAGGCAAGCCCTAAATGGTTAATATTTTCTCCCAGATAATTCCCCTTATTGTCAAAAGCGGGAATCTTTGTCATAGTATCACGGGAAATGGCAATCACTCTCAGCTGTCTGCTGACCGGATCCAGCACTGCCAGAAAGATACTGTCTGCCTGACCACTTTCTCCGGAAACTTCTTTTTCCTTCTGTATCTCCTCTCCTGCCTGGTCGATTCCCATGCAGAGAAGAGTGATTATCTGATCGTTATACTGATAGGCTTTTCCATTATGCCAGATATAATCGGAGTCTTTCGAGAGCTTTTTGCCGTCCCCTCTGTCTGCCATACTCAAAGCCACTGAACTTACATTTTCTCTCATGTCTCTTTCACCGCCTGTACGGAGTACATGATAGGTTCCGAAGGCTGCCGTGCCAAATACCAGAACCATAATAGAAAGTCCGAAGACCGCCCGCAGCAAAACGCCCTCCACAGTCTTTCTTCCCGCAGTGTGCTGCCATCTGACAGTGAGAAAAGCACCCAGAAGTCCTCCCAACGTATTCAGAACCATATCTCCTGTAGAAAAGGTTCCCATTTTGCATATGTACTGGAGAAATTCCACCAGAAGGCTCATGCCGAAGGAGAACAGAAAAGCCCTCATCAGCCGTTCTTCCCTGTGAAGCTGACACACGAAAAGGATTCCCACCGGAACAAACAGAAGGAGCTTCCCGGCTTCCTGCAAAAGAAGCGGAAGGCTCAGCCCTTCTGAAATCAATTCCGCAAAGGGAAGCACCTGAATCTGATAACCCTGAGAGGGATTTCGAGTCAGAAGCATAAATCCCACCGCTGACAAAAGGTAGATCACCAAAGCTCCTGCCACACAGGTCAGCTGAAAAGTGCGCTTCTTCCGTTCCCTCCACTTCAGACGGGGAATTACAAACGCACTTGCCAGAAGCAAAAGAATGCATATTACCGCCACTGCCAGAAAAGCCATTCCCGGAACAGAGTCCAGGCCTGAAGACAGGCTTTCCAGCCCTTCAAATATCCTGCTGATTTTCTGCACCTGTCTCCCCCTTTATCTTACAATCAGATTCAGAGACTGCGGAACAGAGGAATTCCCGTCGCTGTCTGTGACCACATACTGCAATACATACTGTCCCGGCGTTGTCATGCTGTAGTCCCCACTTACATGGATCCTTCTGAAAAGAGAGCTTCTGTCATCCTTATCATCTGTAATGTCAGCTACCGGTGAAATAACAGAGAAATTTGATCCCGCTGCAATCTCAATAGTGTCCTCAGAAAGGGTCAGAACCGGAACTGCCGGATCCGCAGGAACTTCCGTAGGCGTTGCCACCGGCTCAGGCGTAGGCGTTGCCGGCACCGTTGTAGGTGTTACCGACAATTTTACCTCTCTTTCTTTCTGGATATCATGAGCAGACTGCAGATTCCGGTTGATATTATCATAGGACTTTAATGCTACCGTCACCGCCCCTGCACAGAAGATCAAAAGTAAAAACGTTGTGATAAGCTTATTTTTCATATCGTTTCCTCCTGTCTTCTCCTTTACAGAGTGTCTTCCGTATTCATGGAAGCTTCCGTTGTTTTGATGTAACGTTTATATTTCCCGTAATGTCCATATTTGGAATATCCATATTTGCCATATTTTCCATAACTGGAAATACTGGAGCTGCTGCGGTTAATCAGATATCCTGCCAGCTTGTCCTCCATAATAAAGGGACCAATCCCCTCCTGGATCTCATGAAGTGTCGCCATATCCTGTCGAACCACATAAAGGCAGGTATCTGCATATTTACCCAGGATCGCAGCATCCGAAAAAAGTCCGGAAGGCGGAGTATCGATCACAATAAAATCATAGACTCTCCTGAGATAGCCCATCAGATCCTCCATCATCCCGTCGGAGATAATTCCGGAGACTCCACCGACTCTGGTACCGCCCCCGATCACTGCCAGTTCTCCGCTTCCTGTGATAATCTCATCCGGCTCGGCCTTCCCGTCAAAGAAATCACTTAAGCCTGCTTTTTTTCCTTCAAACCCAAAGACTCTTCCTACGGAAGGATTCCGGAGATCCCCGTCAATGATTACTGTTTTTTTGCCATTCTGTACAGCTGCCAGCGCCAGATTCACAGACATCAGACTTTTTCCCTCCTGGGGAAGTGTACTGGTTACAAGCAGTACTTTCTGCTCCTGTCTGGTCATGATCTGATCGATCCTGGACTGGGCAGACAGCATGGACTGTTTAAAACTCCAGTCAATCCTTTTATTACTGATCAGAAGATGAGATTTGTTCTCATTTGTCCTTTTTTTCATTTTAGTATCCGGAATCAGCGCGATACACCCTTTGGAGGTAACTTTTTTCATATCCTTTTCTTTTCGTACCGTATGTAAAGTCTGGGCATAAAGGAAGGTCAGCGCCGCTACCAGCACAAGTCCCACCAGCAGTCCCTTCACAGCACAGTTCACCATGGAATAGGGATTATCCGGAATCTGAGAAGCCTGTACCATATCTACTGTTTCCAGTTCTACAGAACCATTGGATTTATCTGCCCAACCCGGATACACCTGACGGAAGGCTTCCAGCACCGGATCCACATTTCGGAAATCATTGGAGCTTACTGACACGGTAAAAAGGTTGGCTCCCTCTGTGTACTGGGTGCTGATCTGGCAGTTTTTGGGATCCAGACCTTTTTCCTGGATTTTTTCGGACAGTTCATCCTGAAATTCATAGGTTCCATATATTTTTGCCACAGAGCTGCTGAGCCTTCTGGCAAGAGCCGCGTCACTTTCAGTAACTCCGCTCTTATTTACCGCATAAGTGACCTTGGCAGAATATACCGGCTTATAGGAAGCGTTTAAATAAGCCACCGTCACTGCCGCTGCCGCCACCAGTACAAGAAGGAGCTGAATCCAGTAGCGTTTCAGGCAGCGGAGGATATCCTCCAGTATTTCTGTAAAGTCCATAGGTTCCGGACTACTATAGACATTTCTGTCTGTACGTGTTTCTGTCTGCATCTCTCTCACCTGCCCTGCTTTCTGTTATCATAACCATAATAGTATCTTCCGTAGCGTTTCTTTCGTCCAAAGGAATTTTTCTCTCCTCTGGTCATATTCAGGACTCCGCCGATCACCGCTACTCCGGTGTCGTCCAGAACGTCCACCACATCATTGATTTCCACTGCACGAACCCGATCCTGACGTACCGTAAGAAGCGCCGCATCCACAGCTCCTGCTATAATCTCCGCATCACGGACAATTCCAATTGGCGGCGTATCGATGACCACATAGTCCACATGCCGGGAGATCATCTTCAGCAGCGCCTTAAAATCTCTGTTTTCCAGAAATTTATCCGGTTCCGCAATAGCTGATTTCTGAAAAATACACATAAATCCCGGGATTTTTTTATCGGTATACCGCACCTCCTGCAGAGAGCTTTTACCCTGAAGAAGATCCGAAAGGCTTCTGTCCTTGTCTACGGTATAATCAAAAATCTTTGCAAGAGCAGGTCTTCTCATATCTGCGTCCATGAGCATAACCTTTTTTCCTCTTCTGGCAAGATTCAGCGTCAGATTCACCGCAACAGTAGATTTTCCCTCATTTTCACAGATGGAATTGACCATGAGCGTACGGAAACCCTTCTGATCCATGCGAGTCTGTACCTGAGTGGTCAGCTTATCGATCTCTTCCACATACACCCCGTCAGTGCCGGGATCTGAAATGAGGATTGCCTTCTGATTTTTCTTTTTCTTCATGAAATGAAGAGAGCCAAGCATTCTGATATCCAGAAGCTCTGAAGCCTGCTTCCGGTTATGGATCCGATCTGTGGAAATACAGTAAAACACCGTCAGTCCCACGCCTGCCGCCAGGATCAGAAGAGCTGCCAGAAGAGCATTTAAAAGAGTTTTTGACTCCTGCTTTTGGATATTCTGGACAGAAAGTCCGGTAAGGTTTCTCAGCATATAGCCGGATTCAAAGTATGCCGTCAGGGTCGGATAACTGGTAAGAGCTGATTTCAGAAGACGAAGCGCGTTTTCTGCTGATCCTGCGGAAGCGCTCATGGAAATCAGGTTGGTATTGGGCACCTGGGCAGCGCTCACAGAGCCTGGAAGGGAAGAAACCTCCTCCTGCTTCTTCATCTGCTCTGTAAGCATTTCACTGTTCAGTACGTTCAGGTTACGGTTCATTGCCGAATCCAGATTTCCCGCAGCGGAATTGTCTCTGGAGATCATTGCCATATCCATAGTAGCAATATAAGTGCTTCCGGAAAAATGATCCATTCCCACATAGGCAAGAATGCCTCCGATACAGGCACACATAAGGATCACAAAAATATTTTTCCACAGGTATCTGCATATAAAGGAAACATCTATGGATGTGTTTCCCTGACGATTTATCTGCTGTTCCATTTTTCTCCTTTCCTCCCTACTCTACCACAACAGTTAGACGGGTGTTTCCCTGATAGCCTTTTTCCTGTGAAGTATAGGAATATACCACAGTGTAAACCCCTGCCTTATTGATATCTACATTGGAATCTACAGAAATCTGAGAAATATTTACCCAGTTTTCCTTGGAGCCATTTGCCACCTGCTCTGTTACTTCTTCTGTCTCCCCTTTGCTGTTCTTCACAGGTACCATAGCACCATAATCGATCTGGCAGTAGCCCTGGTCCTCCACATGGGAGATCAGTCTTGTCAGATCCAGTTCCTCTCCCTTTTTGTGATAAATCAGATAATCGGTCAGAACTACATAGGGACGGAAGGTTCTCTCCTCGTAGCTGTCCTCGTAGATCTCTACCTGAAGAGGCAGATCCACAGAATCTCCTACACTGTTTGTAACAGTTACCGTACAATCATAAATGCCGCTTGCCGGCTCACTGAGAAGCGCCTCTGCTCCTTCTACTGTAATAAAAGGACTGACGTCCCCGTCGATACAGTCAGAGGCTGTCACATAATCAAGTAGGGAAACCGCCTGGTTTTCCGGAAAACGCAGTTCCTCAGACAGGGCAAAATGAGGTTTCCTGTAATCTGTATAGATCAAGTCTCTGGTGAGAGTTCCAGAATTGCTGGAATGGTCAAAGCCCACATAGGAGATCACAAATTCATTTTCTTCCCCATCCTGCTTCTTTTGAATCTTTGAGATCATGACACTGTCTGATACGTCTCCATCTCTGTCGTCCTTCGCCACTACATCTTTCAGGAGTTCTTCTTCTCCGGTTTCTATGCCAACCTCCAGCTTTTCTGTAGAGGCTTCCAGCTTCGGTCCCTCCAGATCCACATTTTCTCTGCTTTTCTGAACATAGTAAGCTCCTCCTGCAATGCAGAGCGCACACAAAATCCCAAGAATGATCCTGGCCTTTTTCATTTCCACTTCCCTCTTTCTTCTGTATTTCTATCTATTAAATCCAGTACAGGCATCCCTTTCAGGATCCTGCTGGGATTTTCCGAAATCCACAGTTTCACTTCCATCGGATCAAAATTACGATCCAGAAATCCCATAAGCCGGTTCATATCCGGCGAACGGTATTCCGTATCATGGGCATCTGAGGCAATCACCCCGGCAATCCCGTCATCCACCAGCTGCAGCGCCATATCCTGACATCTGCTGCCAAAATCCCCCAGAATACTTCCTCCGTTGATCTGCAGAACACAGCCTTGGTCTGCCAGATAATACGCAAGCTCCGGATCCTTCTGTACAAAAATATACCGCTCCGGATGCGCCAGAACAATCCTCCAGCCTGCCTCCTGAAGCAGCCGAATCCTGCGGAGCACATTTCCTTCACTTTCCTCAAAGGGAAATTCCACCAGAAGATAATCCGTATGATTCAGAGAAAGAAGTTCCTTTCTTTGCACCATGGGGGCCGCGTCATCATCCAGAAAAACCTCCATTCCCGGATAAAGCTTCAGGGGAATCGCTTCCTTCGCCAATTCTTCTTGCAGTTTCTCTAAGCTTTCTCTGTACTCTTCCAGTGTATAATCATAATAATTCCCATGACTGGTAGCAGCCATATGACGAATCCCGGAGGAAACCGCCAGCCGCGCCATCACAAGAGCCTCTTCCAGAGACTCCGCTCCGTCGTCCAGCCCGGGAAGAATATGCGAATGAATGTCTACCATACATTTCCTTTCTTTTTTCACATAATTAATATTATGCTGTTAAAATCAAAAAACCGTTGTCAGTATAACATAAAGGAAATGAAGATTCCAGAGGAAAGTTATCTTCGTGTGTGGGAAAAAGAACTTTTCCTGTCATCATACAACCGCTTCTATGATTGTTTTCCCATCAATTACCATTTCATGTACACCAATCTTTTTATTTTTATTGAAATTAAAACTGAGCATATATCCTTTACTTTTATGGTAATCATCCAAATAGCCTGCTAACTGTCGCTCTCCACGACTTCTGTATTCTTCCCCATGCCAGATTTTCATTTCTATTATATATTGTTCTCCAAGATAATCTACAATCACGTCTGTACGACGCATATTTCGTGTCCGGGACTCAATATAATAATTACCTGTGCCATTAATGATCGGTTTCAGGTAAAGTAAAAAATACTTTCGTCCTTCTTCCTCAAGAAACTGCTCATTTTTATCCCCGTATATTTCATGAAAATGACATACAAACTTTTCCAGAATCCTTTTCATATCCAGCTGACCATCTTTTATAAACTGATTTTTATCCCGCAAAGATGTCTCATAAATAGATTTCTTCTGCATTTCTGCCGATGACAGATATAAATTATAAAGCCATGTTTCGAAGATACGATTAGATACGGCTACCGCTCCATTTTCATTTTTTACAAAGCCAAAAACAGTTGCGATATTTATAGAGGGTTCATAATAGTTATACACAATAGTTTTTCCTGAAAACAACAGGGAATCAAGCATTTCTCTCAAATCCGGATAACTTTCCAGTTTTTCACTGAGGGATTCAAACAGAGTGTTTCTTTCTGACAAAAGCATGCGTACTGCTGCCTGGAAACCAGATTTATTCCATCCGTCCTGTTCCAGGCAATAGGGTTCTTTCCAACGAATCTCCTCATCTATCAGCTGACATATTCTGGAAACCAGAAACGGATAACCAGAGGTATAACTATAAATCCATTCCGCAGTCACTTCTGTATCCATCCCCGTATGATGATCACTTTCATATTCCTGAAGCATCTCCGCAACTTCCTCTGCCCCAAAACTCATATCAATTTTAAAGTCTGCCGCAATATTCCAGGGACTATTATACTTATGCTCCTCTTCCGGTCTGAGCTTACGCTTCAGGTTCTTAACGTCATAGACTCCTGCCAGAATAACAGACTGAAATGCCGGCTGCTGAAAGCGCCTGATGTACTGTGCACGAAGCTGTGCCAGGAAATCCAGAAACACCTGATTATTGGAGGCACTGTCCACCTCGTCGATAACCAGAATAACAGGCTTATCAGAAACTGCACAAAGTCTTCCTAATTTCTTAAATAAAATGCGGAGAGTAAAATCCTCCTGATGCATCGTCTGACTAATTTCTTCCAGAACATCCTTTATCTCCCGTGGTTGCTGATTTCCGCTCCATTCCCATGCATCCAGAAAAGAGGCTGCAAAAGCCAGAGAAAAACTGTGTTCCGTGGAAAAATCCCCGCTTCCCAATGTCTGAAAATCCAGAAAAACAACAGAATAGTCTTTTTTCAGATAGTGAATCAGACCAAGGAGCGTAGTTGTCTTACCATACTGCCTTGCCCGATTAATAGTAAAATACTTCCCGTCTTCTACAAGCCTCCCGATTTCATAAAGACGTTTCTCTATATTTACCATATAATGCTTTTCCGGAATACAGACTGCCGTTGTATTAAATGTTTTTGCCATGTATACTCCTCCCTCTGTGCCAGACACTCCTTTTTACATGAACTTCGCAATATTAATTTTATTATAACGAAATTACAGCAAGAAAGCCAGAAAGAATTCTGGCTTTCCTATGACTCAGAAGGCATTTTCATATCTCCGGAATCTGAATCTATTTCACATACCACCAGCTCCGGCAAATTATTCACCCTTGGGATTCCTCTGGAGCTTCCCAGTCCTGCGGACAAAACCATAGTTCCATTTCCACACTCATACATTCCCTTTGTATAAGTTGGGAAAAATCCCTCCTCAGGCTCATATAAGCCTCCCACAAAAGGGATCCGCATCTGTCCGCCATGAACATGACCACTAAATTAAACCATATTTAGAAAATGAGTGTTAATTTTTCAGGAAGTTCACAGATTAATTCCATTGCATATAATTCAATAATCTTTCCTATTTGCTCATCTTCAGTTTTTGGTCTCCCCGTATAATTGAATACTACTGGAATTTTCATTTCTTTCATATCAATTGAGGATAAAAAACCAGCAAGTTTCAAACCAGCATTGTGTAGTAGTTCTGTATGAAACGGATATTGAGACTTTAAAGGAATACAATACTTTCCGCTATCTTTAATGGGGTTTGACCCCAATATTATAAAACATGTTCAAAAGTCTTTTATCTTTTCTGTATATCCACTCCTACTTTCGGCAAATTATTCAAGCTTACCAATTCCAATGTTTGCAGCTGCTGCACTGCCAACTGTCGAAGTAATTCCATACGGTCTTTTTGATTCTTCCCTTGATTAATCAAAACAGCATTATAGCTTTCCAAATTCGCAAGCACCAGTAACTGATTCAGCGTTGCTATATCCCGCATATTTCCTTTAACTGTTGGATTTTCATCTTTCCACTGCCTTGCTGTTTTTCCAAACAAGACTACATTCAGCATATCCGCTTCATTAGCATAAGTATAAGCCACCTGTGCAGCTGTCAGTTCCGGCGGAATCAAATTGTCCTTAATCGCATCAGTATGTATCCTGTAATTCAACTTAGAAATTTCCCTGTTCAAATTCCAGTTCAAAGACAATCGACTGTTTTCATCTGTCTTTAGTCTTCTATAATCCTTCATAATATATAACTGAAACTCGGGAGAAATCCATGTTGCAAAGGACATCGCTATATCACTATGAGCATATGTTCCACCATAACGCCCTGCTTTTGAAACAATACCAATGGCATCTGTAGCATCTATCCACTTTTTGGGCGACATTGTAAATGCATTTGCTCCCGCCTGTTTTCTAAACCCCTCGAATTCGAGGGGTTTAAAATCCGGATTATGAAGCCTTTCCCATAATCCCAGAAATTCTATCACATCTCGGTTTCTCATCCAATTTTGAATAACCGCTGTTGGGTCATCACTTTTATAACGTGCAATATCTGTTAACGAAATAAATTCATTTTCAAAATCCTGCGTATAAATTCCGATATCTATCCCATTGGCATGAATCGTTTCTTTAATTACTTTTCCCATTATACCTCCTGCAACGATACCCAATATCTTCTTACTGTTACTGAAACATTACTTAAAATCTTTTACTTCTTTGCTTTCATCTTCCCACATTTCCCATGTTCTGAATTTATAGCTTTATCATTTGCTTCCAAAATAGAATCTACGGTAACCCCCAAGACCTTTGCAATATGATACAACGTTCCGGCAAAGCATTTCTCTAAGGAAGCTTTTCCGCTGCAAATGTCAGAAATAGTTGCCTGAGCTACTCCACTAAGCTTACTTAATCTGTACCGGCTCATCTGAGCATTATAAAGAAGATCGTCAATAATCATTTCTCACTTTTGACTTCACACACCACCAGCTCCGGCAGATTATTCACCCTTGGCACACCCCTGGAGCTTCCAAGACCCGCGGACAATACCATCGTTCCATTTCCGCATTCAAACATCCCCTTTGTATAAGTAGGAAAATATCCTTCCTCCGGATCATACAATCCGCCAACAAAAGGAATCCTCACCTGTCCTCCATGAACATGACCACTGAAAACCAGATCCACATCCCACTGCTCCATACTCTTCCAAAGCAGCAGCCCCTCCGGCACATGACTTAAGAGAATCTTAAATCGATCCGTATCCTGAAACTCCTTCATAAATGTCTGCTCTGGATCTTCCTTATCATCAGGAGAAAGAACATATCCGTATACACCGCCCAGACGGACTTCCTGTCCATTGATTTCCATATCGAGGTACTCTTTGTCCAAAACAACTGCGCCTGTCTCTTCCATCTGAACAATCAGATTCCTGTTCCCGGAAAGCTGCATATATTCTATCTCATGATTCCCAAGGGACACATACACCGGAGCAATCAGAACAAGCTGCCGGATAAGATCCGTCAAAATGTCGGTTCGCTCTTCATCCGCATTCAGCATATCTCCGGTAAGAAAGATCACGTCCGGGGCTTCGGTTTTAACCTTGCTTATTAAGCGCTGGTTTTTGGAACCAAACTGGTAGTTATGAAGATCGGTCAGGTGGGCGATTTTAAAATTCTGCTTTATTTTATTGTTTTCGCATATATATGATGTTATAGAGATATATTTTTGAGACAAAACCAAATCTACACCAAACACTAAAACACATATTATGATAACAATTACAAAATATTTCACAAATCTATGCTTTTGTTTCACAATTACTCCCTATATTATCAAGTCTTTTTTGAAAATCACTTTTTTTAATACTTTACTGTGCAACTAAACTTGTGTGAGATTTCATGACTCACCTCCTGTAGCAAAGTCTAAAAAATTGAGTACTAAACTATTTGGACTTTATTTATAGTTTATAGAGTCAGACCCCGGTACTCTGGGTGCCATACATTTTGAATATCAATAACCTGTCGTAACTGAATATTTTTTCAGGAGAGATATTTCTACCTGTCTTTTTTGGTATGCCCAAATTTACAAATTATCTTACATTTTAAACATCCTATGCTTTTATAGACGGTCTATTCTGCATATCGAACACTTTTTCAAACAAGTGGCTTAATGGCATTGCCAGTATTCCTGTAGATACACTTCTTTTGTATCCCTCGGATGACAGAAACATAAAATCGGTTAGCAGGCTTTAACTAACTGACATTGCAATTTCGTATTCAAACATTTCTTGCGCCGCCATATCCGAATTATAATAATAAATATCATTCTCGTAGCTTGAAAGAAAACTGCGAAGTGTAGTTGAATAATCCGGTGTCCGTGTCCCTGCTGTCCGGTGACAGGAAACCGCAAATCCG
>USDN01000074.1 GCA_900553515.1 uncultured Blautia sp. | reverse complement strand
TTTCCCGGTCTGTCTTGATCTCGCGGATGGTTTTCTGAAATCTCCTTACCAGTTCATCCTGAAAATCCCTCTCACTTTCCTCAAGATCAGCCGTTACAAATTTTAAGAACCTGACCGATTCCGGCGGTACCTCTGCATCATTCTTTCCCTTTGTATTCAAAAAGATTGTACAGCTTCCGTCCTCCAGTTTTACAGAGGAATTCTATAAGGTGATTATATCACGATCTCGCTCAGACTTCTATCTTTTTCATTCGACAAAACACCCATTGACTTCTCCATCCATGCCTGCCATACTGAAACTAGATTTTCTGAAATTTATCTGTCCCGGCAGATACCGGGCAGAAAGGAGCAGTTTATGTATCTTTCTGATATGCACACCCATTCCATTGCAAGCGGTCACGGAACCAACTGCACAATCTCTGATATGGCAAAAAGCGCCTCCAGAAAAGGACTGAAGCTTCTGGGCATTACAGATCATGGTCCCGCCACACTGGCAGCAGGAACACCTTCCTATTTCCGAAGCCTGACTTTTTCTCCAAAAAAACGCTTTGGGCTGGAATTATTATATGGAATCGAACTGAACATCCTGGATAAAGAAGGGCATACCGACCTGGACGAAGAGCTTCTCTCCAGACTGGACTATGCCATTGCCAGTATGCACGCACAGAATTATAAAAGCGGAACTATAGAAGAGAACACAAAGGCATATATCAATGCCATAAAAAATCCACATGTAAAGGTTCTTGGTCACTGTGACAATCCACAGTTCCCTGTGGATTATGACCAGATTGCAAAAGCGGCAAAAGAATATCAGATTGCATTTGAGATCAACGAAGCCTCGTTAGCTCCTTATGGTTACCGGGGAGATACTCGTGCAAACAACCGGGAAATCCTCCGCTGCTGCCGTAAATACCATGTCCCTGTATTGCTTTCCAGCGACAGCCACGGAGCAGAACATATCGGAGATTTTACTTATGCTTCTGAGTTTGTACATAAAGAAATGTTTCCGGAAAGCCTGATCCTGAACAATCAGCTTCCGAAACTGAAAGTCTTTCTGCAGACACACAGCTAAAAAAGAGGATTCTGAGCTACTCAGAATCCTTTATCTTTCTCATCATCTCCGCCAGCTCCTGATACTTTCCCGTAACATAGCCATAATTTTTTCTTTTATGAGGCAGCTGGCAGTTGGTGCAGTCCTTTATTCCATTCTCCGTATAGCGAAAATTCCCGCCGCACTTATCTCCAAGAGCATACAGCGGACAATAACAGAACAGACAGTTGAAATTTTCCGGATCTGCTCCTTTATGGCAGGGAAAATATTCACATTCTCTGTTGCTGAAAAATGAGTAGTGCTTGTCTTCCCAATGTTCTTTACCCATATTCTTCTCCTTTATAAACAAAAATCGGCGTACCTGACGCCGAAAACTTACGCTTCTTTTGAGGGGCCCGCGAACTACTCCGGGGTAGACTTTTGCTTCGTTCAATATGCGGAGGGAACGGATGCAACCGGAGCAGTCTCGCCTGCCATTTAATCATCACCCTTTAAGGGTAAGTATAATTCATACGAACAGGCGGATTCCATAAAAAATGCCTGCTTCCAAAAAGCAGACAACGCTTGGGAACTGCGGATATCCCCAAGTTGGTTGTTACACTTTACACGGAAGTTTAACCTCGCCATACAAAGCAGGTTTCCTGACTTCAGGATCGGTGCTCCTTCTCCCCTTCTCATACAAACGTACAATGGGCTATTGAAAAGTTGCTCCCCTGTTACAGTGACCGGATCGCTCAGGATTCTCACCTGATTCCCTTTTCTGAATATTTCGCGGAAAACATTCAGCACTTCATATGTTTCATATGGAATTATACTGACGTTATCGTATCATCCTTTTCCAGAAATGTCAAGAAATCCCCAACAAAAAATCTCCAATTTTACAAATCAAAGAGAAATATCCATACAATACGATCTCACAGACAGAACAAACTGTGACGATCAGAGATTCCCCACAATCTTATCTTTGATGATCGCCATAATTTCCCTTGGAATATAGATCAGCAGTCTCCAGGATCGGTATCTGGATGGAATCGGATAAATATTTTTGCAGCCGCATTTCTTCCCTATGGCAACTCCCCTGAATACATGGAAATGATTTGTCACCACCCCCACTGAAACCTCCAAAGTACCAATTTTTTCCAGACTGAAATCCAGATTTTCTTTTGTATTTGTGGATCTGTCTTCCATGATCAGTCTGTCCCGGCTGATACCATGTTCTTGAAGATATTCACTCATTGCCTGTGCTTCGCTGATCGATTCTCCCTCTCCCTGTCCACCAGAGAGAACCGCTTTTGTACCGGGATTCTTTTCCAGATACTCCAAAGCCCTTCTGGTCCGTTCCAGAAGGGCTTTGCTTAATCGTGTTCCGTTTACATGGGCACCAAGCACGATGATATAGTCAAGATCCTCTTGAATTTTCATTATCTTCCGCAGCAGAATTTATATTTCTTTCCACTGCCGCATGGACAGGGATCGTTACGTCCGATCTTATGCGGTTTCACAACTGTGCCGGATTTTTTCTGCTCCTTATACAGTTCTTTACGTTTTTCTTCTGTAAAAATAGCATCCCACTGAGGAAGCTCATAGAGCCAGTCTGCTTTTGCATCAACCATGTTTTTGTAAAGAAGCTCTTTGTCAAACGCAAGAGTTACCTGGGTATCTTCATCCATTGTTTCAATAGGATTCGGAATCTTCAGGCTGTCATTGATACCATCCAGAAAACCTACCATAGTAAGTACGCTCTGTCCATATTTCTCAGCCAGTTCCTTTACAGTTCCGCTTACAACTTCATCCGGATTGGAAAGAAGCTGCTCGTAAATTCCTTTTTCAATATTGAAATAAGTTGCCCAGAACTGCTGAAGTTTATTGCGGTCCGCCTGCTGGTCATAGGCCATTGCACGCCACTGTTCTAAGATTGTTTTATCACTCATGTTATTTCATCCTCTTTTCAAAAAATTCCTGCTTAATGCGAGTTACTGTTACGATCTGCCTGTCATATTAATTAAGCGTTCCTATTATATCATCTTTTTCTCAAAAGTAAAACCCTATTTTAGAGAAAAATACCCTGACTTATGTATTAATTTTCTTTTTACGGTCATACTATAAATGTTCATTGAATCCCCCTTCAATGAACCAGACTGCAAAAGAAAACTTCAGAAATACTTATATCCTCCCCTAAAAAGGTCTCAGGGCTGACGCTTTGCCGCGGTCCTGGGGCTTTTCGCTTTTGTACCGGTTATTTTACGCCAAGACGCTCCAGCGCCTCTGCCGCCTGTTTAAAATCGCGAAAATGCACCGTATGAATTCCCAGTTTCTGGGCTCCGGTACAGTTTTCTTTCCGGTCATCAATAAACACACATTCTTCCGGATCCAGTCCATAAGTATCCAGAAGAACTTTATAGATTTCCGGCTCCGGCTTCAGTTCTTTCACTTCACAGGAAAAAACAATTCCGTCCATGTATTTCAGGAACGTCAGTTTATTTCTGGTCTGTTCCAGCATGTACTGGCTGTAGTTAGACAGGACATAGGTATGATAGCCCCGTTTTTTCAGATACTTCACCCAGGTATCCGCGTAGTCTCTGGTCACAATAGTTTTTCCTGACTCTCTTACAACTCGGCGGATATCCTTTTTGTACTGCGGAGCTTTCTCTACAAACTGACGAACATATTCTTCCTCACTGTAAAGTCCCCGGTCTCTCTCATTCCAGATATCACTTTTGAACACTTCCCGGGCAATGGTCTCCTCCTCTTCTTTTGGGAAACCAAAGCCTTTCAGATATTCTTCCCAGTTAAAATCAACCAGCACACGTCCTACATCAAAGATCACATGTTTGATCTTTCCCGCGTTCTTCTCAGATCTTCTTTTATCAAGAGCCCTGTATACAAGCCACATGGCATATGCCATAAAAGCAGCAAAAAAAGCCCCCATAAGAGAAGCCATAAAAGTTCCCATGGAGAAATTTCCTGTCAGGGCAAAATACATGGGCAGACAGAAAATCACCAGAAGGAATGCAGCTCCTGCCAGCGCCAGTCCCCGTTTCCATTTTTTCATATCAATAATGCACATCCTTTCTTTTTTCCAGATCACACCAGACTCTGTACAGAACCATGAAGAGCAATTTTTTAGCAACGGGAAAATAATTGCAGAATATATGTTTTCCCGATGCATATAGAAACACGCCGGAGAAAACTCCCCGGCGCTTCTTATCTTTATTTTCTGTAGATGATATCATTTCTTCCTGGTCCGTTGGAAACCATAGTAATCGGGAATCCAATCTGTTTTTCAACAAACTCCACATATTTGCGGCAGTTTTCCGGAAGATCTTCGTATTTTTTGATTCCACGGATATCGCAATTCCAGCCAGGAAGCACCTCCAGCACCGGTTTTGCTTTTTCCAGAAGTCCGGTTGTCGGGAATTCAGTAGTTACCTTTCCATCGATCTCATATCCGATACATACCGGAATCTCATCCAGGTATCCCAGAACGTCCAGTACGGTAAAGGCTACGTCTGTGGTTCCCTGCATACGGCAGCCATATTTGGAAGCCACACAGTCAAACCATCCCATACGTCTCGGACGGCCTGTAGTAGCGCCGTATTCTCCGCCGTCTCCGCCTCTTCTGCGAAGCTCATCTGCTTCTTCTCCGAAAATCTCTGAAACAAAAGCGCCTGCACCTACTGCACTGGAATAAGCCTTGCACACAGTAATGATCTTCTTGATCTCATACGGAGGCACACCTGCGCCAATAGCACCGTAAGCTGCCAGTGTAGAAGAAGAAGTTACCATCGGGTAAATTCCGTGATCCGGATCTTTCAGAGAACCAAGCTGACCCTCAAGAAGAATCTCTTTTCCCTCGTTCAGCGCATTCCACAGGAACAGAGAAACATCTCCTACATAAGGCGCAACCATTTCTTTATATTTCATAAGTTCTGCCATGATATCATCCGGATTCAGAAGCGGCTTATGGTACAGATGCTCAAGAAGAACGTTCTTTGTTTCACATACACGTTCCACCTTTTCTCTCAGCGCATCTTCATCAAAAAGCTCTGCTACCTGGAAACCGATCTTTGCATATTTATCAGAATAGAAAGGTGCAATACCGGATTTGGTAGAACCGAAAGATTTTCCTCCCAGACGTTCTTCCTCATACTGATCGAACAGAATATGGTAAGGCATCACAATCTGTGCTCTGTCTGAAATCATGATCTTCGGAGCCGGAACTCCTCTGTCAACAACCTCCTGATACTCTTTGAAAAATACCGGGATATTCAGAGCCACACCATTGCCGATAATACTTGTGGTATGGTCATAAAACACACCTGACGGAAGTGTATGGAGTGCAAATTTACCATAATCATTCACGATAGTATGGCCTGCATTGGCACCTCCCTGAAATCTTACGATAATATCAGCTTCCTGGGCAAGCATATCTGTGATCTTGCCTTTTCCCTCATCTCCCCAGTTTGCTCCAACTACTGCTTTGATCATAACACTATTTCCTCCTCGTGCCGTTTATTGATCTTAACTGTTCAGTACCTGAATAGTTACTATAATTTATACATTGATTTCTGCCGTTACTCCAAGAAGTTCCTTATGAGCGTCAAGAACCGGCTGTACGGTTTTTGCAAGAAATACCTCTGTCTGTTCTTTGGCTCTTCCCACATATCTGGACGGCTCCATTGTCTTTTCCAGTTCCTCCAGAGTCAGGTTAAAGGCCGGATCTGCTGCGATCAGTTCCAGAAGATTGTTGTCCTTTCCTTCTACCTTCACAGTACGTCCTGCTTCCATGGAAAGCTCACGGATACGCTCGTGGAGTTCCTGACGGTCTCCGCCTGCCTTAACCGCATCCATCATGATATTCTCTGTGGCCATGAACGGAAGCTCGGAACGAAGACGTTTTTCAATCACCTTAGGATAAACCACCAGTCCGTCCACCACATTCAGGCAAAGATCCAGGATTCCGTCAATGGCAAGGAAGCCTTCTGGAACGCTGAGTCTCTTATTTGCAGAGTCATCCAGAGTTCTCTCAAACCACTGAGTCGCAGATGTGATAGCCGGATTCAGGGCATCGATCATCACATATCTTGACAGAGAAGCAATACGCTCACTTCTCATAGGATTTCTCTTATAAGCCATTGCAGAAGAACCGATCTGAGATTTTTCAAACGGTTCCTCTACCTCCTTCAGATGCTGAAGAAGACGGATATCGTTAGACATCTTGTGGGCACTTGCTGCAATTCCTGCAAGGATATTCAGAACTCGTGTATCCACCTTGCGGGAATAGGTCTGTCCGGATACCGGATAACAGTTCTCAAATCCCATTTTTTCCGCGATCATGGGATCAATCTTGTCAATGGTTTCCTGATCTCCGTCAAACAGCTCAAGAAAGCTTGCCTGTGTTCCTGTAGTACCTTTGGAACCAAGAAGCTTCAGTGTACTTAATACATATTCCAGATCCTCCAGATCCATCAGGAACTCCTGTGTCCAGAGTGTTGCTCTTTTTCCTACTGTAGTAGGCTGAGCCGGCTGGAAGTGGGTAAATGCCAGAGTTGGCTGGTCTTTATATTTATCAGCAAATTTTGACAGTTCCGCGATCACATTGACCAGTTTCTTACGAACCAGCTTCAGTGCCTCTGCCATTACAATAATATCTGTATTATCGCCTACATAACATGAAGTAGCGCCCAGATGGATGATTCCCTTTGCCTTCGGGCACTGTACACCATATGCATACACATGAGACATAACGTCATGGCGTACCTGGCGTTCTCTCTCTTTTGCTACATCATAATTGATATCGTCTGCGTGGCTTTTCAGCTCATCGATCTGCTCCTGCGTAATATTCAGGCCAAGTTCCTTTTCTGTCTCTGCAAGGGCAATCCACAATCTTCTCCATGTGCGGAATTTCATATCCGGTGAGAAAATATACTGCATTTCTTTACTTGCATAGCGCTCTGAGAGCGGACTTACATATCTGTCTGTACTCATTCCGTATCTCCTATCATTTGAAAGATTCCTGCCGTGACTGTCCATTTCAGAAAAAACGCTGTTTCCTCTTTATTCATACAGTCATATCATACGAAGAAAATTATATAACATCCCTGATTTAAAAGCAACCTCTTTTCTTACGCTCCCTGATGGAATTTACCCAGGAATTCCTTCATACGGCCATTGTCTGAAGAAAATACCTGTTCAGGAGTTCCTTCTACAGCGATCACTCCCTGATCCATAAAAATGACCCGATCAGAAATATCTCTGGCAAAATTCATCTCGTGGGTAACGATTACCATGGTAATATGCAGATCTGCAAGGGAACGGATCACCCGCAGCACCTCTCCGGTCAGCTCCGGATCCAAAGCGGATGTAGGTTCGTCAAAGAACAGTATCTTCGGGTTCAGAGCCAGTGCTCTGGCAATGGCAACCCTCTGGCACTGACCTCCGGAAAGCTGGCAGGGATAGGCATCCTCCTTGTCGGAAAGTCCCATTTTTGCCAGAAGTTCCCGGGCTTCCTGATAAACCTCCGTTTTATCTCGTTTCTGCACATGAATGGGAGCGTCTGTAATATTTTTCATGACAGAGTAATGAGGAAACAGATTAAAATTCTGGAAAACAAGACCAAAACAGGAGCAGATTTCTTTCAATTCCTTTTTGGGCGGAGTGACTGGTTTTCCATTTTCCATCCAGACAGTCTTCTTTCCCATATAAGTGATCTCTCCGCTGTCAATATCCGTCAGCATGGTGGCGCATCTTAAAAGAGTGGACTTTCCTGAACCGGACGGTCCGATAATGGAAACAATCTCTCCTTCATTTACATGAAGGGAAATATCTTTCAGGACTTTCAGTCCGTTAAATTCTTTCTTTATATTTTTCATTTCCAGAAGATTCATTTCGCTCCTCCTAGTGATAATAATTCATTTTTTTCTCAAACCACTCCATGATCCAGGCAACCACAAAGTTAAAGATATAATAAAATACACCTGCGATCATAAAAGGCATAACCGTTGTCTCTGCAGCCGCGATCTGTTTGGCTCTTGCAAACATCTCAATATAAGATACAGAATAAACCAGGGAAGTATCTTTTACCAGGGTGATCACCTCATTTGTCACAGACGGCAGAACGATCTTTACCATCTGCGGCAGAACGATCTTAAAAAATGTCTGCTGTCTGTTATAACCAAGAAGCTGCGCGGCTTCATACTGTCCGACAGGGATGGACTCGATACCGGAGCGGTAGATTTCTGCAAAATACGCTGCATAATTTAAAGAACAGCCCAGGATAATAGCAGTAAATTTATATCCTCCAATATTCATCCCCCACAAATAGAAAGGTCCAAAATACCACAACAGCAGCTGCAGCATCAGAGGAGTACCTCTCATAATGGAAATATAGCATTTTACCAAAAGGCTTAAAGGTTTAAATCTGCACACTCTTCCAAAATACACCACAAGTCCCAAAGGAAGGGAAAACAGAAGAGTCAGGCAGAAGATCATCAGCGTGGATCCAAAACCTGTGGTAAGCTGTTCCAGCATCACCTGAAAGCTCATATTCTTTCCTCCGTAATCATAATAAATTTTATAAAAATATCTTTGTCGCAAATAAGGCTGCTGCACCAGTTGACCATCAACCTGCACAGCAACCTATTTTATCTGCATTCTCTATTCAGTTATATCTCAAACACATGGAACTTCACTGCCCGAAATATACTTATTCTGCAGTCTCTTCTGTATCGGCTTCTTCTGCCGGCGCTTCTTCTGCGGCATCCTCTGCATTTTCTTCTGATGCACCAAGGCTTACCATATCGGCGATCTCATACTTTTCAGCCAGTTTCTGAACGGTTCCATCATCAGCCAGCTTCTGAAGATCTGCATTTACGATATCACAGAGCTCATCATTGCCTTTTTTGAATCCAATAGCATACTGTTCTGTATTCAGACTTTCATCCAGCATCACAAATCCTTCTCCCCTGGATTTGATCTGATATTTGGCAACGCCTACATCAATTGCCAGAGCGTCCAGCGCTCCCGCCTGAAGCTCAGTAAATGCTGTATTGTAATCAGCAAACTCATTCAGCGCTGCAAAAGTATCCGTCAGTTCTTTCTGACCACCCTCTTCTTCGCTCTGAAGCACGTCCAGTGCTGCGGAGGCTGCCTGCACACCCACAGTCTTGCCTGCAAGGTCTGTAAGTTTTTCAATACCTGAATCTTCTGCCACAACGATCACCTGACTGTTGTCTACATAAGGAACAGAAAATGTATATTCATCTTCTCTTCCATTCATGGTAAATCCATTCCAGATACAGTCAATAGATCCTGAATTCAATTCCATATCCTTAGAATCCCAGTTGATAGGTTTCTTTTCCAGTTCCCATCCTTCTATATCACAGACTGCCTGAGCAAGTTCCAGGTCAAAGCCTGTATATTCTCCGTTCTCATCCATATATCCGTACGGAGGATATTCTGCATCAAATCCTACGATCAGAGTCTTATCTTCCACGCCTGCCTGTACACTGACTGCTGACATCATCCCCATAGCCATAAGTGCCGCCATCATTACTGCAACTGTTTTTTTCTTCATAATGTAAATCTCCCTTGTCCTTGTTTTCGCTCTTTCATGTTAGCACACAATCACTCTACCATGTGAAAGTATTGATATCGTAACATACCATGACAGGACTGTCAAGAAGAAATCGCAGAATACTTCTTATAAAACATCTTTATGATGAAGGATCGTCACACTCCTTGCCGGCAGATACAAATTGAGGGATCCTGCCCGTGCAATGATCTGTTCCTCTTTATCTATGAAACCGTCCTGGCTTGACAGCATCAGTCTGGTGATCACAGATTCTTCCAGTCTGGTGATTCCTGTCTGCCAGATATCCAGCATCACTTCTCTTCCTTCGTCACGATTGTTGATGACCACAATGATCTGCTCTGTATGAGAAAATCTGCCATAGCAAAGTCCCTGGTAATCATTCCAGAGAAACTTCAGCGACCCCGTCCTCAGGATCCTGTATTTCTTATGTAAAGCAATCATTTTTTTATGGAAAAGGATCAGATCCTGGTCTTCCTTTCCCCAGGGATAAGTCCTTCGGTTATCCGGATCCGTAAATCCGCATACACCTGCCTCATCTCCATAATAAACAGTAGGAGCTCCAGGCCAGGTCATCTGGATTGCCACAGCCTCTCTCATTACTGCTTTATTGATATTCTGTGAAGCTGCCTCCGGTCCTGCATAGGAAATCCTTCCCACTCTCCGGTTTGTTCTGGTAAGGAAACGGGAGTGGTCATGGTTGGAAAGCTCATTCATAGCCGTATGAAGAGCTGACATATGAAGGAAGCGCATATGGTGCATCATAGCGCCGATAAAAGCATTGCTGTCCCCATAAAGGTCTTCCCGGTATTCATCACTGTGCTTTTCCATACCTGTCAGGAACCAGGTCACCGGCTCCATAAAAGCATCATAGTTCATCACAGAATCCCACTCGTCTCCCTGAAGCCATCCTTCCGGATTTCCATAGTGCTCTGCAAGAATCAGGGCATCCGGATTAGCCGCCTTGACTACTTTCCGGAAATCCTTCCAGAAACGATGGTTAAATTCGTTGCTGAATCCCAGGTCTGCAGCCACATCCAGTCTCCACCCATCTGCATTAAAGGGCGGAGACACCCATTTCTCAGCTACTTTTAAAATATGGTCGTACAGTTTCCTGGAACCCTCATAATTCAATTTTGGCAAAGTTTCATGAGTCCACCAGCCATCATAGGAATTATTATATGGCCACGCATTTTCATCGTGAAAATTAAAAAAAGACCGGTAAGGACTTTCGGCAGAAATATATGCTCCGGGTTCATATCCCTCCTGCCCTTCATAGATCCGCTCTCTGTCCATCCATTTATTAAAGGATCCACAGTGATTGAACACACCGTCCAGGATCACTTTCATATCCCTTTTATGCAGTTCTTCTACTAATTTAATAAACAGTCTGTTGCTGGCTTCCAGATTTTCTTTTTCTGTTACACGCCGGATATATTTCCCTGCGTGTGAATTATCTCTGTCCCCGGGGTTCAAAAGTTCATCACTGTCATTTACGATCTTTCCCAGATGAGGATCTACATAATCATAATCCTGACAGTCATATTTATGGTTGCTTGGAGATACGAAGATAGGGTTCAGATATACCACCTCAACCCCCAGATCTTTCAGATAATCCAGCTTGTCGATGATCCCCTTCAGATCACCTCCGTAAAACTCCCTGACCCCCATAACCGCCGGTATCTTTCCCCAGTCCTGTACCTGCTGGCAATGTTCTCCCAGGTAAGAATACTCTCCGGTCTGCACATCATTATCCGGATCTCCATTGCAGAACCTGTCAGCATAGATCTGATACATAACAGCACCTTTTGCCCAATCCGGTGTATGATATCCCGGATAAATCTCAAAATTATCTCTCTCCTGGATTTCCGTACTGACTCCCATACTGTTGTAGTAACAGGTGATCCAGCCATAATGGATCTCAAAATAATAGCGAAAGACTTTGTCCGGCATGGTGATCTTTACACCATGATAGTCAAAACCCTTCAATGTTTTGTATACTTTCATCTTGTATCTTACACCTTCTGATACAAGATATACAGAATCCACATTATTCTTCTGTGTCCGAAAGCTGATCATTACATTTTCGCCTGCCTCCGGCTCTGACGGGTTTCGATAATACTTTGTTCCATCACTGAAAAAAGCATCTTTATTTAACGCTGCACGCATATTGAGAATATACTGCATTTTTTTCATTACATCCTCTTTTTCAAGCCTCATAACTCGTTCCCCTTTAATTTAAGCATATGTTTATTCTATCTTAATTTTAACAAAGTTACAACAAAAAAAGCCCTGTTTTTGGGCAGTAAAAAAGCCAGCGGGATAGGCTGGCTTTTTTGGAGAAGGTATTTCTTCTTATGGGGTGTAGCAAAAACTATATAATGTATTGGGGGGTTTTTACGATATATATAATAGCATGAGTCAACAAATAAGTGTGCACAAAGTTCACAAAAATGTATATGGTATTTTAGCTATATTGTACATGCTCATTTTAGACTTATAAAATTTATTCTGTAAAAAGTGCCTCAAACTCGTCTCGCTGCACCTTTTCCTTCTCTAAAAGAAGGGCTGCACATTTATGAAGGACATCCTGATGCTGGAGAATGATCTCCTTTGCCCGCTGATGACAGCCATCAATAATGTCATGTATCTCCTGATCGATCTCCTTGGCAACCTCTTCACTATAACTTCTTGTATGTGCAAGATCTCTTCCAATAAATACCTCGTCACCTTCGTCTCCATAGGCGATCAGTCCCATCTTATCAGACATACCGTACTGCATCACCATAGAGCGTGCTGTGCTGGTAGCACGTTTAATGTCATTGGAAGCACCGGTGGTGATATCTCCGAAAATGATTTCCTCTGCCACACGTCCGCCCAGAAGAGTGGTAATATCCTGGAGCATTTTTCCTTTTGTATTGAACATCTCATCATTTTCCGGAAGAGGCATGGTATATCCTGCCGCTCCTATTCCTGTTGGGATAATGGAAATGGTATAAACCGGATCCATGTCCGGAAGAACGTGAAACAGGATCGCATGTCCCGCCTCATGATAAGCGGTGATCTTTTTCTCTTTCTCAGAAATCACTTTGCTGCGTTTCTCAGCTCCGATGCCTACCTTAATAAAGGCATGTTTAATATCCTGCTGCATGATATAGCTGCGGTTTTCTCTCGCCGCCATGATAGCAGCCTCATTCAGAAGGTTTTCCAGATCTGCCCCGGTAAATCCGGCTGTAGTCTGAGCGATCTGTGCCAGATCCACATCTTCTCCCA
>USDN01000073.1 GCA_900553515.1 uncultured Blautia sp. | reverse complement strand
TGGCTACTTACTCATGTTTTTGGCGGGTCAAGAGGTCAAAAATCCTCTTGCAAGCGAGCTTGCATCGGCTTTTTGACCTTTTGACTCTGGTATCATTAAAAAGATTCTTAATATGATTTTACCAGAAAAAATATCCCCGGATTAAACCGGGGATGAATTGCATGTTTCGGGGGATGAATTATAACTGGGGCAGTAAAATCTCAGTGGTAAAGGCGCCCTCTTCACTGTTTCGGCTGATATATCCATCAGATCGCTTTACTATATCATCAATACGGATCAGCCCCAGACCATGACCATCACCTTTTGTACTTTTAAAAAGATTTCCCTGTTTTTTCAACTTCTTTCCCGCTGTAAAGTTAGTGAAAGAAATGTATAACTGCGTGTTTTTCATGTCCATATAAATGCGGATCAGTCGTTTTTCTTTGGGAAGCTGCAGGCTGGCTTCTATGGCATTGTCGAATAAATTTCCAATAATACAGCAAAGATCAATTTCAGAGGAATTCAGCTTAACAGGAATGTCAGCATCTGCAATTACCTGAATATCTTTGGACCGTGCCAGTGATATTTTAGAATTTAAAATAGCATCTGTCATGGCATTTCCGGTTTTTATCACAGTATCTACTGTGGTAAGATCCTTGTCAAGAAGATCGAGATAATGTCTGATTGCGTCCCAGTTTTCTGTGGCTGCATAAGCCTTCATTGTTTGGATATGATTGCGATAATCATGGCGCCAGCCTCGCATCTGGCGGTACATATTATCAACCTCCTGATAGTGAGTTTCAATCAGTTCCTTCTGATATGCAGCCATTTTTTTAGCTGCTTTTTTCGAAAATAAATGCATTTTAATCTCCCAAATCAGTCCATATTAATGATTGCCCGGTTAACCTTCTCATAAGCGCCGCGTGGAAGGGGGATTATACTTCCATCCTGCAAATAAATCTCTTTTTTTGTAACCCGGCTGATTTTTTTTAGATTTACCAAAGCAGAACGTCCCGCTCTGAAAAAATGAGAATCCAGCTTTTTTTCCAATTCGCTTAAGGTCATTTTCAGGGTGATAGTCTGTTGACTGTGAATCGTAATATAATTGCTGTTTACCTCTGCATAATTGATCTGACAGATGGGCAGACGAATCATCTCACCCTGACTGATTATGTTAAGAACCTTCTCATTCTTGATAAGCTTTGTGACTGCACGGTCAAGAACTGTAAAGAACTTCTCTTCTTGTATGGGCTTCATCAGATAGTGAAGGGCATCTACTTCATATCCGTCAGAAATATAGTCTGCGTATCCGGTGATAAATATAATTTGTACGGTCTGATTATCCTGCCGCAGCTTCCTTGCCATGGTAACACCATCCATGGCGCCCATTTCTATATCAAGGAGAAGAATGTCAAAATCTTTTTTCTCGGCATAATGAAACAAAAAATTTTCGGCTGATGTAAATTCTGAAATCTGTATATGATAACTGTTATGACTGCCCCATATTTCGCACAGAGAAGAAAGATAATTTCTGTCTGTGGCAAGGTCATCACAAATTGCAATTCTATATGTTTGACACAATTTTTTAATCCTCCATTTTACAGAAGTATAGCACGTATGCGGGAAACATGTCCAGATTCTTCACGAAGAGAATTGTAAACCAAAAACAAATAATAGGTTGACAATTGCAACGTAACTGTGTTAGATTGTATCTGACAAAAATAATATTTACTCGAGGAGGAGAATATGAGTACCGTAACCGCAACAAAGACAAAAACATACGACCTGGCATACATAGCTATTTTCGCCGTACTGATCGCAATCTGTTCCTGGATTTCCATTCCAATGACAGTGCCGTTTACATTACAGACATTTGGTGTATTTATGGCTGTTGGTGTGCTTGGCGGAAAGAGAGGCAGCCTGGCTGTACTGGTTTACATTTTACTTGGAGCTATTGGTGTTCCTGTATTTGCAGGATTTTCAGGAGGACTTGGTATTCTTCTTAACAATACCGGCGGTTACATCATCGGATTTCTTTTCTCCGCCCTGGTAATGTGGGCTATGGAATCTCTCTGGGGCAAAAAGCCTGTTATTCAGATTCTTTCCATGGTAGTCGGACTGATTGTCTGCTACGCAATGGGAACTATCTGGTTCATGGTTGTATATACAAGAACCTCCGGAGCTGTCGGACTTGGAACCGTACTGGGCTGGTGCGTAATTCCATTTATCATTCCTGACCTTGTAAAGATCGCTCTGGCATTTGTTTTGTCCAGAAGGGTACGTAAGCTTGTACCAATGCAGTAAAAAAGAACGTCAGACATATCCCATTCGCCCTCACCACGGGATGTGCCTGGCGTTTTTTATCGGAAATGGCTACAGCACTGGATTTACAGCCCATATGCAGGAAATGCTGGAGCTTTTTACAAAAGGGGCAGATGTTTGTCTCACAGTAAAAACTGACGAAATCTGCTCAGCCTGTCCAAACAATAGCCAGGGAATCTGCGAGGCAGCCGAGAAGGTGAAAAGATATGACAATGCAGTGCTGGCAGAATGCGGCTTAAAAGAAGGTCAGAAACTTGCATTCCCGGAATTTACCGAAGCAGTACAGAAAAAAATCATTGAAACGGGAAAAAGAACGAAAATCTGCGGCGATTGCCAGTGGAACCGGATCTGCCAGGAACAGCCGAGTCGGTGGAGTAAATAAAGCAGCTCTCGCGGAAAAATACAGAGAACCGGATATCCAGCACTTTGCGGAATCCGGTTCTTTGTGTTTTAAAGATTATTTATTTGACTTTAGCTTTTTTATTAAGTCCCCGTTTCTTAAGGATCTGGTTATAAAGAGCTTTCTGCTTTTTCGGAACTTTTACAGTAGCTTTTGGACTTGTATTTTTGAATGCGTTTTTGCCAATGTTCTTTAATGTAAGCCGGCTGGATTTGATGGTAATGGAAGTAAGTTTTTTGCAGCCGTAGAATGCATTTTTACCTATTCTTACAATATTCTGACCAATTACCACTTTTTTCAGCTTACGGTTATTTTTGAAAGCATTGGTGGAAATTTCAGTTACTTTGTAGGTGGCACCTTTTATTTTTATTGTAGTTGGAATGATGACACTGGTTTTTACTTTATTTCCAATAAAGGCAACTGTCTGGCTGGAAGAACGGCTGCTTGTAACTTTGTATATGTTTCCAGTTTTTTTATCTGTAATTTTTGTTCCAACTGAAACGGATGGAGTCGGTGTTACAGTTGGGGCAGAAGTGATTGCCGGTGTTGGTGTGGCTGTTGGAACCGGAGTCACGGTTGGCATTGGAAGCTTGGCAATTGTCTCAGTTCTCGTTACACCACAAATAGTACAGGTGTATGTTTTTACGCCTTCTTCTGCAATTGTTGCAGGTTTGGTGATTACACCGTTATTCCAGGTGTGCTTGCCGGAAGCAGGAATTTCAGTTACATCTTTTTTGCTGTCACAGCGTGTGCAGTGATGGCTCTTGCTGCCGACTGTTTCGCAGGCAGCAGCGGTATCAATAGTCCAGTCGGAACTGTAATCGTGACCTAATGCAGCAATTTCTTCTGTTTTAGTCTCGCTGCAGATTGTGCAGGTGTATTGTTTTACGCCAGTTTTAGTGCAGGTGGGGGGTGTGGTTATTTTTCCATCGTCCCAGTGATTTTCACAATTATGTACTTTGACAGCAGCTGTCTGGTGCGCGGTAAGACCGTAAAGAGAAGCACTAATTGTAGTATCGCCTTCAGAAATTCCAGTTATGGAACCCGAAAGGGTAGCGACTGTCGAATCAGCAATTGTTAGATCTGGGGTATCAGTCACAAAAACAAATCTGGAACCCCAGTGTCCGAAAACGGAAATCGTTGGATCTGATACGGAAATGGAAGTGCTTTCACCTGTTTTTAAAGAATACTCATCTTTGTCAAAAGTAATATTAAAATTAGAAATTTTTGATGTTGCAACTGGAATTGTAAGGGTAGTTTCTGTGTTGTCTGCACTTACAGGGGTGGTATTAACTTTATCTCTGTATGCAAAATTTTCCACCCAATAGTGAAAGCCATTGTAGTATACATGACCGATTCCGACACAGTTGAATTTAGAATTAAGCATATTTCGTCTGTGTCCCTGACCGGCGTAAAGCTCGTTATCTTCCCTCCAGCCGTCGTTGACACTGTCAGCAGTTCCATATCCCGCAGCTATATTTTCGCCTGCATAAGTATAATATACTGAATTTTCATAAAAGGCGGAGAAGGTGTCTTTGTTATTTGGACGTGTATGGGAATAAATAATTGCAATTTCAGCGGCCCTTTGCATAGCTGTTTTTTCCAGATCGTAATCATACTGCAATGGCTGCAGATTTGTGCAATATGTTTTGGTTGTATCGTCTTGCTTCCAATACCATGCGTCTGTGCTGCTTGTACGCATTTCATTGATCATATTCAGAATTGTTCGTGCTTCTGTCTGTCCATATTGTACAGAAATGCTTACTGGCGTTGTGGCAGTTTCCGCCTTTACTTTAAAAGGAACCGCCAGAAACAGAAGCATGGCAAAACAAAACCATAAATGATACAAATTTCTTTTTCTTTTTCTTTTCATGTTCATCCTCCTGGTGCTTTTATGGTATTTTGCTTTTGTGTTAGAGCTTGTTTCAACAAACTCTGGGAGAGGAAAATCCTCTCTGCCTGATAAAGATATTTTAGCACAAAAAATAAATATTTCTATACCTAAATAGTTAAAATGGAATATAGCTTTCGAAAAAAGAAGAAAATTTAAACATAAAAAAACACCGAAACCCTTGATTCCTCAAGAATTTCGGCGCCCCTGCCAAGTAGTCGAAGTGACGGGATTCGAACCCACGACCTCTGCGTCCCGAACGCAGCGCTCTACCAAACTGAGCCACACTTCGTCAACTGCAAGTGATATTATACATAGAATATACTGGCTTGTCAACAGAAAAATTGAAAAAATTCAAAAAATTTCAAAAAGAATTGAAATTAACCAGGTCTTATTTGGGGAGAGGCAATTAAATTAATTCATTTGAACAGATGTTCCAAGTGAAACAGAATGCGTTTTTATGAATGAAAATTCTGTTTTTTCATATACATTAATGAGTGAGATGCATAAAAAGGGGAGGGCGTCAGTTGGTGGGATATCGGCGTTTTATCGCATATGTATATGAATACCGAAAAGGGAAAAAGGAAGATAATTGTGGCTTTATGAAGGTGGAAATGAGAAATCACATGTGTACAATTGAACCACATCTTCAGGTAGGAAACCTGGCAGCAGGAGAAGTGTGCAAAGTATATGGATTTGTGCGAAAAGAGGGACTGATGAATGGAATTTTGCTGGGCAGCTGCAAAACGGAGGCAAATAGAATCGAATGTCTGGTGGAAACAGACGGAACGGATATGGGGGGCTCGGGAATTCCTCTGGAAAAAATGGGAGGTATGATTTTGCTTACAGAATCGGGAGGCTTTTTTGGAACAGAGTGGGATGACCAGACAATCCGCCCGGAGAATTTTAAGGAAAGTATAATAAAGAAAGAAGAAACTGGTACCGTATGTGAAATAATAAAAGAGAAAGCAGAAGAAAAGCTGGAGAATGAAAGCAAGCCGGAAACAGATTCCACACCTGATTTAGATGACAGGCATGAAGTGGAGGATGTGGTGGAACAAATGCAGGATGATCTGCTGGAAGCAGAAGAAATGATAAGTGATGAACCACAAGCAAAAGATGAGCCAACCGTGGGGGGAATATGGGAAGCAGAGCAAAAAATTACCTGTAGAGTAAATACAAAACAAGAGGAAAAGGAGAAAACCATAGCACTCCCATTTGGTCAGCCCTTCTGCCCGTTCCAAGACAGCGATCTGAACCAGTGCTGGAAAATTACACCCCAGGATCTGGTCCATTTTCCAAGAAGACAATGCGCCCTTCGCAACAACCGTTTTTTGCAATACGGATACTACAATTTCGGACATCTCCTTCTGTGCCACAGATCAAATGGCCGGTACATACTTGGTGTACCCGGAAGCTACGACCAGCAGGAACAGTTTATGGCAGGCATGTTCGGCTTTTCCTGCTTCAAAGAAAGCAACTGTATCAAGGTGAAAAAAGGCAGGGGAGGGTACTGGTACCGTGCGATTGATCCACCTGCCGGTTGTTAAAATTGACATCCCTGTGCGAACTGCCTATAATAAAGCTATTGCCGCTGCGGCGCCTGAAATGAAAATGACAGCGCAGCGGCAAAAATGCCGAGATTCACCATAAAGTAGTAGAAAGTAAAGGTAAAAAATGCTTACAGATCAGGAACGTTATATGAAAGAGGCAATTCGCCAGGCAAAGAAAGCCCGGGCATTGGAAGAGGTGCCAATTGGCTGTGTGATCGTTTGCAACGGGCAGATCATTGCAAGAGGCTATAATCGGAGAAACACGGACAAGAATACCCTTTCTCACGCAGAATTGAACGCGATTAAAAAGGCAAGCAAAAAATTAGGAGACTGGAGACTGGAAGGCTGCACGATGTATGTAACCTTAGAGCCTTGCCAGATGTGCGCCGGAGCGCTTATGCAGTCCAGAATTGACCGTGTGGTTATCGGCAGCATGAATCCAAAAGCAGGATGTGCCGGTTCTGTGCTGAATCTTTTGGAAATGGATGGCTTTAACCACAAGGTAGAAGTAATCCGCGGTGTCCTTCAGGAAGAGTGTTCCATCATGCTTTCCGATTTTTTTCGCGAGCTTCGGGAAAAGAAGAAAATGCTGAAAAAATCTTTGGCAGAGCAGGTTGGAAAATCAGAAAATTAGTGGTATGATAAAAAACAAAGCAAAAAATACATCAAGTCGTCTGAAATGCCACAGGATGAAAGAATTATGATTTGATGGAACGTTGTGGAACATTATGTAAACAACCACATAGAAAATGACAGGAGGAAAATACAATGGAACTTGAAGCATTGAGAAAAGACATGGTAGCTGCCATGAAAGCAAAGGATAAAGTAACAAAGGATGCAGTCTCTTCCCTGATTTCCGCAGTGAAGAAGGTGGCAATCGACGAAGGCTGCCGTGACGATATCAGTGGCGAACTGGTTGACCGTGTTATCCTGAAAGAGCTGAAATCTGTGAAAGAGCAGATCGACACCTGTCCGGAATCCAGACAGGATCTGAAAGATGAATATCAGGCAAGATATGATGTGATTGCGAAATACGCTCCAAAGCTGATGGACGCTTCTGAGATCAAGGCTTACCTTACAGAGAAACATGCAGACCTGATCGCTTCTGGAAACAAAGGACAGATCATGAAGACTATTATGCCAGAGCTGAAGGGCAAGGCTGACGGCAAGGTGATCAATCAGGTCGTAGCGGAGCTGTGCAAATGATTTTTCACAGCTTGCATTCAAAATAGAATAGCAAACTAAAAATAGGACACATATTGTAAAAATGGCGTGAACAACACATTCACAGCCCTGATACAATATGTGTCTTTTTGTTTGCCTGGGGCGTACCGCGCCAGAGCCTGTTTGAAAAAGCATTCCCGTAATTTGCCCGCCCCATTTTGCAGAAATCTTTTTTAACACAAAAAAAGAACGTCCTCACAGACGTTCCACAATCCTCTTCTTTCGCGCGCCGCACCTCGGAATGGTCTCACAGACGTTACCTCTACAGTTAACTCAGCCCAGGCACCCTCACGGCACACAGGAGATTCTACTTAGTGCTGCTACATTCCTGTCCTGACACGGTTCATAGAGTCCTGTTGCGTAAGACCCAAACGTCAACGCCACTTATAAAGGGCAGCTCCACAAGATACAAGCCTCAGATTGGCATCACCCCTGCTGTAGCGGATTGCAGGTACAGGGCACCGCTAACTCCCCGGCTGCGCGGAATTTAAGTATAGACGATTTTTGCAGTCTTGTCAAGAGGGGCAAAAGTATTATATAATAGGGTAAAATTATTAAGCGAAGCGGGGTGCGTCAATTATGATTAAAAGAATCGGATTACTGACAAGCGGCGGCGACTGCCAGGCTTTGAATGCTACTATGCGAGGTGTGGTAAAGGCACTGTCCAATGCGGTAGATGATCTGGAGGTTTATGGTTTTGATGATGGCTATAAAGGACTGATCTACGGAAAATACCGTATGCTGACTTCAAAAGATTTTTCTGGTATCCTGACCCAGGGCGGAACAATCCTTGGAACTTCAAGACAGCCGTTTAAGCTGATGCGGGTTCCGGATGAGAAGGGACTTGATAAAGTAGAGGCTATGAAGCAGACTTACTATAAGCTCTGCCTGGACTGTCTGGTAATCCTGGGCGGCAACGGTACCCAGAAGACAGCGAATCTTTTAAGAGAAGAAGGGCTGAATGTCATTCACCTGCCAAAGACGATTGATAATGATATTTTTGGTACAGATATGACTTTTGGTTTCCAGAGTGCCGTGGATATTGCTACCAATGCAATTGACTGCATCCATACTACAGCTACTTCACATGGACGTGTGTTTATTGTAGAGATCATGGGACATAAAGTGGGAAGTCTTACTCTTCATGCAGGACTGGCAGGCGGAGCAGATATCATCTTGATCCCTGAGATCCCTTATGATATTAAGAAGGTTACAGAAGCTATTCAGAGAAGGAATAAGGCAGGCAAGAGATTTACGATCCTTGCAGTAGCTGAAGGTGCGATATCCAAAGAGGATGCCAAGCTTCCAAAGAAAAAATATAAAGAAAAACTGGAAGCAAGGGCAAAGAAATACCCGTCTGTTTCCTATGAGATCGCTGATCAGATATTTAAGGAGATCGGAAGTGAAGTTCGTGTTACAGTTCCGGGGCATATTCAGAGAGGCGGACAGCCCTGCCCTTATGACCGTGTGCTTTCAACCAGGATCGGCGCAGGTGCTGCAGAAGCGATTCTTGATGAGGAGTATGGCGTTATGATCGGTATTGTTGACGGTAAGATCAAACGTGTTCCTCTGGCAGAATGTGCAGGAAAACTGAAGATGGTATCTCCAAAAGACCAGACAGTAAAGGCTGCCAAACAGATCGGCATCAGTTTTGGCGACTGATCCGGAAACTGAAGCAATAAAATAAAAAATAACAACTGAGGGTGCTGCAGACGGAGCCTGCCTGCTTTGCAGCATCCTTTTCGTTGCCATGAGAGGAGAAAGAGCTATGAGCTATACTGCCCTGTACAGAAAATTCAGGCCCGATAATTTTGACGACGTAAAAGGGCAGGACCATATTGTGACTACTTTGACCAATCAGATCAAGGCAGAGCGTATTGGTCATGCATATCTGTTCTGCGGTACCAGAGGAACCGGTAAGACAACTGTGGCAAAAATCCTTGCCAAGGCAGTAAACTGTCAGAATCCGGTAAACGGCAGTCCCTGCAATCAGTGTGAGATGTGCAGAGCAATACAGGCCGGTACATCTATGAATGTGATAGAGATCGATGCCGCTTCCAATAATGGTGTGGATAATATCCGTGAGATCCGGGAGGAAGTGACCTATCGTCCCACAGAAGGGAAATATAAAGTTTATATTATCGATGAGGTTCATATGCTTTCTACAGGAGCATTTAATGCTCTTTTAAAAACGCTGGAGGAGCCGCCTTCCTATGTGATCTTTATTCTTGCGACTACAGAAGCCCACAAGATACCGATTACTATTTTGTCCAGATGTCAGAGGTACGATTTTCACAGGATTTCTATTGATACGATTGCTGCACGTCTTACAGAGCTGCTGAAAGCAGAAGGGGTGGAGGCAGAGGAAAAAGCTGTCCGCTATGTGGCAAAGGCAGGAGACGGATCCATGCGAGATGCCTTGAGTCTTTTGGATCAGTGTATCGCTTTTTATCTGGGACAGACTCTCACATACGATAAGGTTCTGGAGGTGCTGGGAGCGGTAGATACAGAAGTGTTCAGCAGCCTTTTAAGACAGGTTCTTGCAGGAAATGTAACAGGTTCTATCCATATTCTGGAAGACCTGATTGTAGGAGGAAGAGAACTTGGACAGTTTGTGGCAGATTTTACCTGGTATATGAGAAATCTTCTTCTGGTGAAAACTTCCGAAAATCCAGAGGACGCAATTGATGTTTCTTCTGAAAATCTGAAGCTTCTGAAAGAAGAAAGCGAAATGACAGATGTGGATACTCTGATGCGCTATATCCGTATTTTTTCTGAGCTTTCCAGTCAGATCCGTTTTGCCACGCAGAAAAGGATCCTGGTGGAGATTGCTTTGATCAAGCTTTGCCGTCCGGCTATGGAAACAAATATGGATTCTGTTCTGGATCGTCTCCGGGTGCTGGAAAAGCGTATGGATGAAGCCCCTGCCCGTCAGGTGATCGTCCAGCAGGTGCCGGAAGCAGGCGGCGGAGAAATACCGGAAGCAGTTTCCGAACCGAAAAAGCCCCAGAAAGCAGCTCCGGAAGATCTGCAGAAGATTGTTGCCGGCTGGAAGGTGATTGTGGGGCAGACTACAGCGGCTTTTAAACAGGCTCTTTTGAAATCTATTCCTAAATATAATGGGGAGACAGGTGAGCCTGTACTGTATGTGGAATTTCAGACACCTCTTGGAAGAAATTACCCGGATGATTCAGATGCCTGCCGGGAACTGAAGCAGATCATAGAGAGACAGACGGGAAAAACAGTGGAACTTCATATGCTGGTGGCAGAAGATCATCAGCAGACAAACCTTGTTAATATTACTGTGGACCAGGCTATCCGCGAAAATATCCATATGGATGTTGTGGTGGAGGAAGAGCCGGAAAGTGTGTCCTGACTCCAAACATATTGACACAAAGGAAACAATAAAATATAGTAGAGTAGATATAAAAGTAAAAAATCAGGAGGAAGATAAATATGGCAAAGCGTGGAGGGTTTCCAGGTATGGGAATGCCGGGGAACATGAATAATTTAATGAAACAGGCGCAGAAGATGCAGCGCCAGATGGAAGAAAATCAGAAAGCTCTGGAAGAAAAGGAATTTACAGCTGCAGCAGGCGGTGGAGCTGTTGAAGTGACTGTTTCCGGAAAGAGAGAGATCACAAAGGTAAAACTTTCTGAAGAGGTTGTAGATCCGGATGACATTGAGATGCTTGAGGATCTGATCGTAGCAGCAACTAATGAGGCTCTGAGAAAAGTAGAGGAAGAGTCTTCAGCAGTGATGTCCAAGCTTGCAGGCGGTCTTGGTGGTCTTGGAGGAGGCTTTCCATTCTGATGGAATACTATAGTACTCATATCAATAAACTGATCGAACAGCTTTCTCATCTTCCGGGAATCGGAGCAAAATCTGCTCAGAGACTTGCTTTTCATATTATGAACATGCCCAAGGATCAGGTGGAGCAGCTGACGTCTTCTATTACAGGAGCAAGAGAAAAAGTCCGTTACTGTAAAAACTGCTGTACACTGACAGACCAGGAACTTTGTCCTATCTGCAGCAATCCCCGCCGGGATCCGTCAACCATTATGGTGGTAGAAAATACCAGGGATCTGGCTGCCTATGAAAAAACCGGCAAATATGAGGGCGTATACCATGTGCTCCATGGGGCAATCTCTCCTATGCTGGGGATCGGACCGGATGATATCCGTCTGAAAGAATTGATGCAGAGACTGCAGAAAGATGTAAAAGAAGTGATCATTGCTACCAATTCAAGTCTTGAAGGTGAGACTACGGCAATGTATATCAGTAAACTGATCAAACCTACAGGGATCAAAGTCAGCCGGATCGCAAGCGGTGTTCCGGTGGGCGGAGATCTGGAGTATATTGATGAGGTGACACTGCTGCGTGCATTGGAGGGCAGAGTAGAACTGTGATCCTCAATGAGGCAGAGAAAAGAGGGAGAAGCCGGTGGCAAAGAAAAAAATAACCTCCTCTCAGGTTGCTGAAAGAGCCGGGGTTTCTCAGGCAACAGTATCTATGATCCTGAACCGCAGGAACAATGTTTCCTTTTCGGCAGAAACTGTGGAGCGTGTGGAACAGGCTGCCAGAGAGCTTGGCTATGAGCTGCCTCGAGGAAGAAAGCACAAAGATAATAAAAAAGAAAAACTGATCGTGGTATTTTGTCCAACTTTGACAAGCCCATATTATGTTTTGCTTCTTCAGGGAATTGAGGCCGTTGCCAATGAAAAGGGATACGGTGTTTTTATCTGCAATACCCAGAGAAATGCCGGGCTTGAGGAAAAGTATCTTCGTATGATCCGTACTATACAGCCTCAGGGGATCATTTACGCATGTAATCCACATCCGGATTTTCAGAAAAAAGTGGAAGAAACTGCAAGAGAGATTCCTCTTGTGATCATCAGCAACAAAGAAAAGACGACTACTGTAGATGCCATTAATCAGGATAACACTATGGTAGGACGGCTGATGGCCCGCCATCTTCTGGATCTGGGGCATAGAGATGTGGCATTTATCACGCCTCCTCTGACAAGGAGACAGTGGCAGAGATCACGAAGGATCGATGGATTTGTAAAAGAATTTGAACGAGATGGTCTTGAAGGCCATGTGCTGATCAAGGCGGCTGATGAATCTATTGACAGGCAGATTCCCAGAATGGACTCTGAGTACACCATGGGTTACCAGCTTACTATGGATCTTTTGAAAGAAGGAAGGCATTTTACTGCTATTGCAGGTCAGAATGACATGATGGCGATAGGTGCCATTGATGCTCTGGAAAAATCCAGGATCCGGGTGCCAAAAGATGTATCTGTGATCGGATGCGATAATATTTTTTACTCCGGTATCAGGAGACTTTCTCTTACCACTATTGATCATTTTGTTGCACTGAAGGGAAGAGATGCCTGCGATATCATCATCCGCAAGATCACTACTAACGATCAGTTTTATACAGGTCCTCAGCCTACCAGCCTGTATAATATAGAATATACTCCTAAATTAATCGCCCGCAGGACAACTGCCTATGCCAGTACAAAAAAATAAATATTCTGGTAAAAATTATTAATAATAATTTTTGGTATAAAAGCGTCTGGAAAGCTGAAAAAGCTGGATATATTTAGGAGATTTTGTAAAAAACATCTCAAAAAAAGGATTTTTATTTATAAAAATTAAAATTATTAATAAATATTTTATTAATAAAAAATGTGCTTCTTGA
>USDN01000072.1 GCA_900553515.1 uncultured Blautia sp. | reverse complement strand
AAAAATAGTATAATATTCACTTTTTCAGTATTATCTATAAAAATTCTATAAATTTGGTGAAAGGGGGCTGCTGCTTTGCATGATCTTGACCGAAACGAAAACCGAAAAAGAGGAACCTATGAGTTTCCATTTGAATTTCATCATATCGATCCCACTCATCCCCGCTATGTCATGTCTTATCACTGGCATGTGGAATATGAGCTTATGCGTGTTTTGGAAGGCACTCTCACCGTCACTTTAGACGAAAAAAGTTTCACTGCCAATGCCGGAGATATCATTTTTGTGCATAGCGGGATTCTTCACAGCGGAATGCCTCAGGATTGTGTCTATCAGTGTCTTGTATTTGACGGCAATACATTTTTAAAACACAATTCCGTATCTGCCGGATATATGCAGAAGATCATCCATCAGGAGGTTCTTGTTTATCACCATTTTACAAGCCAAAACCGGGAAGTCTGTGATACTGTAAACAGTATTTTTGACGCTGTCTGGCAGAAACCAGAGGGGTATGAGCTGACAGTGATTGGACAATTTTACCACTTTTTCGGTATCGTTTTTGGTAAACATTACTATCTGGAAGGGGTGCGCAAAACCAGGAAAGATTACAAAAGAATCCTGCAGCTGAAGCAGGTACTGGAATTCATTGAACACAACTATGCCTCCCCTCTGACACTGCAGCAGCTGTCTGAATCCGTCTCTATGTCCCCTAAGTATTTCTGCAGATTTTTCTCAGAAATGACCCATCAGACACCCATGGATTATCTGAACCATCAAAGGATCGAGCAAGCCTGCTATGAACTGTCCACTACGGATGATTCAATCACAGAAATCGCCTACCGGAACGGTTTTAATGATCTCAGCTATTTTATCCGGACATTTAAAAAATATAAGGGAATCACTCCCGGAAAATACAAGAGGATCTGAATTCACAGATCCTCCTTTTCTCTATCTCAGATATTCTGCCAGCTGATAAACCCGTTCTTTTGTGATACTGGCTCCTCTTCCAAATTCCACGGACGCGCTCATGGAGCCTCCGCCTATCTCCGCAACTGCCGCTGCTACAGCTGCTTCCTTGTCCGCAATCCAGGCAAGCTGCTCCTGAGTAAGAGCATCAAAGGCATCCGCCGGAAGAATTTCTCTGATCCTTGCCCACATGGAATTCAGTTCATCATCCCATAAAGTATAGATTTCCTGCGCAGCTATATTGAGAGTTGCCTGATCCGCATAGCTGTCCGCTTTCTGGTTCAGCTCTGCTTCTCTGGCTTCCAGCTCTGCCAGTTCCGCGTCAATTGAAGAGCCTTCCGAACCCACACTTTCCACTTCTTCATTTCGGAAACTGGAAAATCCTTCTCCCTGCGCCTCATTATAGAGTCCGATATAGGGAAGTTCTGTTTCTGTAAGGTTGTTCAGATCCATATAACCTGTCCAGCCTCTGTACCCCTCCGGCAATTCTGAAATGGGCGCTCCCTCTGTATAAAACAGAATTCTCTCAGCCCCTTCCAGTCCATACGCTTCACCGTAGATTCTCCGCATACCGTCAATAATCTCCGAGGTTTCCGGCTCTTTCTGATATACCATAGTCTGAATTTCAGCCGCATAGGTGTATTCGTTTATCTTTTTCGGCTCTGTAAATTTACCGAAAAAATCACAGACATATACAGTTCCGTTTGGATATCCTTCTCCGGTGTCTCCCATATCTGTGTCGTGGTAATTTCCTTCAAAGTTTCCGTCTTCCTGGATTGTAAGCACCGTTTCCCATGCTCCGACACCGCTGCTGAACGAAAAGCTCAGCCCCTGTAAATCCTGATAGGTGAATCCGGAATTCCCATCTTCTGAAGATTCAGCCGGATCAGCCTCTATATTCTGAGCCTGCCTCTCCAGAGTTTCCACATCTGTCTGTTCCTGTGCCCACACAGTAAATGGAGCGGTCACCGCAAGTATACCTGCCACGCAAAATATTCCTGCTTTTTTTCCAGTTTTCATAATTTCAGTTCCTCCTTCACATCTTTTTATATAAAACAAGATCAGATGAAATTATCACCTGATCTTTATTTTCGCAATTATAATACTTCGTTCAAAACAGACAGTCCGTACTCTGCCAGACTATGATCTTCTTCTCCTGTTCCTCCACTGATTCCCAGTCCGCCGATAATGGTGTCGCCTACTTTCAGCGGTACACCGCCTGCAAAGATCACGATCTTTCCATTGTCCATTTTATCCACTCCGTAGAAGGTTTCTCCCGGCTGCGCCAGCTTTGACAGTTCCATTGTGGACATTTTTACTGCTACAGAGGTATACGCCTTTTTGGTCGCCACATCAAAACTTACCAGAAAAGCTCCATCCATTACATGGACTGCAATCGGATTCCCTTCCGGTCCGCAGACAGCAATCACCGCCTTTTTCCCTCTGCGCTTTGCCTCTTCTTCAATTTTTTCGATCAGGCGCTTTGCACTGTCCAATGTGATCCTGCCCTGTACGCCCATTCGCTTTAATACTTCCTGGATCACAGCCTCACTTGCTATAGGATTCTGATTCTGTTCCATGGATTTTTCCTCTTTTCCACCATTGGCTGCTTCAGAAACTGTCTTATCCACCTTCTCAGTCATCTTCGCATCCGTATATCTTGCAAGCACATAAAGATAATCTGCAAGACGGTTCATAAAAATCTTTGCACCGTTATCCGCGCCAAATTTCACACTGACTGCTGCAAGAGCACGTTCTGCTCTCCTTGAAACCGTCCTGGCAATATCCAGCTCTGCTGAAAGTCTGCACTGACCGGGAAGGATAAATTCCTTCGGTCTCTGAAAGAGACCTTCCATGCGGTCGATCTCCTGTTCCAGAAATTCTGCCTCATGTTCATCAATCTTATATTCTTTATTATAAGGATCTGCCACACCTGCCATGACCGTGATCAGAATACGCTGAATCTTTTCCAGCAGATGAATTGTCTCTTCATCCTCGATCATTGTTTTTACAAGTCCCAGATGGCTTGTCAGCTCGTCAATAGTTCCCACAAGCTGAATACGGTCGTCTGACTTGGAAACATTTTTTGTGCGGACCAGACTGGTCGTGCCTCTGTCACCGCCTTTTGTATAAATGCTCATAACGACATCTCCCCATTTTCTGTATAAATCGGTTTAAACGGCATTTTCTTTACCGCTCTCGCACTGTTGCTCCCCAGATTCCTGCACTGCCAGAAGCGGGGATTATTTAATTCAAATACATTTTTTCCTTTTGGAAGTCTTGCCATCTGCATGGCGATCCGCCGGCCCTCCATTCCGATTCCGGAACCCAGCATGGAATCTTTGGCTGCTTCATAAGCAAGTGTATCCATGTCTCCTTTTCCGGAATGTACTTCGTAAAGGACACCCTCTTCCTCAATTCCTGCGCAGATCTCCCGAAGAAGATCCTCATCAGGATCTCTTGTATAAATGATAACAGTTGGCTTATTTACAATCATGTCCCCTCCGTTATCTGCTGCTTAAATATGACATTAACAAACCTGTGGCTACTGCATTTCTCGGGCCCTCGGTTCCCCGGATATTTCCCCGTCCACAGACGATCCGGTACTCTGCCAGAGCTTCTGTCAGCATCTCCGGGATTTCAAAATCCTCTGCCGAACCTCCCACCAGCACCACGTTTGGTATCTTTCTTAAATCATGATCCGGAGCCACTTTTTCCAGAGCGCGGATGGCATTTCGCACAAACACCTTGCGCTTGGCTTCCCTTCGCACCTCCAGGATCTTTTCCATTGGGATATCTTCCTCCACCTTCAGCATTTCGCCTGGTGCAAGAAGTACCACATGTCCATAATATCTGGGATCTATGGATTCTTCAAAAAACTGCATGGAACCATTTTCCAGTCTCATATGAAAAAGGCTTTCTACTTTTCCCATCGGATATTTCTTGATCTGTTCTGCCGTAGTACGGCTTCCCAGCCCAAGTTCAGTCTGGATCAGCATGGTCACAAGTTCTCCGGCTCCTGCCTGATGTGTCGTGCGGACACTTCCGTCTGTTTCCAGCACTGCAGCATCAGTAGATCCGCCTCCCATATCAAGGATGGCAAGAGGAAGTCTTGTTCCCGGTGTCGTCAGGGAGCCTAAGGCTGCCATTACCGCTTCCACACCGGCTACCACTGCTTTTATATGCAGTTCCTGTTCCAGCCTCTCTGCGATCTTCTGCATAGGAAGATGCTTTGTTTTTACCATTGCGGCGATTCCCACCGCTTTTTCCATACAGGTCTCGCCTGCCAGCGACCCTGAAATTTCTACCGGAGCCATGGTATCTACTGCAAGGATATCTGTGATCCTTGCTTCATGATCTGCCTCTGCAGCAACATCCGTCATACTTTTTTTAATACGGCTCAGCATATTTCCTACATTGGTGTCCTGCTGTCCGTCAATATCCCGGATATCGCCTGCTTTTTGGAGGCTGTCCATGATCGTATCTGCCCCGGTATCGATATTCACACGGATTTCCTGCGTGCCGTGAAAATTGATCTCACCTGCAGGAAGAACGTTTTCTCTGATATTTCCATTTGGTGTGCGGATCACTACCGCACTTCTTTTTCCGATCAGACTTTTGGCAATAGGGGTAACTGCCTTTGTCTCCTCTGCATCCAGTCCCAGAAGAGTAGCAATGCCATAAGGATTGCTCAGCATACGGATCCCTGTTCCCGGAAGAGCAACCTCGATCGCTGCCAGCTTTTCCTCCGGTACCCTTTCTATATGCCGTACTTCATCAATGATCGGAATCTGCCTGTTCAGGCGATTTTCCACCAGAACAGCCTCATCTGCCTGGAGGATCAGTCCCCGGATATCCAATTCCGGAATATGCTGGTTCAGCCTGGCTGCCACTTCTTCATAGGAAAACTTATTTGCCGCCACTGCTATGTAGGGTACGCCTGGTTTTCCTTTCCAGATATTTTCCAGATGAATCAGATAACCTGCAGCCTCTCCTGCTCCTGCCGGAGTAGAAGGATTATGGCCGATCATGGAAGATTCCGTGATAATAGTTTCCGTAATGGTCTCCATTGCCGTATCACCGATCACAGGTGCGGCCTCATTTAGGCGCACTAAATCAAGGGCTTCCAAAGGCTGCCGGATTCGATCCATGGCCTCCATAAGAGCCGCTTTAATACCGTGAACATTCGGAAGTGTTCCCTTAGTTCCGGTGGTGATACGGGAAGCGGAGGAGAGGAAATGAAAACTTCCATCCTCTCCCACGCTGCCGATACATACTTCAGTTGTGGAATTTCCTATGTCAACACCAGCAATCAGTTTCAAAGAAGAATTCCCCTTTTTTCATAAATTTCAGCCGCTTCCAAAACCAGCTTTGCACAGTGCGGTGCACTGTATTTTTCAAGAAGTTCCTGTGCCATGAGCACAAGTTCTTTTTTGGTGGAACGGTTTGGTCTCAGCTTGTTATACATTGTTAAAATCACTTCATCCGGCACATTGGCAAGTTCAGAAGCTCTCTGGAAGTTCGCCTCCATCTGAGGATTATCCGCTTCTTTTGCCACCTGTCCCTGACGTTTCAGCATTTCCGGGGATATCTTGATATCCTCGGCCTGTACGTTGCCTCTTTTTACCTCATCCAGCGTAATATCAGAAAGTTTTTTGCCAGTTTTGGAGGTAATGGTATCCGCTTCATTCTGTCCTAAAGGATAGCTGCTCATTATCTTCCCTCCCATTCGATCATGCCTTTTTCCGGATCCAGCTGCTCAGTTTCTACTATGTGCATAAGAGCTGCCTTCACCTGATATTTTGCACGTACCATAGGATCGTTGGTACACTCGATTGGAGTTACCTTCTCTCCCTTTACATATCTGGCTGCATTACGTCCGATCTTACGATAGGTTTCCAGATCCATAAGCGGTGCCTGTGGAAAAAGCTCCAGATTGGAAAGAGGATACAGATCCTTCTGATGGATCACAGTCGTCCCCTTTGACTGAATACCGATTCCGATTCCGGAACCGGAAAGCTTCGCTGCCTGAAGGGCCATAAAGCACACATCAGAGGTATCCAGCACCTTTACTACACGAGAAGTCATTCCCTCTTCCTCAATACCTGCTTTTACATTGCGAAGTACCTCATCCAGAGGAATTCCTCCCATGGTCTTATTGATCTCTGTCTGAAATGCTGCGCCCACACCGATCACGATCTCCCTGGGATCGGTTCCCTGGGCAGCCCTTGCCGCGCCCTCATAAGAATGTTTCGGACGCATTCTTGTCCTGCCTGCAAGTTCCTGTGTACCGGAAGGCTGCTGCATTTCTGCCTGTGTCTGGGGCTGTGCACCATTCTTATGCAACTGCTCCACCACTGCCTGAGTAATGGCTCGTATCAGCTGTTCATTTACTTCCATGGCGCACCTCCTAAAATTCGTTTACATTGATCCTGTGAGGAATCGCTTTGATCTCCTCCCAGCGCTTGCCGGAAACACGATACCCGGTTCCCGGTCCCATATAATCGTTCGGAGTATTTACACCGGACATTACCTGGAAATGCTCGTCCAGGATCGCCGCTGTATGCATATAATCTCCGATCACTCTCTGTTTCAGCATGTTCAGGATGTTTTCCGCAAGCTCTGTATAACCGCTTTCTGCCAGAGCTTTTACCACATCAACTCCTGTAATGCCGCGTTTCATCATGTCGTCTGCAGACATCAGATCTGCTGCCGCATCACGCTTCAGCGTATCCTTGCTTCCGTGCGCGTAGGTAACTGCCTCCACCTGTTCATCTGTCACCTCGGTAAGTCCAAGATATTTAAAGACTGCCTGAACTGCTTTTCCTGCGGTACGGCGTACACGGATCACGTCCTCTTCCGTAACCGGGCGAAGGCCTCCGTCTACCTGCATATCTCTCTGCATCACATTATAGTCGTCAAAATCCTCTGCATCAAAGTTGGAGCCTGCAAACATGTTGTCATAGTTTGGCTCTGCCGCATATCCGGAGAAGATAAAATCTGTTCCCGGCATAAACTGCAGCATAGTCCTTGCAGTCCTTCTCATATCTGAGTTGGAAAAGCTCTGGTCATTGGAGGAAGCACATTCCAGACCAAGAAGAGCTGCCACAAGGTTTTCACCAATGATCTCACGGATTCCTGCCGGAACTCCGGCAGCTACGCCAACACAGCTTACGGAACCGTTCTGGATACCCTGACTTCCTGCTCCCTTTGTTACATAAAGACAGCGGCACTCAAGGTAAAGCATGGATTTCATCTCGCTGCTTCCCATCAGAACCTCGCTGCCTGCGCCTGAGGTAAAACGAACCTTCAGACCTCTGGAAGCATAGGCGGAATTCAGAAATGCTTTGGAATACGGAGTGTCATCTCCGTCGATAAATACTTTTTCTGTACCATATACGGAAAGAGTTTCTGCATAGGTCGTCAGTCCGCGGATACCCAGTTCCAGCTCCGTCGCTTCTTCTGCGGAGCATTGTGTAAGGACGCCCGGACGTCCAACCTGAGAACCGATCAGAAGAGCCATTGCGCTGAACGGTGCATAACGTGCCACGCCCATGGTAGTCTCTTCTTCACTGAAGCCTCTTAATGCTCCCTCTGCAGCATCTGCTGCGATCTGTACCGGATCATCTTTCAGATTGGTGATATGTGCCTGGTTGCCCGGCACCTTTCTGGCACGCATTTTCTGCATACCCATCATCATCTCCACCACGTTCAGGCAGTTGATAACTTCTGCCATCTTCGCCGGTGTGATGCCGGATACGATCTCCAGGATTTCCTTACGGGAAACATGGATATCCACAATCTTTCTGGCTATTTCCAGAGAAGAAACCGCCATAGACACCTCTGCCCTGTCTGTACGGATCGCGTAATCTGCAATAAACTGGTCCAGGAAGTCAAAGTCTTCTCTCTTCTTTCCGTCCAGTTCTGTGATCACACCATCTTCAATTTTTATGGAAGGCTCCGGATCATACGGACTGTGCATAGCCACAAATCCCATCTCCGGCCATTCGTCAATAAAACCGTCTTTATTCACTGCCCGGCGATCCAGCGCCTCTATTCTTTTCGATCTTTTCATAGTGTCTACCTTTTCAGAAAAGTCTTTCACAGCTCCTGTTCTCCTTTATCAGAAGGACCACAGTTTTGTGTAGATCCTGATAATATCTTCCTTGGTCGGTACTCTGGGGTTCGTAGGTGTACATGCATCTGCAAGAGCTGCCTCTGCCATTTTATCTACTGCCGCAAAGTATGCATCCGGTGTAATTGTCCCGATTTCCTGAATAGTAAGAGGAATGTTCATCTCTTTCAGCATAAACTGAATCCAGTTTACAAGAGAACGGACGCTCATTACCTTATTGTAATTACTCAGTCCCAGGATATGGGCGATATTTGCATATCTCTTCACTGCCGGAAGATATTCTTTCTGACTTCTGCTGTGTTTGTTGATATTTGAGTTAAACTCTACAATATGAGGAAGCAGCATCGCATTTGCTCTTCCATGAGGAATATGGAACATCGCGCCAAGCTGATGTGCCATACTGTGCGTAATTCCAAGTCCTGCCGTATTGAAGGAAAGTCCTGCAAGGCAGGATGCCACATGCATTTTCTGACGGGCATGCATATCTGTTCCGTCCAGATAAGCTCTCAGGAGGAACACACCGCAGATCTCAATGGATTTTTCTGCCAGTGCAGAAGAAAACTCATTGTGATCAAGGCTGACATAAGATTCCAGCGCATGCGTAAACACGTCCATACCGGTATCCGCTGTAATAGAAGGCGGAACACTTTTTACCAGCTCTGCGTCAAGAATCGCCTCATCTGCTGTCAGACTGTCAGAAACGAGAGGATATTTAACCTTTGCCTCCGTATCATTGACAACTGCAAAAGAAGTGACTTCCGAACCGGTACCGCTGGTCGTAGGGATTGCAATCAGTCCTACATCTGCATAGTGATTGATCTTCAGGGCAAATTCACGGATCGCCTTGGAAGAGTCAATCGCGGAACCGCCGCCTACTGCTACGACCACATCCGGCTGAAAGCTCAAAAACTTCTTAACACCGTCTGCGATCTTATCTACAGGTGCATCCGGAACTACATTATGAAAAATATCATAGTCCTTACCGCCTTTATTCAGCGGCTCTGTGATCAGATGGATCATATCGCTCTGAACCACAAAAGGATCTGTGATGATCAGAACTCTCTGATATGGAATATCTCTCAGCCTGTCCAGTGAATTCTCACCAAAATGGATGACTGTCTTCATCTCAAAAGTCTTCATATATGATGCTCCTTTTCTATGGCTGTATCTGGGGATAACGACATTCGATCCCCGCATCTGTAAAACATGCAAGCCACTTTTCAGAAGGCTTTTTGTCTGTTACAACCATATCTAAATCCCGCAGTTTTCCGGCTACAGAAAAAGCGGTCTGATCAAATTTTGTACTGTCAACAACCAGAATCTTTCGGCGTCCGGAGGCAAGCATGGCTTTTTTGGTGGTGCCAAAAGCCTCCTGGGATTCCATAATCCCCCATTCCTGATCCAGCGCCTTACAGGAAAAGAACACCTTGTCCACATAATAGGACCGGATTGCTTCTTCTGTTCTGGATCCCAGAAAAGCAAGATATCCTTCCTTCATTACACCGCCTGTGGAAATTATATTCCAGCCGGATACATCGGAAAGCTCGATCAGGATCTCCATAGAATTCGTGATCACCGTAAGTCTTTCTTTTTCTTTCAGCGCCTTGGCGATAAATACTGCCGTGGTGCTTGCATCCAGAAAAATATGATCTCCGTCCTGAACCAGTGATGCAACGATCTCTGCCATTTTCTGTTTCCCGGCCACATTCTGGTTTTTTCGAATATTAAAGGGCAGGTCAATACTCACATTTTCATTAATGACAGCTCCACCGTAGCTTTTTGTGGCAAGCCCTTCTTTTTCAAGCTTATCCAGATCACGGCGTATGGTCTCCTCTGAAACATCATAGAGCTGGCTCAATTCACTGACCACCACTCTTTTTTCTGTCTGAAGCTTCTCAAGGATAAGATTCCGTCTTTCTAATGCCAGCATTTTTCCCGCCCCCTTTTGAGAACTTTATTTTTATAAATTATAAAATAGAATCGATCATGCGTCTGTCCGGATGAGCGATCACAGAAGAATCCAGATACATGCCCTTTTCGGCAACATGCTCTTTCGCCTTCTGGATGGATGCTTCCACAGCGGAAACCTCTCCGGTGATCAGCATAAAGGATTTGCCGCACATTCCTTTTGCAATGCGCAGCTCGATCACATCTACGATAGCTGTTTTTGCAGCCTGATCTGCAGCCTCGATGATAGATGCCGCATCGTAAGTCTCTAAAATACCAAGTGCGCTGATGTCCTCAATCACTGTAGTCCCGTACATTGCCGGGAACAGAGATTCATGAGGATTTCCAAGCACAAAGCTGTCAATACATTTGTCCTCGTAAGTTGTAACCGCTGCGTCAACAGCCGCCTTTACCGCACTGAGATCACCAGTGATAATTGCAATATATTTGCCCGGACATACGGTCTGCGCCTCAACGATTTCTACGTCAGAGGTTTTTACCATGGCATCTGCTGCTGTGATGCCTGTGGCAGTTGTTTTAAATTCAATCATTCCGATTGCTTTACTCATTTTCTGCACGTCCTTTCTACTTTGCTGCAATTATGATGTAGCGGTCTGTTACTTCAGTTACTTTACCACAGATACTTGCGTGGATGCCAACGCTTAATCCGTCGGCAGGTTTGGCAATCATCTGTCCTCTTGTTACTTCATCGCCTGTTTTCACAATTGCCTGTGCCGGAGCACCGATATGCTGACTCAGAAGGATCTTTACCTTCGGAATAGATACCAGAGTTTCATCCAGCGGTGCATCCTTATCGTATTTTGTAAGACCAAGGCGAGCCATCAGGCGCTCCTCCGGAACCTTACGATACTCTCTGGAAGGCTGTACCGGTACTGGTTCCACTCCCTGTGCCGGTCTGATTCCTGCTTTTCGGAGTCCGTTTTTCATATCCAGAAGAAGAGTTCTGGGAGCCAGACTCTGTGGGCATGCATACATTTCGCATACGCCGCAGGAACAGCAGAAATGAGAATCCAGATACGGATTCAGGTCTCTGAAATCTCCATTGGCTGCCGCTCTCATAAAGCGTGCCGGGTCAATGGGATGTCCCAGGTTATTTCTTGGGCAGAGATCCGTACATGAATTACACTGGCAGCAAATAGATGCTGCTCGTTTCAGATCTATGGAAGAAGTTCTCTGCTTCTTCATTACAATGCAATGATCCTTTGGAAGAACCAGGATCGCATTTGTTGTCTTTGTTACAGGATCAGAACCGCTGCCGATGCGTCCCATCATAGGTCCGCCGACAAAATATACGGCATCCTTTGTGGTAATCTCGCCCGCCTGCTCTACTACCTGATCCAGTGTACATCCAATCGGTACGCGAACGGTAACAGGTTTGCTTACTTCCGCAACAACAGATACATATTTATCTGTTACAGGCATCTGTTTTTCCAGGGCACGATATACATTATAGATAGTCTCTACATTAAATACGATGACTCCCTGCTCGATGGGAAGTCCGCCTGGTCTTACCACACGTCCGGTAGCTTCATAGATCAGCACAACCTCATCACCCATAGGATAAACTTCATCAAGAAGATGGATTTTTACCTTCGGGAATTCCTCAATATGCTGCTGAAGTGCTTTGATCGTCTGCACATAAGATTTTTTGATTCCGATGATGGCATCCTGAGCACCAACAGTCTCTGCAACAAGGCTGAAGGTTTTCATGATCTCATATGCATGCTTTTCCAGTAACTGTCTGTGTAACTTCAGTAATGGTTCGCACTCTGCACAGTTCATGAGAATGGTGTCCGCTTTGTCTGTCAGCTTTGCATAGGTAGGAAATCCGGCGCCGCCGGCACCTGCCACACCATTGTCCTGCATTATTTTCTGTAATTCTTTGATTTCCATGGCGTTACTCCAATCCTGCACCGTCATCGATGATTCCGACTATCGCCGCATCAATAGGTGCTGTTTCTTCGCCGCAGCCGATTCTTGCTGCGCTTCCTTGTGCCACCAATACATACTCCCCGATCCCTGCTCCGATAATATCAATAGCAACGATCTGGCTGAGGTCTGATTTCATATGATGCACCGGCTCTACAATCATAAATTTCTGTCCGATCAATTTGTCACTTTTCCGCGTGGATACCACGCTTCCAACTACTTTTCCTACAATCATGTGAGCCTCCGCATAAATATATTTCCTAATCCTCCTTTAGGGATGCGGCCCAATAAATCTCATAAGATCCTGTCATGTGCTGCATCCCCTGATTTTCGGAGGAATATTATTTAATAATAGTAACTGTATTGCCTGTGGCAATCTTTGCTGCATTTGCCTCATCAGTGTCAATATGCATTTCCAGAGTAAAACTGTCGTCTACACGGATCTTTACATGATTAAAGATAGTTCCGCGCTCATTGTCAGCCTTAACAGAAACGATATCTCCGTCTTTCACACCTGCAGCCTGTGCATCCTTCGGAGACATGTGAATGTGACGCATAGCCACAATACATCCCTCTTTCAGATAAATTGCGCCCTTCGGTCCTACAATGGCAACGGGAGCACTGCCTTTCACATCACCGGATTCACGAACCGGAACCTTCATTCCAAGTTTGATAGCATCTGTAGCAGATACTTCTACCTGAGAAGATTTGCGGACCGGTCCAAGGATCCTTACGTTCTCGATCGCACGAAGCTTCAGACCTACAATAGTCACAGTCTCGTTTGATGCGAACTGACCGCCCATCAGCTCTTTCTTTTTCGTAAGCTGATATCCTGGTCCGAACAATGCTTCTACATGCTCCTGTGTCAGGTGGATATGCCTTGCGGAAACTCCGATGGGAACCATAAAGCCGTCGCTTTTGTCCTCTTTCTGATTAATGGCGTCAATGACCATTTTGGTAATCAGTTCAATATTATTCGTTTCCAAGATACACCTGCTTTCTGTACAAGCTCCATTCATGCCGGATCAGCATGAATGGAACATACCGATACTGGATTATTTAAGAACCGGAAGGATCTTCTCAACATCTGTATGTGGTCTCGGAATTACATGTGTAGCTACCAGCTCTCCAAGTCTGGATGCTGCTGCGCTTCCGCTCTCTACTGCAGATTTAACTG
>USDN01000071.1 GCA_900553515.1 uncultured Blautia sp. | reverse complement strand
CCATGCTGAAACAGTATGACTGCCGTTATCTGGTTACAAAGGATTCCGGAAAAGCTGGCGGTTTTCTGGAAAAAATACAGGCGGCCGTTTCCTGTGGAGCAACGCCGGTGATCATCGGCCGTCCGTTAAACGAGCAGGGAATGACCCTTACGGAAGCATGTTCTATGCTGGCAGAGAAATTTCAGTTTTCCATGAAACCTCAGGTAATACTTCTGGGTATTGGCATGGGAGACCGGGAGACGATGACCGTTCAGGGAAAGAACGCGGTAGAAAACGCAGACCTGATTATTGGGGCAAAAAGAATGGCAGACGCCGTACGCCTTCCACATCAGGATGTATTTTATGAATATAGAAGCCAGGAGATCGTAGATTATATCCACAGCCATCCGCAGTACAGAAAAGTGGTGATTGCCCTTTCCGGCGACGTTGGTTTTTACAGTGGAGCAAGGAAGCTTCTGGAGCTTCTGGGAGAGGATACACAGGTAATCTGCGGGATCTCCTCCGTGGTTTATTTTATGGCAAAGATAGGGCTTTCCTGGGATGATGCCAAAATTGTCAGCGCCCATGGAAAAAACTGTAATCTGGTGTCTCTGATCCGTTCAAACAAAAAGGTATTCGCCATTCTGGGAACCGCAGAGGGGACGGCAGAGCTTGCCCGTAAGCTGACTTCTTATGGAATGGGAGACGTCGTTCTCTATGTGGGCGAGAATCTTTCCTATGATAATGAAAAAATTTTTGCAAAAAAAGCAGGTGAACTGACTGGGTATCAGGGAGATGCCCTCAGCGTGGTCTGCGCATATAATGAAAAGGCAGTGGAAGAAGCTGCCACTCACGGACTTCCCGATGAGGAATTTATCAGGGGGAAAGCCCCTATGACAAAAACAGAAGTCCGTACTGTTTCTCTGGGAAAACTGAAACTGAAAAAGGATTCGATATGTTATGACGTAGGTGCAGGGACCGGATCGGTTTCTGTGGAAATGGCGCTCTGCGCCGGAGAGGGCAGAGTGTATGCCATTGAGAAAAAAGAAGACGCCCTTGACCTTATCCGACAGAACAAGGAAAAATTTGCTCTTGACCATATGGAGGTTATAGCAGGAACGGCGCCAGAGGCACTGGAAGCACTTCCGGCGCCTACTCATGCGTTCATTGGAGGGTCTTCCGGAAATCTCAGAGAGATCATCCATGTACTTCTGGAAAAAAACAGAAACGTTCGTATGGTGATTAACTGTATCACTCTGGAAACGGTCAGTGAAGCTATGGAATGTATCCGGCAGCTGAAGGCGGAGGACGAAAATACCGTATGGGAAACGGATATTGTACAGCTTGCAGTTTCCAGAGCAAAATCCATCGGCCGCTATCACATGATGATGGGAGAAAATCCTATTTATGTGATTACGATTCAGGCCGTCAGCTAAAAGGAGGAGAAGCTTATGAAAATATCCAGGATACTTCTGGCGGCAGGAGCCAGCGGAAGCGGTAAGACGCTGATTACCTGTGGACTTCTCCAGGCGCTGGTCAGCAGAGGGCTGAAAACAGCCTCCTTTAAGTGCGGACCGGATTACATTGATCCTATGTTCCACAGCCGGGTGATCGGCACAAGATCCAGAAATCTGGATACCTTTTTTACTTCGGAGGATACCACAAGGGGAATTTTTCAGAAAAATGCCTGTGACTGTGAAATCTCTGTGATGGAGGGAGTGATGGGCTTTTATGACGGAGTTGGAGGTACGACCACACGGGCAAGCGCCTATGACCTTGCCAGAGTGACCGATACGCCAGTGATCCTCATTGTAAACAGTAAAGGAATGAGTGTTTCTCTGTCAGCCTATATCAAAGGCTTTCTGGAATACAAAAAGGACAGTCATATCAGAGGGGTAATCTTTAACCAGATGTCTCCCATGCTGTATCCCAGAATGAAGGAGCTGGTGGAGAGGGAACTGGGGATCGCGGTACTGGGTTATGTGCCGCGAGTGGAGGATTGTGTGATCGAAAGCCGTCACCTGGGACTGGTTCTTCCCCATGAGATCCCGGAGCTGCAGAACCGTCTTCATAAGCTGGCGGAAATTCTGGAGAAAACACTGGACATAGACGGAATCCAAATGCTGGCAGACAGCGCGCCGGATATGGATGAAGTTTCGATAAAACCGGAATTCATTTTGGAGGAACCGGTACGGATCGGAGTTGCCGAGGATGAGGCGTTCTGTTTCTTTTATGAAGATAATTTCCGGATTCTCAGGGAAATGGGAGCAGAGCTTGTGCCTTTTTCTCCAATTCATGACAGAAATCTTCCGGAGGGGCTGGACGGGCTTCTTCTTTATGGAGGTTATCCGGAGCTGAACGGACAGGAACTGGAAAAAAACAGTTCTGTGAAAGATGAGATCAGACGCAGGATAAAAGCCGGACTTCCCTGCATGGCAGAGTGTGGCGGTTTTATGTATCTTCATGAGGAAATGGAGGATATGGACGGCCAGATACGCCGTATGGCAGGTGTGATCCCGGGAAAAGTATACCGGACGCCCGGACTTTCCAGATTTGGCTATATTTCTCTTCAGCAGAAAAAAACAGTTCTGGGAGAAAAAGATCTGGGAGAGATCCCTGCTCATGAATTTCATTATTTTGATTCGGAAAACTGCGGCGGAGATTTTTATGCACAGAAGCCGGAAAGCACCAGAGGATGGGAGTGTATTCATGGGACGGACACTCTCCTTGCAGGCTTCCCGCATTTGTATTACTATGGAAATCCCCGAATACCGGAGGCATTTCTGAAAAAATGTCTGGAATATAAAAAATGTCAGGGTCAAAAGGTCATAAATCACGTTGTGCTTGCACATAAGTGATTTTATGCCTTTATGACCCGCCCCAAAATGAGGGTGCTGCGTGCCAGTGGTACGCGTTTAGCACCGACCGGAACGAAGTGTAGAAAAAGCGGGGCGTATGCCCCGCGATATCCGAATTTGGGGCAGAATTGTGAAAGTGCGCAGCACGAAACAATTCGTCAGGCATTTTTTGATTCACACATCTAAAAAAACAAAGACACAGGATATAGAATTTTTCTGTAGATACTGTGTCGGGAAGAGGAAATTTTGCTTTATCATACCATTGCCCTGGCAGCAGGGTATTTACTGGATCTTTTGATCGGAGATCCCAGATGGCTGTATCATCCGGTATGCCTGATCGGGAATCTGATCGCGTTACTTGAAAAGGGAATCCGAAAAATCTTTCCGAAAACGAAAAAAGGAGAGCTGTTTGGGGGATTTCTGGAGGTTGTCCTGGTGTGCCTGCTTTCCCTGGGGATTCCGTGCGCGGCTTTATCTGTGCTGTACCGGTATCTGCCTCTGGCGGGACTTGTGCTGGAAACCTTCTGGTGTTATCAGCTTCTTGCCACAAAATCCTTAAAAGATGAAAGTATGAAGGTTTATGACCGCCTGAAAAACGGTACTATTGAGGAAGCGCGCTATGCGGTTTCCATGATTGTGGGACGGGATACGGCAGAGCTGACAGAAGAAGGAGTAACCAGAGCAGCAGTGGAAACTGTGGCGGAAAACAGTTCCGACGGGGTGATTGCGCCTATGCTTTATATGGCTGTGGGCGGAGCGCCTCTGATGTTCCTTTATAAAGGGATCAATACCATGGATTCCATGCTGGGCTACAAAAATGACAGATATCTGTATTTTGGCCGCTGCGCTGCAAAGCTGGACGACCTTGCAAATTATATTCCTGCAAGGATTTCCGGGTGGCTGATGGTGGCAGCAGCGTTTTTTACAGGAATGGATGGAAAAAATGCGGCAAAAATCTATAAGAGAGACAGAAGGAATCATGCAAGTCCCAATTCCGCTCAGACGGAGGCGGCAGTGGCGGGCGCCTTAAGAGTACAGCTTGCGGGAAATGCATATTATTTTGGAAAATTATATGAAAAACCAACAATCGGAGATAAACTTCGGGAAGTGGAACCAGAGGACATCAGGCGTGCCAACCGGCTTCTGTACGGGGCTTCTGTACTCAGTGTGATCCTCTGTCTTGGAGGAAGGCTCCTGGTACAGCTTCTGGTGTAGGGCTTTTTTAAAAGAAAAAGGAAGAAGCATCGGTATTTCATGATGTGACAATACAGGAGAACGACGATGAACAAACATATACATGGAGGAAATATTTATACTTATCAGAACTGCCTTGATTTTTCCGCCAACTGTAACCCTTTGGGAACACCGGAAAGTATAAAAAAAGCGGTCCGGGACAGTCTGGAGCATCTGGGAGATTATCCTCAGGTTGGTTATGCTCCGCTAAGAGAAGCGCTGGGAGAATATGAGGATATGGATCCGGAGAATATCATCTGCGGAAACGGAGCAGCAGAGCTGATTTTTTCTCTTTGTCAGGCAGTACGGCCGAAACGGGCGCTGATCCCGATTCCGACTTTTGCAGAATATGAACAGGCTCTTGCAAGTGTCGGGTGTGAGGTGGAGCATGTGCTCCTTCGGGAAGAGGATACCTTCCAGATGCAGGAAAGCTTTATTGACTGGCTTCACAAAGATCTGGACATGGTGTTTCTGTGCAATCCCAATAATCCCACAGGCATCCTTACAGACAGGGAGTTTCTGTTCCGTGTGCTGCGTAACTGCAGGGAACTGGAGATCCTTCTTGTTGTAGATGAATGTTTCCTTGATTTTATCAAAGAACCGGGAAAGTATTCTCTGAAGGCGCAGCTTCCCAGATATCACAATCTTTTTATCCTGAAAGCGTTTACTAAACGTTATGCGATGGCAGGAGTCCGTCTGGGGTATGGTCTCAGCGAAAACAGAGAGCTTCTGGAAAAAATGACCCAGGTGACCCAGCCATGGAATATTTCCGTTATGGCGCAGGCGGCAGGGATTGCGGCTTTGAAGGAATACCCTTATGTGGAAAAGGGACGGAAGCTTGTGTTTGAGGAAGCGGTTTATCTGAAAGAGGGGTTGAAGGAGCTGGGATTCCGGGTATATCCCTCTGAGGCCAATTATATTTTTTTCCGGGGAGAGCCGGGACTTTTTGAAAAAGGAATCCAAAACGGCGTGATCCTTCGTGACTGCAGCAATTATCCGGGGCTGTCTGATGGTTATTACCGGATCGCAGTACGCACCAGGGCAGAAAATGCAAGGCTTCTGGAAGCATTGAAAAATTGTCTGGAGGAAAATTGATTATGGCAAAAGCAATCATGGTACAGGGAACCATGTCTAATGCGGGAAAAAGTCTTCTTGCAGCAGGATTATGCCGCATTTTCAAGCAGGACGGCTACCGGGTGGCTCCCTTTAAATCACAGAATATGGCGCTGAATTCCTTTATTACAAAGGAAGGGCTGGAAATGGGACGGGCACAGGTCATGCAGGCAGAGGCGGCAGGAATCGCTCCTTCTGTGCTGATGAACCCGATTCTTCTGAAGCCTACCAATGATGTAGGTTCTCAGGTGATCGTAAACGGAGAAGTCCTGGGTACAATGAGCGCCAGAGATTATTTTAAGTATAAGAAAAAATTAGTGCCGGAAGTGATGAAAGCTTACAATACGCTTGCCTCAGAAAATGATATTATCGTTATTGAAGGTGCAGGAAGTCCCGCAGAGATCAATCTGAAAGCAGAAGATATCGTAAATATGGGCATGGCAAAAATGGCTGGCGCCCCGGTCCTTCTGGTAGGGGATATTGACAGAGGCGGCGTGTTCGCCCAGCTTTACGGTACGGTAGAACTTCTGGAGCCGGAAGAAAGAGAAATGGTAAAAGGGCTTATCATCAACAAGTTCCGCGGAGATAAAACCATTCTGGATCCCGGTGTGGAGATGCTGGAAGAGAAATGCCGCATTCCGGTAGTCGGCGTGGCTCCTTATCTGGATATTCAGGTGGAAGATGAGGACAGTCTGACAGACCGGTTTGACAGAGATCAGGAGATCGGGCAGATCGACATTGCAGTGATCCGGGTGCCGAGGATTTCCAATTTTACAGATTTTAATCCGTTTGAAAGTATTCCGGGAGTGTCCCTTCGTTATGTAAAACATCCGGCGGACCTGAAGAATCCGGATGTGATCATGCTTCCGGGTACCAAAAATACCATGGAGGATCTCCAGTGGCTCAGAGAAAGCGGCATGGAGGCGCTGATCCTGAAGGCGGCTGCCAGAGGAACCTTTGTGTTCGGTATCTGCGGCGGCTACCAGATGCTGGGAGAATCTTTAAGCGATCCTTATGGAGTAGAAGCCGGAGGCACTATGAGAGGTATGGGACTTCTTCCAATGGATACGGTTTTTGCAGAGAAAAAAACACGGACACAGGTGACTGGAAAGTACCTGGATATCAAGGGTGTATATCAGCCTCTGAGCGGTGTGGATTTTACCGGTTATGAGATCCATATGGGAGAAAGCACCTGGAAGTCCGGCGCTCATGCCAGCACCTGGACAAAAGACGGCGTAAGCGGACAGGAAAAAACAGAAGGGACTGTTTTTGAAAACGTCTGCGGAACCTATGTACATGGGATTTTTGACAAAGAGGATTCTGCCCTTGCCCTGATCCGCGCTGTGGGTGAGAAAAAGGGGATTGACGTTTCTCAGATGGAAGGTGTGGATTTTGCTTCTTTTAAGGAAACGCAGTATGATATCCTGGCGGCAGAGCTTAGAAAACATCTGGATATGAAAAAGATTTATCAGATTCTGGAAGAAGGCATTGGAGGGACAGAGAATGAAGGTTGAACTTGAAAACGTAAAACCAATGGATATCGAAAAAAGAAGCTTTGAAATTATTACCGAAGAACTGGGGGATAAAAAGCTGATTCCGGGAACCGAGCTTGTAGTAAAACGATGCATTCATACCAGTGCAGATTTTGATTATGCGGACAATCTGTGTTTTTCGCCGGATGTAATTGAAAAAGCAATGGAAGCTATCCGGAACGGAGCGTGTATCGTTACTGATACCCAGATGGCGAAATCCGGCATCAATAAGAGAGCGCTTGCCCGCTATGGCGGAGAAGTTTACTGCTTTATGTCTGATGAAGATGTAGCGGAAACAGCAAAGAAAAATGGTACAACAAGGGCCACAGCCAGCATGGATAAGGCGGCTGCCCTTGATAAAAAACTGATTTTTGCCATAGGAAATGCACCTACAGCTCTGGTACGTCTTTATGAGTTGATTCAGGAAGGAAAGCTGGATCCGGAGCTGATCATCGGTGTTCCGGTAGGTTTTGTTAATGTGGTTCAGTCCAAGGAGCTGATTATGGAATCCGGCGCGCCCTATATCGTGGCAAGGGGCCGCAAGGGAGGCAGCAATATTGCCGCCTGCATCTGCAACGCCCTGCTTTATATGATCGATAATCGAAGAGACTGAGATATGCCGGAATGATTCTGTCTGATTAAATCAAATGGCAGAACCGGAATTTTCTGAAATCACTTCTTTCAGAAGCTTACAGGCCGGATGAAAATCTGCTGTGGGGAGAGAGGAACAGGAAAGAAGCACGGTGACAGATTCCGTATCCTCCCGGAGTATCTTCAGGCGCAGGCCGTGAGCCCGCGCCTTTTTTTTCAGGCTTTCTCCGGAACCTTTCCAGGTAAGGGTAAGGGCAAGGCTGGTACCGGCTGCTCCGATCTGGATTTTGGAGGTGTCTCCAAATACTTCTTTTACCACAGTAAGAAGCTCCTTCAGCTTGGCAGAATAAAGTCGTTTCAGTCTGCGGTTCTGGGCGGAAAGATGTCCGTCCCGGATAAACTGACAAAGGGCGATCTGCTCCGCCTTGGAGGCTGTCTGATTATAGAAAGAGTCTTTGGCATGGTATTTTTCTGTCAGTTCAGGAGGAAGGATCATAAAGCTGATACGGATGGAGGGAAGGAGCAGCCTGGAAAAGGATCCCATATATACAACCCCTCGTCCTCCCGCAAGACTGAAAAGAGAGGGAGTTGGTTTTTGAAGATATACAAATTCGTTTTCAAAATCATCCTCAATAATCAGGCTGCTGCCGGAGGCGGCATAGCGGATCAGCTCCAGACGTCTGGACACAGGCATGATTTCTCCCCATTTGGTCATATGGGCAGGAGAAACATAGATCACATCGCTGTCCTTATTGCGATATCGGATCTCAAAACCAAAATCAGAAAAAACCGTGCTTCCCTGTACAAAAGAAGAAGTGGGAAAAGAAACGGTTTTTCTGTCTTTTAAAAGAGGACAGAGGATCTGCAGAAGGCTCTGGACGCCGGCGCCTATTACAATATCATCCGGGGAACAGGCGATATTTCTACGCTGTCTTACATAATCAGACAGAACCTGACGGAAATCAGCTTCTCCCTGAGGTTCGCCATAAGAGAGAAGACGTTCATTCTGGCGCAGGGCGCTTTTCAGATACCTCTGCCAGAGATCAAAACGGAAGCTTTCTCTGTCTACGCCGGAGGAAGAAAGATCATACAGACAGGGAGGTTCTTCTGGCAGAGAAGCTTTTTTTTCTATATGGGTCTGCAGGGCAATATCTGTAACATAGTAGCCGCTTTGGGCTTTGGAAACAATATATCCGTCTGCGGCAAGCTGGAGATAGGCGTTTTCAATGGTGGTACGGCTCAGCTGAAGTTCCTGAGAGCATCTCCGCAGAGATGGCATACGGCTTCCTGGCTGCATACGACGGGTCAGGATCAGGTCGCGGTAATAATGACAGACCTGCAGATACAGATGCTCCGGATGATCGGACTCTGTTTTTGTAAAAAAAAGACTCTGTTTTTTGGCGGATTCTTTTGGATCCTGCTGTGGCTTCATGGCGTCAGTTCCTTTCTGTGAATTAAACTGTCCCCTTAAAAATAGGAAAAACTGGTCGTTTTTTAAGATACATGATGATGCTATTCTATAGCATAGTACATAAGAATGCAAGATGAGGAGAAATGTTTTGAAAAAAATAGCAGTGATCAATGATCTTTCAGGAATGGGAAAATGCTCTCTTACGGCAGCCATTCCGGTGATTTCCGTAATGGGAGTTCAGGCCTGCCCCCTTCCAACGGCGATCCTGAGTGCGCAGACGGGTTTTGATACCTATTATTATGACGATTATACAGAGCATATGAAAGAGATCATGGTTCGCTGGGATCAGATGGGATTCCGGCCGGATGGTATTTATACAGGATTTCTTTCTGGCGCAGCCCAGGCAGATGTGGTGCTGGAGTTTATTGAAATTTTTGGCGGTGGAAATACAAGAATACTAATAGATCCTATTATGGGTGACAATGGAGCAGAATATCCCATTTATACAGAAGTCCTTTGTGAAAAAATGCGCCTTCTGGCAGAAAAAGCGTCGATTATTACGCCAAACCTGACAGAAGCTCTGCTGCTTTTTTATGGAAAAGAAAAAATACATGAAAGATGGCAGCGGATGTCCAGGCTGAATCAAAAAGAATTTATGGAAGAGGTGCAGGAAATCGGAAAAAAACTGACAGATACCTTTGGCACGGAGGCAGTGATTACCGGTATTGATCTTGGAGAAGGCGGATATGCTTTCATGGGAAATCTGATTACAGATCATAGAGGATATACCTGGGTAAAGGTGAAAAAAGAGGGCGGCAGCTACTCCGGAACCGGAGATTTGTTTGCTTCCGTATTAAGCGCCGGAATGGTAAAGGGAACAGATATTACAGAATCTGTACAGAAAGCGGCAGCGTTTATTTCAAAAGCAGTCCATGATACGGTGACGGAAGGAACAGACCGGAATGAAGGCGTATGCTTTGAAAAATATCTGAGTGAATTATTATAAAAAGCGAGGTTGGGACAGGATGAAACAAGAAAAGGAAAGATACATCATTGCAGTGGATATGGACGGAACACTTCTGAACAGCCGGGGAGAGGTGACAAAAAGAACTGCAGATATTTTGCGGCGTCTTCTGGATGGAGGCCATTATGTGGTTCCGGCCAGTGGAAGGTCACTTGGACTCCTTCCCTCAGCTGTGTCTGCGCTGAAAGGAATTTCTTATGCAGTACTGGAAAACGGCGCAGTCGTCTGGGACTGGAAAAAATCCTGTGTCCTGAAGCGTTTTCCGATGCCGGAGGGAATAGCGGAGCGTATTCTTGCAGATACGGAAGCTTTTGTAAAGGCAGAAGGAAAAGAAATACTTTATTTTGTGGAATTTTTTACAGAAGGACAGGTATATGCGGATAAGGCAGATCTGGAGAGGTTTTCTGATGTGGACATTCCGGGAAGATTTGCAGAATATATGCTTTACGGACATACATACCTTGAAAATCTCAGAGAACAGAAAGCACTTCTGAACCAGGCAGAAAAATTAAATCTGTTTTTTGAAGATCTGGAATATGGAGCTGCGGTCCGTAGAACATGGAGCAGCGTTCCGGAAGTTTGCGTGACTTCTTCTGTTCCCGGAAATGCTGAGTTTAATGCCAGAGGAGTAGATAAGGGCAGAGGGCTTCTTCCTGTTATGGAAAAGCTTGGAATTGACAAAGATCATGTGATTGCTGTAGGCGACAGTGATAATGACCTGGAAATGCTGAAAATGGCAGGGGTTTCTGTTGCAATGGGAAATGCCGCAGATCATATAAAAGAATCAGCTGCTTATGTGACTGAGGATAACGATCATGAGGGGGCTGCTGTATTCTTGGAAAAGTTTTTTGGTTTTGATGAATAAAACTACAGGATTGTTTAATAAAAATCCTCCTGCAGACAGGGCTGTGTGGACACATGTCAAAATGTCAGCAGAAGGATTTTTTTATTAGAGATTTTTCTTTTTGTAAATAAACCAGGAAGCTCCGGCGGTAAATGCGACCAGATAGCCCAGAAGGATACCGACGCCTGTAAAATTCACGGCTCCGCCGGCGGAGATGCCGCGGATCATCTGGCTTGTCTGAGAAAGAGGAAGTATGCTTACGATATCTCCCAAAATCCCGGGGATCTTTTCTGTTGAAAAAAAGGTGTTGCACAGATAGGCCATAGGCATGATGATGTAGTTGGAAAAACGCGGAACATCTGCGTGATTTTTGGCAAGGAAGGAAACAACTACCCCGATAGCCGAAAAAACAGCTCCGTTCAGGAACATGATGAAAAAGGACCAGCCGTTAAAGATCAGTCCGGTTTCAACAGGGGCAGTAAGAATCAGGATGATCCCGCCTGCATAAAGCCCCCGAAGGCTTCCGCCAATGATCTGTCCGGCAATAAACTGCCATAAAGGGGTTGGAGAGATCATAACCTGGTCAAATGCTTTTTCATAAAGGCGCTGTACGTTCAGATTCTGGGCAATGGCATTGAAACTTCCGTTCATGGTAGTCAATGCCACAACACCCGGGATCAGGAAGTTCAGGTAAGGCTCCCCATGGGACATGGTCTGGATTCCCATGCCAAAAACTACCAGATACATCAAAGGCGCGATCATAGCTGCCAGAGTGATCTTATAAAAATCTCTTCGGAATTCTACCCATTTTTCCCATAAAATTGTAATAATACCCATAGAATCCCTCCTTTATGACGGGGACAGGTGTCTGCCTGCCCGCTCCACAAAAACATCTTCCAGGGTGGTTTCCCTGAGAGCAGCCTGCCCGGTAAGACCGGAAAGGAATTCAATGGCTTCCTGACGATGATGGAAATAATGACTTTTTGTTTCCTCAGGCAGCATTTCGTCAACTGCATATTTGCCAAGGCTGTCAATAAGACCAGATGGTGTATTGATCTCTTCCAGTTTTCCGTGATCCATCAGCGCTACGCGACCGCAGAGGGACTGCGCCTCTTCCATATAATGGGTGGTCAGAAGAATGGTCAGATTTTTTCCGTTTAGTTTTCGGAGAAGATTCCACATCTGTCTTCTTGATAAGGCGTCCATTCCCGCCGTAGGTTCATCCAGAAGAAGGATTTCCGGATCGGTAAGCAGCGCCCTGCATACCATAAGCTTGCGTTTCATTCCGCCGGAAAGCTTTCTTACAGTACGCCTGCGGAATTTCAGAAGATCACAGAAGTCCAGAAGCTCTTCTGTCCTCCGGCGGATTTCTTTTTTGGGCATAAAATAAAGTCTTCCCTGATATTCCATGATCTCATCCATGTTCATATCCTGACGCATGGAATATTCCTGTGTGATTACGCTGATCTTACGCTTCAGATCCGGACGGTTTCGTGTAAGAGTCTGACCGTTGATCAGGATTTCGCCCTTTGTGGGAAGAAGAAGCGTAGATAAAAGACTGATGGTTGTTGTTTTTCCTGCGCCATTAGGTCCGAGCAGCCCGAAAAACTCGCCAGATTCAATCTTTAGATTTAAATTGTCTACTGCTGTGAAGCTGTCAAAGGTTTTCGTCAGATTTTTTGTTTCGATCATGACAGTGTTTTTGCTTCTTTGGCAATGATCAGGGAGTAATATCCGGCATCGTCCGGAATTTCTTCTACACTGCGGTAAATATGTTCGTTTTCCATTCCACAGTTTTCAACCATAAGGACATCGCGTCCACTCTGGGCGAGGATTTCTTTTACCTGATTCATTTTTTTTCCGGATTTCATAAGGATATAATTTCCTGATTCATTCAAAGTGCTGTCAAGACGGTGAACGGCCGGAACTACATGCAGCTGTTCATTCCATTCTGAAAGCGGAATGTTCAGGCGGGCTGCGGCGGCGCAGAAGGATGTAATCCCGCTGACAAGTTCTGTATGGTAGCCGTCTTTTTCCACACGTTTCTGCAGATAAGAAAATGTGGAGTATACACATGGATCGCCAAGAGTAAGGAATACAATATTTTCTTCTCTGTCAAGAATCTCCTCCAGAGCCTTTGCACCCCTGGCATGATTTTTTTCCAGTTCTTCCGGATCATGAGTCATTGGCATGTAAATAGGTAAAAGCTCTTTTTCTGCAAGTTCAGGAACTGCCTGAACAGCGATTTTATATGCAACAGTTTCTCTGGGATCAGCGCCGGGAACAGCGATGACCTTATTTTCACGGATCAGGCGTACTGCCTTCAGGGTCATAAGTTCGGGATCCCCGGGTCCAACTCCTACACCGTATAAAGTTCCTTTCATTATAAGTTCCTCCTTAGAAAGATAGTATTTCTTACTATTATACTAAAAGAAGATATAGTTTACAATATGAGAAAAATTTTGAAAAAAGGTGTTGACATATGTTGGATAAAGTGGTAATCTAATTGAGCTGTCGCAAGAAAATGTTTGTTTTGAAGAAACAATTTAAAAAACTTTGAAAAAAGATAAAAAAGTTGTTGACAAACATAAAATAGTGTGATAACATAAACGAGTCTTCTGAAACGGAAGAACAACATCTGAAAAAAGTTCAAAAAACTTGAAAAAAAGTTCTTGACAAACAAAAAAAGATGTGATAAACTAAACGAGCTGTCTGAGAGACAGAAACAAAGAACCTTGATAACTAAACAGTGAGA
>USDN01000070.1 GCA_900553515.1 uncultured Blautia sp. | reverse complement strand
AGCGAGTTTCCATGCCGGATATTGACGTGGATTTCTGTTTTGAAAGACGACAGGAGGTCATTGACTATGTTGTCCGTAAATACGGAAAGGATCGGGTGGTCCAGATTGTTACCTTTGGTACGCTGGCAGCAAGAGGTGTGATCCGTGACGTAGGCCGTGTCCTGGATATGCCCTATGCCCAGGTGGATACCATTGCCAAAATGATCCCTCAGGAACTGAATATCACTATAGATAAAGCTCTGCAGATGAATCCGGAGCTGCGTAAGGCATATGAGGAGCAGGATGATATCCACAGTCTTATTGATACAGCCAAGCGTCTGGAAGGGCTTCCCCGCCATACCTCTATGCATGCAGCAGGCGTGGTGATCAGCCAGAAGGATGTAGATGAGTATGTGCCGTTATCAAGAGCACAGGACGGCTCTGTTACAACCCAGTTTACCATGACAACTTTGGAGGAACTGGGGCTTCTGAAAATGGACTTCCTGGGGCTCCGTACCCTGACTGTGATTCAGAATGCGGTACAGCAGATCAGGCGCAGCACAGGGATCCTGCTGGATATGCAGAAGATTGATTATAATGATAAGAAGGTGTTAGACTCTCTGGGAACCGGCAGATCTGACGGAGTATTCCAGCTGGAAAGTGCGGGAATGAAAAACTTCATGAAGGAGCTGAAACCTCAGAGTCTTGAGGATGTGATCGCAGGAATTTCTCTGTACCGTCCGGGTCCAATGGACTTTATTCCGCAGTATATCCGGGGCAAAAACCGCCCGGATACCATTACGTACGACTGCCCTCAGCTGGAACCGATCCTGAAGCCTACCTACGGCTGTATCGTATATCAGGAGCAGGTTATGCAGATTGTACGGAATCTGGCAGGCTATACTCTTGGACGAAGCGACCTTGTGCGCCGTGCCATGTCCAAGAAAAAAGCTTCTGTTATGGAAAAAGAGAGACAGAATTTTGTATACGGAAACCCGGAAGAGGGAGTTCCCGGCTGTATTTCCAACGGGATTCCGGAAAAGGTGGCGAATAAAATTTATGACGATATGATCGATTTTGCCAAATATGCGTTTAATAAGTCTCATGCTGCAGCTTATGCGGTAGTCTCTTATCAGACTGCTTATCTGAAATATTATTATCCGGTGGAATTCATGGCGGCTCTTATGACGTCTGTGATTGAAATGCCAAATAAGGTTTCGGAATATATTCAGGTATGCCGCCAGATGGGGATCCGGATCCTTCCGCCGGATGTAAACAGGGGAAGATACGGATTTTCCGTGGATAACGGAGCTATTCGTTATGGTCTTTCTGCTATTAAAAGTGTGGGGCGTCCGGTGATAGAGGCTCTTGTGGAAGAACGGAAAGAAAGAGGAGAATATACTTCTTTGAAAGATTTTGTCCAGAGACTGACAGGAATTGTAAATAAACGTGCTATTGAAAACTTTATCAAAGCAGGAGCCCTGGATTGTCTGGAAGGAAACCGCCGTCAGAAAATGACAGTCTATGGTCAGATTGTGGACAGTATTGCACAGGACAAAAAGACAACGATAGCAGGACAGATGAGTCTGTTTGATTTTGCGGAAGAGGATGTAAAAAAGGATTTTGAAATCCGCATGCTGAATGTAGGAGAGTATGATAAGGAAACACTTCTTTCTTATGAAAAGGAAGTACTTGGAATTTACCTCAGCGGACATCCTCTGGAGCAGTACAGAGATGTTATGGAAAAAACCATTTCTGCCAGAACAACAGACCTTCAGCCAGAAGAGGAAAGCGGGATCGCCAGGATCACAGACGGACAGAAAGTGATTATTGGCGGAATGATTGTGGATAAAACAATAAAATACACAAAGAATAACAAGGTCATGGCCTTTTTTACCCTGGAGGATCTGGTGGGAACAGCAGAAGTGGTAGTGTTCCCAAGAGACTATGAAAAATGGCAGCGATATCTGAATGAAGAGGCAAAGCTTTTTGTCCAGGGACGGGTAGATGCAGGCGATGACAGAGGGGCAAAGATCATTCTGGAAAAAGTAAGGTCTTTTGAGGAAATACCCAGGGAACTGTGGATCCAGTTTAAAGACCGGGAGGATTATGGACGGCAGGAAGCCGGACTTCTGGAGGATCTGCGAAAATCTCCGGGCAGCAGCAGTGTGGTCATTTATCTGAAGGATGTAAATGCCATGAAGCGTCTGCCTGCCGGATATCAGGTACAGATCAGTGAAGCCTGGGAGCAGGAGATGGAACAGAAATATGGATCATGCAATATTAAAGTTGTGGAAAGAGTATTGAAAAACTTGTAAAAATGCTATAAACTATAACCGAATATGTGTAAAACAGATGAGATTTTCTGCTCTGGCAGCAGATAATCTGGAAGATGGAGGAATAAAATCATGGCAGAAAAAAAGATCAAAACCATTGGTGTATTGACCAGCGGCGGTGATGCGCCGGGAATGAATGCTGCGATTCGTGCTGTAGTCAGAAGAGGTTTGAGCAGCGGATTGAATGTAAAAGGTATTTATAAAGGTTATAATGGGCTTTTAAACGAGGAAATCATAGATATGTCTGCCAAAGATGTGTCTGATACGATCGAGCGCGGAGGTACTATCCTGTATACTGCACGCTGTGCAGAGTTCCGTACTCCGGAAGGACAGGAGCGCGGTGCAAAGATCTGCAGAAAGCATGGGATCGACGGCCTTGTTGTAATCGGTGGAGACGGTTCCTTTGCAGGTGCTCAGAAGCTTGCAAACCTGGGTATCAACACCATCGGTGTTCCGGGAACCATTGACCTGGACATTGCCTGTACCGAGTATACCATTGGCTTTGATACAGCCGTGAATACAGCTATGGAAGCAATCGATAAAGTCCGGGATACTTCAACTTCCCATGAGAGATGCAGTATTATTGAGGTTATGGGACGTAATGCAGGATATCTTGCCATGTGGTGCGGTATTGCCAACGGTGCAGAAGATGTTCTGATTCCGGAGAAGTATGATTATGATGAGCAGAAGCTGATCAACAATATCATTGCCAGCCGTAAGGCGGGAAAGAAGCATCATATCATTGTAAATGCAGAGGGTATCGGCCATTCAGAGGCCATGGCAAAGCGTATTGAAGCGGCTACAGGAATTGAAACACGTGCCACTATTCTTGGCCACATGCAGCGCGGCGGAAGCCCTACATGTAAAGACCGTGTTTATGCTTCCATGATGGGAGCGCTTGCCGTGGATCTTCTGGTACAGGGCAAAACCTGTCGTGTAGTAGGATATCGTCATGGAGAGTTTATTGATTTTGATATCAATGAGGCTCTTGCAATGAAGAAGGACGTTTCTCCGTATATGTGGGAAGTATGCAATTCTCTTTCTCATAATTACAAAAAACAGTAAGCAAGATACAACGGAGGTCACCATCAGGGGGCCTCTCTTGTGTATAAAGGAGTTTTACGAATGATCACCAGTTTGCAGAACAGTCAGGTAAAAAATATCATTAAGCTGAATCAGAAGGCAAAGGCCCGGAAAGACCAGGGACTTTTTATTGCAGAAGGAAGGAAGATGTTTCTGGAGGCACCGCTTTCCTGGATTGATAAAGTTTATGTGGCAGAATCCATGGAAGAGGATTCTGAAGTAATAGAAAAGGCTTCCAAAACATCCTGGGAGACGGTTGCAGATTCTGTTTTCCGCCAGATGAGTGATACGCAGACTCCTCAGGGGGTGCTGACAGTCCTGCGTAAGCCGGCCTATCGTATTGAGGACATTGTGGAAAAAGAAAATCCAATGATCGTCGTTCTGGAAGATCTTCAGGATCCGGGAAATGCGGGAACTATTTTCCGAACGGCAGAAGGGGCTGGTGTTGATGGAGTATTTCTTACAAAAACCTGTGTGGATATTACTAATCCAAAGGTGATCCGTGCAACCATGGGTTCTGTGTACAGAATGCCTTTCGTATATGTAGAAGATGTGGTATCATTAAAAGAAAAACTTCAGGGCAGAGGTATCCGTTTTTTTGCCGCACATCTGCAGGGCAAAAATGCCTATCATGAGGAATCTTATCAGAAAGGAACGGCATTTCTTATTGGAAATGAGGGAAAAGGTCTGACAGATCAGGCTGCGGAAGCCGCAGACTGTCTGATACGAATTCCTATGTGCGGTCAGCTGGAATCTCTTAATGCAGCTATGGCAGCGGGGATATTGATGTATGAGGCTGCAAGGCAGCGAAGAGACTGATATTTATCAGTGCAGGGCATCTGAAATGTTTTCCGGAAAGGAGGAAGTTTATGGATTTTGTTATGGGGCCTTTTATCTGGCTGGGACTGGTTGCTGTTCTTCTGATCATTGAAGCGCTTACTGTAGGTCTGACTACCATCTGGTTTGCAGGAGGGGCTCTTATAGCAGCAATCGCTGCATGGGCAGGAGCCGGGCAGACGGTACAGTGGATTCTGTTCATAGTGGTGTCTTTGGTGCTTCTGATCTTTACCAGACCGGTTGCAGTCCGGTATATGAACAGAGGAGTAGAAAAGACTAATGTGGAACGGCTCATCGGGCAAAAAGCAATTGTTATCCAAAAAGTAGATAATCTGGCTCAGACAGGACAGGTCAGAGTTGGTGATGTGGAATGGATGGCAAGAACAAAGTCTGATGATGTTCAGATTCCGGAGAAAGCAGTTGCAGTGATCAAAGAAGTACAGGGTGTAAAATTAATTGTAGAAGAAGTTAAGGAGGGTTAAATTATGGAATTTTTGATTTTTGTTATCATTGTAGGAATTCTTGCGCTGCTTGTTGCAGCTTCCTGTATCAAAATCGTGCCTCAGGCATATGCGATCGTCCTGGAACGGCTGGGTGCTTACAAAACAACCTGGAATACAGGAATCCATTTTAAGATGCCCTTTATTGAACGTGTTGCCCGTAAAGTGAACCTGAAAGAGCAGGTGGTGGATTTCCCGCCTCAGCCGGTTATCACCAAGGATAATGTTACCATGCAGATCGATACGGTTGTATTTTTCCAGATCACAGATCCGAAGCTGTTTGCTTACGGAGTGGAAAATCCTATTATGGCAATCGAGAATCTTTCTGCAACAACGCTTAGAAATATCATCGGTGACATGGAACTTGACGAAACGCTTACCTCCCGAGAGGTGATTAATACAAGAATGAGAGCTTCTCTGGACGTTGCTACAGATCCATGGGGCATCAAGGTAAACCGTGTAGAACTTAAAAATATCATTCCTCCGGCAGCGATCCAGGATGCCATGGAGAAACAGATGAAGGCAGAGCGTGAACGCCGTGAAGCAATCCTTATTGCAGAAGGTGAAAAGAGATCTACGATCCTTGTTGCAGAAGGTAAGAAACAGTCTGCTATTTTGGATGCGGAGGCAGAAAAACAGGCGGCGATCCTTCGTGCTGAGGCGCAGAAAGAGCGAATGATCAAGGAGGCAGAAGGCCAGGCAGAGGCAGTGCTGAAGGTTCAGAATGCCAATGCGGAAGGTATCCGTATGATCCGGGAGGCAGGTGCAGATCAGGCAGTCCTGACACTGAAGAGTCTGGAAGCATTTACCAAGGCGGCTGATGGAAGAGCTACCAAGATCATCATTCCTTCTGAATTACAGGGAATTGCAGGACTTGCAACGTCTCTGAAGGAGTTTGTGACAGATGATAAAAAAGAACTGTTAGAAAAAATAACGCCGGACCAGAAGTAAAAAGAACGGCTGATGACAGCTGTTTAGATAAGAGGAGAGGATTATTATGAATTTAAAAGGAAGAAATTTTTTAACACTGAAGGACTTTACTCCAGATGAGATCACTTATCTCATTGACCTTGCTGCAGATCTGAAAGCGAAGAAAAAAGCAGGGGAACTTCACGAATATTATAAGGGCAAAAATATTGCGTTGATCTTTGAAAAAACAAGTACCAGAACCCGCTGTGCTTTTGAGGTTGCGGCTCATGATCTTGGAATGGGAAGTACCTATCTGGATCCTTCAGGATCTCAGATCGGTAAAAAAGAAAGTATTGCCGATACGGCAAGAGTTCTTGGAAGAATGTACGATGGGATCGAATACAGAGGATTTGGGCAGGAGATCGTGGAGGATCTGGCAAAATATGCAGGAGTTCCTGTATGGAATGGTCTTACCAATGAATATCATCCTACCCAGATGCTTGCAGATATGCTGACTATCCGTGAACATTTCGGACATCTGGAAGGTATCCGCCTGGTATATATGGGCGATGCCCGTTATAATATGGGAAATTCTCTGATGATCGCCTGCGCGAAACTGGGTATGCATTTTGTGGCATGTACTACGGAGAAATATTTCCCTAATGAGGAACTTGTGGAGCTTTGCAAAGGCTATGCGGCACAGTCCGGCGGAAGCATTACACTTACCGAAGATGTGGAAAAAGGAACAAAAGGCGCTGATGTGATCTATACAGATGTATGGGTATCCATGGGAGAGCCGGATGAAGTGTGGGAAGAACGTATCCGTGAACTGACACCTTATAAGGTAACAAAGGATGTTATGGAGAACGCAGGTGAAAAGGCTATTTTTCTTCACTGCCTTCCGGCATTCCATGATCTGAAAACAAAGATCGGCAAGGAAATGGGAGAAAGATTCCATCTGACAGATATGGAAGTCACAGACGAGGTTTTTGAGTCTGCCCAGTCTCATGTATTTGATGAAGCAGAAAACCGTATGCACACCATCAAAGCTGTGATGGTGGCTACTCTGGGAGAGCCGGAGAACAGATAATGTACGATCAGGAAACAATCTTAAAAAAGATCAGAACAAAATGGGCGGGCAAAACCGTCCATTTTGCAAAAGAAACAGATTCTACAAATGAATGGATTAAAAGACTGTCACAGGATGGAGCGCCTCACGGTACTCTGGCTGTGGCAGAATTTCAGTCAGCAGGAAAAGGCCGTCTGGGAAGAAGCTGGCAGGCACAGACAGGAAGCTCTGTGATGATGTCACTGCTTTTAAGACCGGATTTTGAACCACAGTATGCTTCTATGCTGACCCTTGTTATGGGCATAAGTGTGGCGCAGGCGATAGAAAAACTGGGAGTCAGAGTTTCTATCAAATGGCCAAATGATGTGGTGGTTTCCCGCAAAAAGATTGGCGGGATCCTGACAGAAATGCGTCTGGACGGAATGAAAATACGGGATGTGATCATTGGTACGGGAATCAATGTGGATCAGGAGTACATAGCTCCGGAACTTCAGGATAAAGCTACTTCTCTTTATCTGGAAACGGGAAAACATTATGAACGCACTGAGCTGATCAGCCTTGTGATGGAAGCGTTTGAAGAAAATTATGAAAAGTTTATACAAACCTGTGATCTCTCTGAAATGCTTAATGAATATAACCGCTTTTTGGCCAACAGAGATCAGCAGGTGCGAATTCTTGATCAGAGAGAGCCATGGGAGGGGACTGCTATGGGAATCAATGAGCAGGGTGAACTTTTGGTGAAGGATAGAGAAGACAGAATAAGAACAGTCAGGGCAGGAGAGGTTTCAGTAAGAGGACTGTATTCTTATGTGTAGATTCTGCCCCATAAGCTGTCGGCAGGATAAATGTATTTGACAGGGACAACAGAAATATGTGCTGTGAAGTAAGAACGCCCGGGCGTTCTGGAAAGATAAAGGAGGTACTTATGTATCAGGATAAGATTGTGCTCTGCGGTGCAAGCGCTTATGAGCAGAAATATTATTTTAACCAGGATTTTAATTCTCTTCCCGAGGCAGTAAAGCAGGAGCTTCAGATCATGTGCGTTCTTTATACAGAAGAGATTGGCGGGATACTGACTCTGGAATTTGATGATGATGGAAATCTTCAGTTTAAAACAGAAGCTCTGGATGCAGATGCCATGTATGATGAGATTGGGAGTGTTTTGAAGATTAAAAAGCTTCAGGAAGAGAAAAGGGAGCTTCTGGAATCTCTGGAAATGTATTATCGTGTTTTTTTTCTGGGAGAAACACCGGAAGAAAATGGTTTAGAAGAGAAATCCACAGACAGCGGAAAGCTTTTTGGGGATTCTGTGGATAACGGAGTCTGATTTATGGAAATGCGGTGGAAAATCGGCGGTGTAGAAATAGATAATCCATTTGTGCTGGCGCCAATGGCAGGAGTGACAGATCTGCCTTTTCGTAAACTCTGTAAAGAGCAGGGGGCAGGGCTGATCTGTACAGAAATGGTCAGTGCAAAAGCAATTTCTTTTCATAATAAAAATACAGAAGCATTGATGGAAATCGATCCTTCAGAGCACCCGGTATCTCTTCAGTTGTTTGGAAATGAGCCGGAACTGATGGCAGAGGTAGCAAAAAGTATTGAAGAGAGACCTTTTGAGATCCTGGATATCAATATGGGGTGTCCGGTTCCAAAGGTTGTTAATAATGGAGAGGGTTCTGCCCTTCTGAAGGAGCCGAAACTGATCGGGAAGATCATAAAAGCGGTATCTGGTGCGGTCAGGAAGCCGGTTACAGCAAAGATGCGTATCGGATTTGAAGGATACCCGGTAGATCCGGTGGAAATTGCAAAGATCATGGAAGACTCCGGTGCGGCAGCTATTGCTGTTCATGGAAGAACCAGACAACAGTATTATTCCGGTCAGGCAGATTGGGATACCATACGGAAAGTAAAAGAAGCTGTCCGGATACCGGTGATTGGAAACGGGGATGTGGATTCTCCGGAAAAAGCAGAAGCCCTTTTGAAAGAAACCGGATGCGACGCGGTAATGGTGGGTCGTGCAGTAAGGGGAAATCCATGGATTTTTCGTGAATTGAATCATTATTTTCAGACAGGAGAAAAGCTGCCCCGGCCTTCAGCAGAAGAAATACGGGAAATGATCCTTCGACATGCCCGTATGCAGATTGAAAAGAAGGGAGAGTTTACCGGGATCCGGGAAATGCGTAAGCATGTAGCCTGGTATACAGCAGGTATGCGCCACAGTGCGGCTCTTCGCAGGGAGTCGAATTTAATTGCAGATTATCGGGAGCTGGAAGAGCTGCTTGATCATCTGAAAGATTAAAAAACAGCCATCGGTTACAAAACCGATGGCTGTAAATATGTCAGATACCTGATGCGAGGAATATTCTGCGGCTGTATTTTTTCAGAACAACAGCTAAAATGCTTCCCAGAACACCACAGGAAATAATCTCTCCAATTCCTACAGTAACCATTAAAAACGGGATAGGAAGAAGAACTCCATAGGCAAAGCGAAGTACAAAAGGAACTACCAGAGTGTTTGCCAGGATAGGAGGCAGTACCGCCAGCTTCTGGAAATGATTTCTCATGGCATAAGTTCCAACAGCGCCGATCAGAGTTGCGAGACTTCCGCAGATGATATCCGGCAGAACTGCTCCCCCGAGGATGTTGCCGATCAGACATCCCACAAACAGTCCGGGGATGGCTGCCGGAGTAAAGATTGGAAGGATCGTCAGCATTTCTGCAATACGGATCTGCACTTCTCCGAAGCTGATAGGGGCAAACAGTGCTGTGAGCACCACATAGATAGCTGCGATCATGGCAGCCTGGGTCAGGTAAGATACATTTTTGTCTTTCATATTCTGTTTTCTCTCCTTTAGTTTTGTTTTACGAGTGGAAGGTCACGAACACTCGATTCATTTAACGCCGGGAATCGGCGAAAGCCCTGTAAGACCTTGGTTTTTGCGGGCTTTTAACGAGGGTTAGTATAGCACAGATTTTTGGTGGATGCAAGGAGCTGACAAAAGAAAAACAGGGTTATTGTTTACAGGAAATTTTTCCTTCCGGACGTCAAACTCCCGGGTTTTATGCTTGACAATAAAGGCAGATTTGGGTATAATACTAAAATTGTGAATATCCTAGAATAATACTGCCCTTCAGGCGGTAAAATGTATCTGGGAGCAAGGTCCAATAGCACTATAGATATTGAAAGGGAGTAAGGTAATATGGAAGAAAAGAAAAACTTACTAACCTATGCAGGACTTAAAAAATTAGAGGAAGAGCTGCATGATTTAAAGGTAGTAAAAAGAAAAGAAGTAGCAGAAAAGATCAAAGAAGCCAGAGAGCAGGGCGATCTTTCCGAGAATGCTGAATACGATGCAGCGAAAGATGAGCAGAGAGACATCGAAGCACGTATTGAAGAGATTGAAAAGATCCTGAAAAACGCAGAAGTGGTTGTAGAAGATGAAGTAGATCTGGATCGTATTAACGTTGGCTGCAAGGTCAAGGTCTATGATTATGAATTTGAAGAAGAAATGGAACTGAAGATTGTAGGTTCCACAGAAGCAAACAGTCTGGAAGGCAAGATTTCCAATGAATCTCCTGTAGGAAAAGCACTGATCGGTGCACATACAGGTGATGAAGTTGAGGTAGAGATGCCGGCTGGAATCATGAAATACAAAGTGCTGGAAATCCAGAGAAACGTGTAGCGAGGAAGGAAAGAGAGCACGAACGAAGTGAGTATTCTCTTTCACCCGAGCGTACATCGACGAAATGGAAAGTCTGCAAGGACGGTTCCTGCGAAGCAGGGAAATTTCGGAGATAAGAGGAAGGAAAGAGAGCACGAACGACGTAACCACAGAATATTTACAAAAACAAGGAGGCACGAAAGTGGCAGAACAGAAGAAGCAGCAGGAGCAGGATCTGAACCAGTTGCTGAAGGTCCGCCGGGAAAAGCTGGCAGATCTGCAGGCAAACGGAAAAGACCCGTTCAAAATCGTAAAATATGATGTGACACATCATAGCCAGGAAATTAAAGAGCATTTTGAAGAGCTTGAAAATCAGACAGTTACAGTAGCGGGCCGAATGATGTCCAAACGTGTAATGGGTAAAGCTTCTTTTTGTCATGTACAGGATCTGGAGGGAAGTATCCAGTCTTATGTGGCAAGAGACAGTCTGGGAGAAGAAGCTTATAAGGACTTCAAAAAACTTGACGTAGGTGATGTGATCGGCATCAGAGGCGAGGTTTTCCGCACCAAAACAGGGGAAATTTCCATTCACGCTTCAGAAGTGACTCTGTTGTCCAAGAGCCTTCAGATCCTCCCGGAAAAATTCCATGGTCTGACAAACACAGATCTCCGTTATCGTCAGAGATATGTAGACCTTATTATGAATCCGGAAGTAAAGGATACTTTTATCAAACGTTCTAAAATTCTCAGTGCGATCCGTACCTATCTGGCAGGAGAAGGCTTTATGGAGGTAGAAACTCCTATGCTGGTTTCCAATGCGGGCGGCGCTGCGGCAAGACCGTTTGAAACACATTTTAACGCGCTTGATGAGGATCTGAAGCTTCGTATTTCTCTGGAGCTTTACCTGAAACGTCTGATCGTAGGCGGACTTGAGAAGGTATATGAGATCGGTCGTGTATTCCGTAACGAGGGTCTTGATACCCGTCATAATCCGGAGTTTACACTGATGGAGCTTTATCAGGCATATACCGATTATCACGGCATGATGGATCTGACAGAAAATCTTTACCGCTATGTAGCTCAGACTGTTCTTGGAACAACAAAGATTGTATACAACGGTATCGAAATGGATCTGGGCAAGCCTTTTGAGCGGATTACCATGCTTGATGCAGTTAAGAAATATTCCGGTGTGGACTTTAACGAGATTCATACTCTGGAAGAGGCAAGAGCGGCTGCTGACGAGCATCATGTTGCATATGAGGAACGCCACAAAAAGGGTGATATCCTGAACCTTTTCTTCGAGGAATTTGTTGAGGATCATCTGATCCAGCCTACTTTTGTTATGGATCATCCGGTCGAGATTTCTCCTCTTACCAAGAAGAAACCGGACAACCCGGACTATGTAGAACGTTTTGAGTTCTTTATGAACGGCTGGGAAATGGCAAACGCTTATTCCGAGCTGAACGACCCGATCGACCAGCGTGAGCGCTTCAAAGCGCAGGAAGAGCTTCTTGCTCAGGGAGATGAGGAAGCAAATACAACAGACGAAGACTTTATGCATGCTCTGGAGCTTGGTATGCCGCCTACAGGTGGTATCGGCTTTGGCATTGACCGTATGTGTATGCTTCTGACTGACAGCCAGGCGATCAGAGACGTTCTTCTGTTCCCGACAATGAAGAGCATGGGAGCTGCAAAGAATGAAGCAAACAACGCTGCACAGTCCGCTCCGGCTGAAAAAACAGTGGAAAAAGCGATTGCTGAAGTGAAAGAAACATACGATTTCTCCAACGTAGAAGTAGAACCATTATTCAAAGACATGGTTGATTTCGAGACATTCAGCAAGTCAGATTTCCGAGCTGTAAAGGTAAAAGAATGTGAGGCAGTTCCGAAATCTAAGAAGCTTCTGAAGTTCGTATTAAACGACGGAAGTGGCGTAGATCGCGTGATTTTAAGCGGTATTCACGATTATTATGAGCCGGAAGAACTGGTTGGAAAGACATTACTTGCAATCACAAACCTTCCACCACGTAAGATGATGGGAATTGATTCATGTGGTATGATTATCTCTGCTACACATCTTGTAGAGGGAAGAGAAGGACTCAATGTTCTGATTCTGGATGATAAGATTCCGGCAGGAGCGAAGTTGTACTAAGAAAGTAAGAAATCTTCACAATTTGACAACAAAAATTCTTTTTGACAACAATTTGACAACAAATTTGTATTCAAACATGAATCATCATGAAGAATGGTGATTAGTTGTCAGTAATACTACTCCAACAATATGAATTGTTGAGGGCACTTTTTGAAAGAAAAATCTTTCAGAGAGTGTCCTTTTTTTATTCATTAACAATGTTCGTTGTGGTCGAATAAAAGGTGAAAGGGGAAACAGATTTGAAAACAGAAAATATGTATTATAACCAGCAGAAGCGTTCAGAGGTAAAAGAAGAAGCACGCAGACTTAGAAGAAAATTTCTTCGTTATCAACAAGCTGAAATTGTATATAGTTTGTCACATAAAAAATTGATGGAACTAGCAAATGATGCAGGAGCGATTTACAGAATGGATGGAATTGTTTTGATAAACAGAGAAATCTTTGATGAGTATCTTGAGCAATTTCATGAAAAATAAGGGAACGTTAGTTTGAAGAAAAGGGGATTCGAGATGCATGGAAAAGTTTGGATGTTTTCTCATCTTATTGATGATGAAGATATAGAATTTATGCAACATGAATTTATAAGTTATAGACAAGCTATGGATTATTACAATCTTGGATATAAGCCAATCGTAAGATTATCTCATAAGGCAGGAGCAGTTTATAAGATTGGAAAAAAAGTTTTAATTAATCGAAGTACATTTGAAAAATATCTGCGAGAGAATATCAGAAGGGAGAAAGAAGAATGGGAAAAGTTATATCAGTAGCAAACCAGAAAGGCGGAGTCGCAAAAAGTACAACGACTTTAAATCTTGGAGTGGGATTGGCAAGACAGGGAAAGAAAGTATTGTTGATTGATGCGGATCCACAGGGAAGCCTAACTGCAAGTCTTGGATATGTAGAACCGGATGATATTGGAACTACTCTTGCAACTATTATGATGAATATTATCAATGACGAGGAAATTGGAGAAGAAGAAGGAATTTTACATCATAAGGAACAGATCGATCTCCTACCAGCCAATATTGAGTTATCTGCTTTAGAAGTAACCATGAGTAATGTAATGAGCAGAGAGCTGATCATGAAGGAATATATTGATACGATGCGATCACGATACGATTATATTTTGA
>USDN01000069.1 GCA_900553515.1 uncultured Blautia sp. | reverse complement strand
TTTGCCAGAAATACCGTTGACCTTTTGCAGAATGTCCGCAAGCTGAAATCTTTGGGAATTGAAACGCAGTTTTTGACCGCTAACATGACCAGCATGGGGAACAGCGAATTTGTGCTGACGATTTTTGGGGCATTGGCACAAGAGGAAAGTGCGAATACCTCAAAGCGTGTGAAATTCGGTAAAAAGATGAATGCTGAAAAAGGTCGTGTCCCGAATATCGTTTACGGATATGATAAGACGATTGGAGATTATTTTAACCTTGCAATCAATAAAGAAGAAGCTGCGGTTGTCCGCCAGATTTATGAGTGGTATATCAAAGACGGGTATGGTGCTGCGAAAATTTCTATTTTCTTAAATGAGCGAGGATTGCGGACAAAACGGAATTGCCAGTGGAGCCAGAATGGAGTTTGCCGTATTCTTACGAATGAACTTTATACGGGTAAAATCATTAATGGCAAACAGGAAGTAACCGACTTTCTGACCGGGCAGAGAACTGAAAAAGATGAAACTGAGTGGATGGTTGTGGAGCGTCCGGATTTGCGTATTATTGAGCCGGAGGTTTTTGAGCAGGCACAGCAGATTATGCAGTCCAGAGGCAAAGCATTTAAGGTGGATAAGGAACGTCAAAGCAATAAATATCTGTTCTCTACCCTTATCAAATGCAAGGAGTGCGGCTGGTCATTTCGCCGGATTGTCCGCACATATAAAAACACTTATGCTCGCTGGGTGTGTTCCGGTCATAACGGACGTGGTGCAGATAACTGCCCCAATGCTGTGACGGTAGATGAAGAAGAACTGATTGGGGTTTTGCAGGAGTATTTTGCTGAACTTCTGAAAGCAAAGAAGAATGTGATCCGTTATGTGGTGGCCGAATTTCAGCGGGTTTATAAGGCAAAAGACGAAAATCTGAACTATGAAAAAGAACTGAATGTCCAGCTTGCAAAACTGCAAAAGACCCGGCAAAAATATATGGATATGTACGCAGACGATTTAATTTCCAGAGGGGAACTGAATGATAAAATCGGCGGTATGAGAAAAGAAATAGAGCGTCTGGAAAAGGAACGCAGGATGGTGTCGTATCGTCTGACAAAGGGTGAGCAGCTGGAGAATATCTTAAATAGTACATTTAAACAGATTGAGGATATTACCGATGTGCATCAGATGACCAATATGCAGCTAAAGAAATTGATTCAGAAAATCGAAATAAATAAAGAAGGGAATGTAGATATTTACCTGCGTTTGCTTGGAGATTTAGGTTTTGATGAAACGCTATAGATGATGACAGAGAAAATCCCGATATTTCGTCCTGTATTTGACGAATATCGGGATTTTGTGTTAAAGGTTCAATGGTATTTTGCCTGAAAAGGCTGTCTATGCTCTGCGGATGTTTGCCTGGAATATAAAACAGTTTATCTCATGGCATCTCTGGCATTCTGTTCGTCCGCCAGTTTCTGTCCGCAGGGTGTTATGCACAGCCCTCCGCGGCAGGTGCAGCGAAGTTCGCTGGGCAGCTGTTTCCCTACGCGGAAGAGCGTTTCTGCAGTTTGATCCAGCGGAATCAGCGGGTCAAATCCGCCCATGATCATATTGGCAGACAGGACGGCGTTTGCGGCGGACATGGCATTTCGGTTGATACAGGGAATCTGTACAAGTCCCGCAACAGGATCGCAGATGGTGCCAAGGATATTCTGGACTGCGCTGGACGCTGCCTGGCAGGATTGCTCCGGTGTTCCTCCCATTAGATATACAAGCCCGCCGGCGGCCATGCCAGAGGCTGCGCCGGGCTCTACCTGGCATCCGTACAGTTCAGCTGAATAGTTACAGTCTTTACTCATCACGATGCCAATAATGGAAGTTACAAACATGGCTTTTATTTTTTCTTCCATAGAAAGGCCGAGATGATTGGCTGTTCCGAGGACTGCACCGGGGAAAACGCCAGCTGAACCGCCGGTAGGCGCACACAGTACCTTTCCCATGGCGCTGCTGTATTCCATGGTAGCCATTGCCCAAGGAACCACCGTATTCAGTACGCCCATATCAATGGCCCGCTTGTCGGTTTTGATGTAATTTTCAACCTTTCCTGCAGTCGGGGAAATGATGCCGGCCATATCAATATCGCCTTTCAATGCCTCCTTGGAGCTGTGCTCCATCGTGTTGACAACAAATTCCATGTAATCCCAGACCTGACGTTCGTTCCAGCCGCTGCGGGCCATTTCATAGTCGATGGCCAGTTCCCACAGCTCTTTATGGGATGCGTTGGCCATGGCAAGCATTTCTTCGGCACTGTGGAAAGGAAGGACAGCGTGGCGGTTCGAAGGAACAGCCAGGATCGGTTTAATCATTTTTACATCTATGACTCCCGGCATGGATTGGACTTCCTGCATAAAATCCGGGGTAAGTTCCTGATTATATTTGATGTTGATCATGGCGTGGCCGCCAGAATAGGATATACTGTGGCCTTCGTTGGATTCCCTCATGTTAAGCAGTGCGGTGCAGAGCCTTTCGTTTTCTTCCGGATCTGCCATGGTTTTAACCAGCAATTCAAAGCAGTCTCCTACGATACTCACATCAAATCCATCTATGGACAGCAGTTTTACCGTTCCGCCTCCCGTAGAATCGCTATGTACCGTTGTTTTTTCTCCGGCTTCGTTTTCTAATGTGATATGTGAGATGTTCGGCACTATGGCGGGGAAATCCTCAATGATAAACTGGACGTCTATTCCGGCATTTCTGGCATCCTCAAAGGAGTGGCGCAGCCGTTCGTCCTCAGGCCGTCTTCCAAGGAGACCGTTTACATAGCCAAGGTCTGAGCGCTGTCCTTTGTACATAAGGGTATAAGCCCCTTCTTTCGCAAAAGAGATGGTGGCTTTTGCCAGCTTTCCGGGAAAGCATTGCTGTGCCAGGTAGCCAATGCGGGAAGGTCCGCAGGTGTGGGAGCTGGAAGGTCCGATCATGGTTGGGCCTACGATGTCATTAAAGATACTTGGGCTTTGTCGTTTCATGGAAAAATTCTCCTTTATATGGCGCATGTAATTTTGAACAAAAAAATTATGATTATGTATTTATAATAAAACAATTTGCTGAAAAAAGTCAATACAGAATTTTATATTTATAGAATTTTAGTTTTCGAAATAAAAAATATTTTCCATAAAATATGTATTATGGTATAATGGATATAAAGAAGAAAATGATATTTGGGGCGGTTCCGTCAGGCACCGTTAGAAAAAGGAGAAAAGGCAAGAACGGATATTATGCAGAAAATAGGAGAAAAAATCAGGATATTACGGAAGGATAAGAAAATTACGCTGAAAGAGCTGGCGGACAGATCGGGAATGTCTGTCAGTTTTATCAGCAATCTGGAACGGGAGCTGTGCAGTCCTACAATAGAAAATCTGCAGAAAATCTGTGGAGCCATGGACGTTTCTCTGATCAGCCTCCTGGATGGGAAAAACTGGAACAGCAATGTGATCCGGGCTGAAAGCAGGGATATATTATATCAGCAGGACGGGCAGATCCGCTATGAGTCGCTCTCCTTTGGGAAGGGAAGGCTGGAAGGTCTGATTATTGAGATACAGCCGAATTGTGTTTATGAAAAGGAATGGACCCATTCTTATGACGAGTTGGGTTTGATTCTGGAAGGGGAACTGACAATTGTGATGAATCAGGAGACGTACGTGCTGAAGGAAGGGGATTCTTTCTATATTCCGGCGATGAGCAGGCATAATCTGAGCAACCATTCTCAAGGACGATGCCGGAGCTACTGGGTCAAGCCGGTTTTGGATGACCATGTCTGAGCTGGTGAAATAAAATGAGATAATGGTGTAAAAGGATCTGCTGAGGCGGGTTCTTTTTTTATATTTATAAAAATTTTACATAAAATTATTTTATATATATAAAATTTTGTGAAGGCGATAGGGGGCTGAAGAAGAAAATCGAAGCGGGAAAAGAAACGGGAATGGCTGCCACTGTCTGCACGGGGATTGGACCTGAAGGAAACCGTTCTGATTCATCACGACGAAACATAAAGACTGTTCTGAACGTTTAACAGAGATAAATCCCGGTCTGGCGGCAGAGGTCCGTCAAGTTCTGGATGTGAATAAGGCAGAGCGGCATATCAGGGGAGGGTTGGCTACCAGGGAGAAATATCTCCATAGAGCTTTATAGAAAAACATGGACTGCTGCGTTAATGAAGTGACTCGTTTCTGTGAACAGTAACGTAATGGATCATAAACGTGGCAGTTCTTTTTTGGATTCTTGTATTTTGTATATAAATCAGATAGAATGAAAGTAAAATATTTTACAGAATTTTCGCTGAAAAGAAAATATATCAGCGGAGATTATGGAGGAGGATATATGCAGCCGACACTTACTTTTGAGGAAATAAAACTGCGTACTGCGGAATTGGGGCCGCAGAGCAGTGTTCCGGATCTTTTGGGGGAAATGATCCTGCAGAATAACCTGGAGTTTGCTCTGGATGAAAAGGACGAAATATATGAGGCATATGGAAGGAAAGCCACTGCCTATCCATACAGACAGCAGAATGGATATACCAGAGAACTGACAGAGAAGAAAGTAAAAGCAGCAGTTCTGGAGAATACCTGGCTGAAAGCGGTATTTCTGCCGGAGTATGGAGGAAGACTGTGGAAGCTGTGGGATAAGGAAGCCGGAAGAGACCTTTTATATACCAATGATGTGCTCCGTTTCAGTAATCTGGCAGTGAGAAATGCATGGTTCAGTGGGGGCGTGGAATGGAACATTGGTGTGATTGGACATACGCCTCTGACAGCAGAACCTTTGTATACCGCGCAGACGGAAACAGAAAAAGGAGATCCGGTCCTTCGCATGTACGAGTATGAAAGAATCCGCGGTGTGGTGTACCAGATGGATTTCTGGCTGGAAAAAAGAAGCCGTTTTCTTAATTGCAGAATGCGTATTGTAAATGAAAGCGCCAGAGTGCTTCCCATGTACTGGTGGAGCAATATTGCAGTTCCGGAGTACGAGGGCGGAAGGATCACGGTTCCGGCAGAAAGTGCTTATACAAACAGCAATGGTATGGTTTATAAGGTTCCGATTCCAATGGTCAAAGGAAAAGATATCACGGAATATGGGAATATAGAAACCTCTGTAGACTATTTCTTTGATATACCGGAAAAGAATCCAAAATATATTTTCAATATGGATAAAAACGGATATGGACTTATGCAGATTTCTACCAGAAGACTGGGCAGCAGGAAGCTGTTTTCCTGGGGGAATTCTGACGGATCAGACAGATGGCAGGAGTTTCTGACAGAGGAAGCCGGTAAATATCTGGAAATCCAGGCAGGTCTTGCCAAGACTCAGTATGGCTGTATTCCGATGGCTCCTCATACGGCCTGGGAGTGGATAGAGCAGTATGGAGCAGTACAGCTTTCTGAGGAGACCAGACAGATGGATCATGAGGAAAGAAGCAAATTTCTTACCACAAAAATCAAGCGGAAACGAGTGCCTGACAAACTGGAGCAGATGCTGAAAAATACTGAAGAAATGGCAAAAGCAGAGGCAGAGCTTGTATGGAAAGGAAATGGCTATGGCGCCATGGAGGAACATGGCACCAGTGTTTCTCATTTGAAATTTGAGATGCAGGAGAAGTCGCTGAAGGACTGGAAGAGGTTTTTTGAAACGGGAATCCTTCACTGTCCGGATCCTTCAGAGGTACCGGATGAGTTTATTATTACAGAGGAAAATCTGGGATTTCTGAAGGAAACGATATCGGAAAAAAACAGTCATAACTGGTATGCGTTTTATCATCTGGGGATCGGATATTTTGTATCTGAAAAATATAAAAAAGCAAAAAAAGCATTCAGGAAATCTCTGGAATTAAAAGAAAATCCATGGGCACTGCACGGACTGAGCTGCATTTATCTTCTTCAGGAAAAAAGGGAAAAAGCAGTTTCCTGTATCACAAAAGGAATAGCGCTGAGGGCAGAGGATGCCTCTTATATCAAGGAAGGAATTCGTATTCTTTCCTTCTGTGAGGCTTACGAAGAAATCTGTACGATATACAAAAGTCTGGATAAAAAACTTCGTAAAAACAACCGGATCTGTTTCGGATATATCAATGCACTTCACAAGCTGGGGAAAGATGAGAAAGCTTATAAACTCCTGGAAAAGGATGGGGGAATGATCCTGGAAGATATCCGGGAAGGAGAGGATTCCATTGGGCAGCTGTGGAGCGAACTGCATGAAAAGCTTTTTAAAGAGAAAGCAGAAATCCCTCACAAATATAATTTCAAGGCAATATAAGTGCAAAATTAAAAGGGCTTTTTACAGCCCTTTTAATACGTTTAGCAGTTTTTGGTTGTGTTCCGGAAGCATGATGCAGAATCGGATAAACTCTCCGTCAAGACACTGGAAAGAGGAACAGTCACGGATCATCAGACACTGACGAATGCAGGCTTCGAATACCTGGAAAGAGGCCAGATCCGGACGAACAATCTGTAGAAGAAGGAAGTTTGCATAGGCTGGATATACCTTAAAAGCAGGAATTTTGTTCAGCTCCTGATATAATTTTTTTCTCTCGGAAAGAATCAGTTCACGGGTTTTTTGAATGTAGCCGTTATCTTTCAAAAGAAGTTCTCCGGCAAAGGCGCCCAGACTGTTTAAGGACCAGGGAATCTGTTTTTCTTTCATTTTGGAGAGGAACTTTTTGTTTCCGCTGATTCCGTAACCAAGACGCATACCCGGTGCGGCAAAGAATTTTGATACGCCCCGGAGGATCATGAGATTATCGAATTCCCGGGTCAGCGGTACGGCAGTGACCGCAGTGATATCCGGTGCAAATTCCACATAGGTCTCGTCGATCATTACAAAAATATTTTTTTGCCGGCAGAAGGTCAGAAGGGTTTTTATGTCCTCCTGCATAATAGCAGAGGAGGTTGGATTGTTGGGATTGCAAAGAATCAGGAAATCATAACCATTATCCAGAACCTGGCACAGATCTTCTGTATCAAGGGAAAAATCTTTGCTTTCCTGTAAATGATAATATTCCTGAGTGCTTCCGGAAAAAGCCAGTTCCCGGGAATATTCAGAGTAAGTAGGGCCAAGGATTAATGTGTGTTTTGGTGCCCGTTCCTGTATCAGCAGTGATATCAGCTCGCTGGAGCCGTTTCCGGGAAGGATAAAATCAGCTGGTATGCAGCAGTACTCAGAAATAGTATTTCTCAGAGAAGTATAGTTCCTGTCCGGATAAGAGGACAGGAGATCAAGGTTTTCAGCCAGTTTTTTTCTTACGCTGGGAGAAAGTCCCAGAGGGTTTACATTGGCGCCAAAATTTATAATATCTTCTTTTTTCAGGTGATAATGCTCACATATTTTTTCGATATCACTTCCGTGAAAAACAGGTCTTGAAATCATGGGAATATTCTCCTTTCTCCGCAGTTCTTTTTCTTTATCATATAGTATTTTTAGCTGCTGCGCAATAGATTATGAGTGATTTTGGATGTATTGACACTGCAGTGCTGTAAGAGTAGAATGCATATATAAATGTGAAAATATTAAGGTGAAAAAAGGTGCAGATGCCATTTTTAACCTGGTATTGTCTGGGAAGAAAGGAGAGCTGTTATGAGGCTGGAAATTGTACAGAAAGCACTTGAAAAGAAGAATATCAGATATCAGTACACAGAAGAAGATGGATGTGGAAGCCTGGATTTTATGTTCCGGGGGCTGAGTTTTCATGTGTGGGAATATCATGACGGTGTCTGGGGTGCGGAAACCAATATCTATGAAGCGGGAAGGAGTCAGGATATAGAAGGGGATTATGAAAATGTAATCGCAGAAGAAATTCTGTCCTGGCCGGATATGATCGCCTGAAAGCTGCCAAAATACCGGGAGAGGAAGGAAACGCGTCCTTCCTCTTTCGGTTCGTGAGCGGTTATCTGTTTTCGTTGATGAAATCATAGATACGTCTGCAGTTGTTGTGATCGCGGAAAGCAAAAAGATCTTTCCGCATTTTCTGGTATTTTTCTTTTTCGCGGAAATTAGTTTGAATATAGTTTTCTATGGTATTTATCAGCTGAGATTCCCGGGTGCAGCGATCACCAAAAAGATCATGTTCCATATCTATATAGCTTCCGTTTGTCTTTTCATATATTTCTGCATCGAATTGATAAAAGACGACAGGCTTCTCCAGATAATACACATCCCAGCATACACTTGAGTAATCCGTGATGAGCATGGAACATTCCATAATCAGCTGGTTCAGGGGGCACTGTCCAAAGGGAATCAGCTGGATGAGAGGGCTTTCTGTGCGAAATGAACTCATAAACTCCCTGAGTTTTGGATGGATATAAAATACCATACGTGTATTGGCTTTTTTCAGCAGTTCCAGTAATTCTTTGTTCTGGAACAGATGCATATATGTTTGGTAATAATTGCTTTTGCAGAAAAAATCATCATCTTTTTCTTCCAGCCAGGAACGCCAGGTAGGCATGACCAGAATCTTTTTTTGTGCCGGATCTGATCTGTCTTCCAAAACGTCCCACCTTGCCAGACCTACCACGGGAACATGATTTTTTTCATATCCAAAATACTCTGTAACAATGCGCTGTTCGGCATCAGAGGAAACTGCAAAATAGGTCATAGGACTTGCACCGTTTTTGCCAAAAAGTGCTTCTACCCGTTTCAGGCCCAGAACACCATGCTGAAGGAAAAAGATATCATGACGGTTGATCTCTCTGGAGATCAGGTTTGGCATGGGCTTCCATACAAAAGCATGGAGGCGGGCATCGGAAGCTACATAAAGATCCGCCAGAAGCAGGTAAAGGATATGGCGGAAACTCATAAAAGGAAGGATATGTTTTTTATATTTCTGCATATCCGCCCATTGAGGAGAGGACTTATCCAGTATAAAATAAATATGGCGCCGACTCTGAGGGGGAAGGTGCTCCATACAGTAGCGGAAAAAATAAAAGCCGTTATCCTGGGCTGAAGAACTATATTTTTCATAGATGAGCCAGACTTTTTTCTTTTTCCAGAAAGGTTTCAGAAGTTTGGAAAGCAGGAATGCAGTCAGTTCCCGTATTTGAGTGCCGGCTCCGTCGTACTTTGTCAGTGGACGGCAGCGAAGAAGAAATTTATGGTTGGGACCGCCCATTGGAAAAAACAGAAAGTTTTGACCGGATTTTATTTTATAACTGAATAAGATCAGTGCTGTACGTATACGATTGTCCAGGACAGGTGTGTATTCTTCTGATCCGGAAGCGATGGCAATTTCCCAGTCATCGTTTTGAAGGTGCAGTGTTCTTGTATCGATACAGGTCTGTATCACGGTTCTGCCGGTATGAGATGCGGAGAAAACCAGTGGGACAGAGGCGGGGTTCATTTCGTTTTTACAAACCAGTCTGATGTCCCGTGGATCCAGATCCTGTTTTGACTGAAGTGTCAGATATATTAATGTTTTTTTGATCTTGATGGATGTAACGTAAATGGTAGTTTCCATGACAAACTCCTTGTAATGTAGTATAATGGATGTCTGCAGAGGGCATTTGTTACGATGATTTTATAATACATTGGAGTCATTGTCAAAATATAAAAAGGAACAGGATATTATATGAAAGAAAACTTAAAGTTTACAAAAAAAAATACTCTTGCGGTGAAGGGCATTGCAATCATTTTTCTGCTGTGCTACCATTGCTTTTCTCATAGAGCCAGACTTTATGGAGCGGAGGTGAGCTTCTGGCCGCTGTCTGATGAAACAGTATTTATGATATGCAGAAGCATGATGGTGTGTGTGGGAATGTTTGCTTTTTTGTCTGCGTACGGACTCACATTGTCTGTAAAATCATCATGGCCGGACTACTGTTTTTCGGGACATGATGCGGCTATGTTTGTCCTGAAAAGATATGTAAAGCTCTTTTTTATGTTTATGCTGCCTTTTTTCTTCTGTGCCGGTATTACTTTTGTTACAGGTACTTTCCGATACCGTTATCGTGATGGCTTCTGGGAAAACGTGGCCGGTGTTGTAATGGATTTTTTTGGAGTAGGACAGATATTCGGGACGAAGCTTATGGTCAATACCTGGTGGTTTTTAAGTCTGGAAATACTGATCATAGTGTTTATGCCTTTTATGATAAGATTTTATAGAAAATACAGCTGGCTGATCATTTCTATGATCCTTCTTCCGGGAAGCTTTCTTCTGGAGAAACAGGTTCATTTGACAAAGTATCTTTTTGTGGTTCCTCTTGCAGTGTGGTTTGCGGACAGGCGGATTCTGGAACGTCTGAAGAATTTTTCTCCTCTGAAAAACAGGACAGCGGGAAAAATCCTGAAGTTTATTTTGCTGACAGGATTCCTTCTTGTATTGCTTAAGGTGTATGATACTCCATGGGGGATCCGGCATTTTGAATTTCTTCTGAATGGTCTGGTACCTGCAGTGGTGATCTGGTGGGTATATGAATTTGTTATAGAGCTTCCGGTGATCAGTACTGTTCTGGAGTTTCTGGGCAGACATTCTGCAGATATCTTTTTTACTCATACTTTTGTGCGTTCTTTGTGGATGACAGATGTAGTGTATTCTTTCCGGCATGGGCTGTTTATCTTTTTGTTCCTGCTTGGAGTAAGCCTTATGATTTCTTTTATTCTGGATTTTATCAGAAAAAAATTAGGGTATAACAAGATCACGGGAAGAATATCAGACAGATTTCTCACATGGGCAGATAGTAATTTATAAGAAAATAACTTATAAGAAAAACGACAGCTGGTATATTGATCCGGCTGTCGTTTTACAGTTACAGTAATTTTTCTTTAATCTCTTCACAGATATGTCTGCTGTGCTGCTGATCTGCAAAATTAAAATAAAACTTTCGCATTTTTTCGTATTCTGGCTTCATCTTAAAGTTGTTTTTGATATGTTCTTCAAGCAGGGTCAGAAGCTGTTCCTGATCTTCGGCGCGGTCTCCAAAAAGTTCCGTCTGCATATCCAGATAACTTCCATGAGCTTCCTCATATTTATCCAGGTCAAATTGATAGAAGATCGTAGGTTTATCCTGATAGAGAATATCCCAGCATACGCTGGAGTAGTCGGTGATCAGCATACGGCAGCGCATCAGCATTTCGTTGACTGCAGTTTCACCAAAAGAAATCAGGTGGATCCGTTCGCTTTTGGACTGGAATTGATCTGAATACTCCTGAAATTTAGCATGAAGATAGAAATTTATCTCCAGATCATATCTGTCCAGCAGATCAGCCAGTTTTCTGGAATTCAGAAGAGCCATATAATGGGTAAAGTAGTCGCTTGCTTCAAAATCTTTATCAGGAACAGAATCAAGCCAGTTTCTCCAGGTGGGCATGATCATGATCTCCCTTCGATCCTGAGATTTGTCGTGGAGTACGTCCCAGCGGGGAAGGCCGGTGTTAATCACTTCTTCTGGCTTATAGCCAAAATTGTCTACAATAGTCTGTTTTTCGGTATCTGTAGAAACAACAAACAGGTCACATGCACCTTTCTGGCCTTTTCCATAAAAATTATCTACTTTTTTCAGAGCAATAACCCCATGCTGGAGAAAAACAAAAGGTATTTTTTTTATATAGCGGTTAAAGATACTGTGCCTGCTCTGAAGAGGGTAGGTATGGTATCTGGAATCAGAGCTGACGATCAGATCGGCAGCCAGAATATAGCAAAGATGCCGGATGCTCATAAAATCCAGAAGTCGGTTTTTATAAGGAAGAACACGTTCTCTGTCCGGGGAGTCCTTTGTTATGATATAGTAGATATTTTTTTTAAGGAATTGTTCTTCGTTATTTTCCATACAGTGTTTAAAGAAATAATATCCATTATCCTGTGCCATGGAAGAAAATTTTTCGCATACAAGGCAGATGTGCTTTTTCTTCCAGTAAGGACGGGCAATCCGATAAAGAAAGATGGCAAGAAATTCCCTGAAGATAACGCTAAGCCCGTCATAGCTGTTTTTTTCCCTGTATGCAAAAGCCAGCGTCTGTTTGCCGGTATAGTAGGGATAAAGGAAAAATCCTTTTTCGCCGGAAAAAGAACCGTTGTAGAGGAATTTCTGATACATTCTGGCAGGAACATCCATGGATATAGGAAGTTCTCCGGTATTTTCTGTGATGGGACCCTGAAGTACTGCGCGGACATCCCAGTAGATACTTTTTAAATCTACGGTTTTCAGGTCAAGAGTTGCTGTTATACGGAGCATATCCCCGTGCTTTTTTGCTGAGACAGTATGAAAATCATAGGAAATGGCGTCTTCAGCCAATTTGCTCCGAAAGGTAAAAACAGTTTTTACATATTTATGAAAACCTGTTTGCAGATCGAACTTCAGCCTTAGTATTCCACCGGCCATACGGCAGGAGCGGAGACGACAGGAATGAGTAAGCTCCAGATATCGGTTCCGGCTGCAAAGAGCGGCACAGAAAAGATTTTTAAAATCTTTTTTATTGGCGGCAATACCTACATATTCCATAGGAGAAGCGGATGGAGCTCCCTGAAGCCATATTTCTGCGGCGAAGATCCGGTATCTCTCAGGCAGAGAAGCGGGAGGATCCTGTTCGCTCAGAGCGTAGAAAACCTGTTTGCCGTTAAGTGTGCATTCTATAAAAAAACAAAAAGTTGTCTGTCTGCCAAGAACAGCCATTTCTTTGAGAGGGGAAAGATCTATCAGGAAACTGTCAGTTCCTGCAGATTCGGATTTAAGATAAAAAGGTCTGTCTTCTTTGATGTTCTGGACCAGGATGCACGCTTCTCCGGAACGGTTTGAAGGGAGATCGGCAATGGTGACTGTAATGCGGTTTTCCTGAGCTTTGGCAGATGTCAGTTTAAGTGTTCCTTCTTTCTTATCAAAAAGTGAAAAATTTATATCGGGGTTTTTCGTATTACTCATAATGCCTCCAAATATGATGTGATTGTTAAAAGATTACATAATTATAACATATATGTAACAAAAATTAAATATTTAGAATGTGAAAAAAGTTTGTTTTTTTAAAAATAAATATTGACATGGGGAGCTGTACATGATATTGTATTACAGAACGCTGCCGAAGACAGTAGGTGCCGTAAGGCATAAGGATCAAAACGCCTACCGAGGACTTAGTATTCTGATAAGATTACAGGAGACCTTACTGTCATGGTACAGTAGGGCTTTTTTTATCTCAGTATCCATTGCAACGGCGGTATATCAAAATCTATAAGGAGGTGTACCATTTATGGCAAAAGTAGAACTGAAACAACCAATCGTAGAAGAAATCGCAAACAGCATTAAAGACGCTCAGTCAGTAGTTCTGGTAAACTACAGTGGTCTTACTGTTGAACAGGACACTGTTCTGCGTAAGGAATTAAGAGAAGCTGGGGTTCAGTATAAAGTTTACAAAAACACAATGATGAACCGTGCTTTTGCAGGAACAGACTGTGAGTGCCTTTCCAAACATCTGGAAGGTACAAACGCACTGGCAATCTCTGCTACAGATGCGACAGCACCTGCAAGAATCCTTGCCAAATATGCGAAACAGTTCCCGGCACTGGAACTGATCGCTGGTGTGGTTGAAGGAAACTACAATGATCAGGCTGGAATCCAGGCTCTGTCCCAGATCCCGTCCAGAGAAGAACTTCTTGGAAAACTTCTTGGAAGCATTCAGTCTCCGATCACAAACTTCGCTCGTGTGCTTAATCAGATTGCAGAGGCACAGGGAGGAAACGCAGAAGCAGCGGCTGAATAAAGCCGGCATAAATTAAAAAATAATATTATATGGAGGGAAATTAAAATGGCAAAATTAACAACAGAAGAATTTATTGCAGCAATCAAAGAGTTATCTGTATTAGAGTTAAATGAACTTGTAAAAGCTTGTGAGGAAGAGTTCGGCGTATCTGCAGCAGCAGGCGTTGTAGTTGCAGCAGCAGGCGGTGCAGCAGAGGCAGCTGAAGAGAAAGACGAGTTCGACGTAGAGCTTACAGAAGTAGGCCCGAACAAAGTTAAAGTTATCAAAGTTGTTCGTGA
>USDN01000068.1 GCA_900553515.1 uncultured Blautia sp. | reverse complement strand
TGTCCAAGGATATGACGTCCGCTGGATGCTCCGATATCTACTGCTAAATAATATGTTGCCATTTTTAAATCCTCCTCAATATGTAAGCTTCTGATCACTTTCATATCTGATGTTGTATTTATCATACATCAGGATCCTTCCGGTGATAAGAACCTCTTTTGTCAAAAAAAGTGTCTTTATTTGCAAATAATACAACGATTATTTATGAACTACTGCATTATTTGTTTAAAAAATCCGCTGACTGAATCAGCCAGCGGATCTCTTATTTTTACGTTCGTGAACGCAATCCGCGTTCATTACAACTTCACGATCTGATCGATTATATGATTAGTCATAAAGGTTAGGAGCAATATCCTCGTCTTCCATATTTGTTGCATCATACCAGTAACCGTCTGTAGGAACATCCTGAAGCTCCTGGCCGTTTGCTGCTGCTGTCAGAGCGTAGATTGCATAGTATCCCATCATAAGAGGAGACTGTGTAACAGCACCGATGAATGTGCCATCTTTAACAGCTGCTTTGATGATAGAACCAGCATCGAAACCAACACCAACTACATCACCGTTTGCCGGGTCAGAACCAAGAACGTTAAGGTTAGCATTTGCTGCAAGAACACCCTCTGCAGAAACCTGGTTGGAACCGAATACTGCGATACAGTTCTCCTGGGAAAGGATTGCCTGAGCCTCTGTGGAGCAAAGCTCTACAGTTGTCTGTGCCGGAACTGCTACCTGGATAACAACGTCTGCATCTGCTGCTTCAGCGTCTGCTGTTGTTGCTGCATTTACATAGAACTCGTTACCTGTAACTGCAACAGTTTTGCCATCAGCCTGGATAAGTTCGATCATCTTGTTGATAAATCCGCCGCCACGCTGCTGAATGTTCTGAGCTGTAGCATCCTGATTAACTTCACCGATGATAACCTGTCCCTCAGCATTTGCGATAACGTCTTTGATTGCTTCATACATCTTCTCAGCTGCTACTGCACCTGCCTGTGCATTGTCAGTACAAACTTCAGCAACTACAGATCCTTCCGGAGCGTCTGCAACACCAGTATCGAATGTTACAACCGGAATTCCCTTGTCTGCACATGTCTGAAGAGCTTCAAGTACAGAAGATGTATCGCATGCTGCAAGACCCATACCTACAGGACCTGCTGCGATAGCTGTGTTGATCATGTTTACCTGGTCTGCGATGTCGGACTCACTGTTTGGTCCCTGTGGTGTATAGGTAACGCCCAGCTCTTTAGCTGCTTTATCCATACCTTCCATAGCTGCTTCCCAGTATGTAGACTGGAAAGATTTAACCATCATCGGGAACTCATAAGCTTCGTTTGCTTTCAGTCCCTCAAACTGAGCTGCAGGATCAGCAGCATCTTCGGTAGCTGCCTCTTCTTCGGTAGCAGCTTCTTCTTCAGCAGCTGCCTCTTCAGTAGCTTCTTCCTCTGCTGCAAAAACCGGAGCAACTGTCATGCTGGATACCATTGCTGCACAAAGGCCTAATGCGATGAGTTTCTTAATTTTCATTGTTTACGTCCTCCTTAAAATTATATAGTTTTTATGATGATCCGTCAGACGTGACCGTCTGACGGTTCTCATACAAAATTGAAAACTTTATGAAATTATAATGCTGCTGCCTTCTTTTCTTTGATGATATCAATAAGTACCGCAACGATCAGTACCAGACCTGTAATGATCTGCTGCCAGTTTGCCTGAAGTCCGATATAAGGAAGACCGGTTTTCAGAAGCATAATGACAAAGATACCAACAAATGTTCCCAGTACGGATCCGTAACCACCTGTAGCTGCCACACCACCAACAAATACGCCGCCGATGGCATCCATTTCAAGACCGGCACCTGTACCAGGCTGTACAGTAGGTGTTACAGCTGCGTAAGCGATCGCTGCAAGACCTGTAAAAAGACCACATACTACATATACCATTACATGGTAGAATTTAACATTGATTCCGGAAAGAGCTGCTGCTTCTTTATTGGAACCGATAGCGATGGTATAACGTCCGAATTTCGTATGGTTCAGAACGAATTCCATCAGAAGAACCAGAATCACCATCCATAAGAAACCAATAGGATAACGGTCAGCGCTTCTTCCTGTACCTATTGTAAGTTTGAAGATGGAATGGAACCATCCGCCTTCCTGTGTAAGACCCGGCCATGGTGTAGCACTACAAAGAGATCCTGCACCACGGGTAATCATACATGTACAAAGTGTAGCAAGGAACGGCGGCAGATTCATCACACCAATAAGAACACCGTTTAATGTTCCGATCAGAACCCCAAGAAGCACACAAACCAGCATAGCAACAACAACAGGCACGCCATGGCTTCTTACCAGAGTTCCGCCGATCAGTGCGTAACATACCATACCAGTACCGATGGAAAGGTCTACGCCTCCGGTAATAAGCGGGAAGGTAACACCAATTGCCATCAGAAGATCATAGTATGAAAAATCCAGCAAACTCAGCATTGTGTTGTATTGTCTGAACTCCTTACTCATAAAGGAGAATACGGCTGTCAGAGCAATAACAACAAGTAAAACAATAAATCTCTGATCACTTAATATACTTTTTTTCTTCTTAGTCATGACTGTCCTCCTTAATCAATACTACGTGTAGCCTTATCCATGATGTTTTCCTGGGTTGCTTCAGAAATATCAATATTTCCTGTTACTTTACCCTCACACATGATGATGATACGGTCACTCATACGGAGAACTTCTGTCATTTCGGAAGAAATCATGATAATAGATTTACCTTCTGCTGCCAGTCTGTTCATCAGTTTATAGATTTCGTTCTTGGCACCAACATCAATACCTCTGGTAGGCTCGTCGAAGATCAGGATGTCACTGTCTCTTGTAAGCCATTTAGCGATAACGACCTTCTGCTGGTTACCACCGGAAAGATTTACAACAAGCTGGTCTGCAGTAGGGGTCTTGGTTGCAAGCTCTTTGATATACTTCTCAGTTACTTCTTTTTCTTTCGCTGAGTCGATCAGGAATCCTTTTGTAAACTGCTCCATAGTTGCCAGAGTTGTATTTTCAATACAGGATTTCTGAACAACACATCCGTATCTTCTTCTGTCCTCTGACAGATAACCAATACCGTATTTAACAGCATCCTGCGGACTGTTGATGGTAACTTCACGAAGCTGTCCATCTTTGCCCATGATAGAAATCTTTCCGCTCTGCTTCGGATCTGCTCCAAACAGCGCTCTGGCTGTTTCGGTACGGCCTGCACCCATAAGTCCGGAGAAGCCAAGGATCTCACCTTTACGGAGTTCAAAGCTTACATCCTGAACCATCTTGCCGGCATTAAGATTTTCCACCTTAAGAACTACCGGTGCATCCGGTGCAACCATACTGTGCTGCTTCGGATCTTCGTAAATAACACGGCCAACCATCATATTGATGATATCTTCTTTTGTACTGTCCTTTGTAATAAGAGTTCCTACATAACCACCGTCACGCATAACGGTTACACGGTCTGTAATAACTTTGATCTCATCCATACGATGGGAGATGTAAACGATTCCCAGACCTTTTTCACGAAGGTCACGGATGATCACGAACAGGTCAGCGATCTCTTTTTCTGTCAGAGCTGCAGACGGCTCATCAAAGATGATAACCTCAGCCTTGTGAGAAATTGCTTTTGCAATCTCACACATCTGCTGTTTGCCGACTGTCAGATTGTGCATTTTTTCTCTGGGATCAATTTCGATATTCAGATCCTGGAAAAGTTTTTTGGAATCCTCGATCATTTTTTTATCATCGATACGGAATCCTTTTTTCGGCTCACGGCCAATAAAAATATTCTGGGCAACTGTAAGGTCGCCTACCATGTTCAGCTCCTGATGCACGATTACAACACCTGCATCCTGTGCTTCTTTTGTATTGTGGAATTCTGTTTCCTTGCCCTTATAAGTAATAGAACCAGAATCCTTCTGATAAATACCGGTAAGAACTTTCATCAGAGTGGACTTTCCGGCACCGTTTTCTCCCATAAGCGCATGTACTTCGCCGCGTTTCACTTCAAAATTAACGTGATCCAGAGCATGAACTCCAGGAAAGGACTTATCAATGTCCTTCATAGTTAAAATAACTTCACCCATTGTTACATCCTCCCTTCCGATCAGTTCTTCCTGCGTCTTGCAGAAACGTCAGCGTAAACTGCTACAATAACGATGATACCTGTGATGATCATCTGCTGTCCTTTACCAAGACCAAATGCCATGATTCCCTGCTGAAGAAGAGAGATGATGAACACACCGATCACAGTACCGCCGATAGATGCAAGTCCACCAACCATGGATGTACCGCCCATAACGCAGCCTGCAATTGCCTCGTTGTTGTACTGATCGCCGTATCCAGGCTGTACAGTTGTATATGTAGCTACAAAGAACAGTGCGGCAATACCTACCAGGAATCCACAGATCATATATGCAAGCATACGCCATTTTCTTGTATTGACACCGGAAAGACGAACTGCTTCACTATTGGAACCAAGGCAGAGAATATAACGTCCCGGTTTTGTTCTGTAAAGAACAATACCGCAGATAACTGCAACTGTCAGGAAGATTATAATGCCTACCGGGAATCCGTTTACAGAAACAATGTTTCTGAACCATCCGTTTACAGGATCATTACTCAGTGGCCAGCTTACAGACTGTGTCTTTGTAAATACAGACGCAAGACCTTTCGCAATATTCATAGATGCCATTGATACGATGAATGGCGGAACTGACATGTAAGATACCAGCCATCCGTTAAAAGTACCAAAGCAGAGACCGATCAGTACACATAATACCATAGCTGCTGCACAAGGAATACCATAGCTCGTCATGCAGTAACCGGAAACCAGTGCACAGCAGAACATAACCGGTCCGATGGAGAAATCAATTCCTCCTGTAGCAATTACAAAAGTAACGCCCAGTGATAAAAAGCCCAAAAAATAAACATAGTTCAAAGTGGATCTGATGCTGTCCCCAACAGGGAACTTAGCTCCAAGAACTACTTTGAAGACTACGAACATAAGAATCAGGATCCCTACAAGCAGAATCCTGTTCAGGCCGAGCTTTTTCACGATTGGATTTTGTTTCAGCTTTTCCAATTTCTTCACCCTCCTACTGTTTTTCACACTCTCTGTGTTTTCTTTATAAATAATAACGTGAAAACATGATAATTGTAATGGAATATCTTACAAAAAAAGGTTAAAAATTTACGGTACTGTAAATTTTTAACCTTTTTGTCTTAGTAAGATTTACTGAGCACTTTTCTGTTTTTCTTCTGTTTTTGGTATTTTCAACGTATTAAACGGAAACAGAAGTTTTTCTATTTCACCAGAATACATATTTTCCGGCGTTACAAGCTGGCATCCGGAGTCAATCTCTGTTTCATAGCTTTGTCCCCTTAAAAGACGTGAAGTTTCTTCCACTCCCAGGTATCCCATCTTAAAGGCTTTTTGGACCACGATCCCTTTAAATACACCTTTTTCCATAAGCTGCACCGTCTCCTGGGAACTGTCTACCCCTACCACTGCGACCTGATTCTCCGCACCGGCTGTTTTTACAGCCCTGGCAGCACCTACAGAAGAATATTCATTCATCCCCGCCACCATTTTGAGATCCGGATATTTTTTCAGAAGCTCAGAAGTCAGTTCAAAAGATTTATCAAAGCTGGAATCGCAGTAAACTACATCTACAATATTATCCGCCATCTCTCCCAGCCCCTCACGAAATCCCTGTTCTCTTTCCACTGCTGTGGAAACTCCTTTTACATGAGCCACCACTGCTACCTGATCATCCGGCTGCAAAATAGACGCGGCAAATTTTCCCAATTGCCTGCCTGCTTCTACATTGTCAGTTGCAACTGTAATATCCTGTATATTCTGTTCTGTATAAGAGTCAATATATGTGATCCGTATTCCCTGATCTCTGGCTTGCTGTAAAAAACTGTCTGATTCCGTAAAGCTGGAAGGAGAAATCAATATGGCATCCGGCTGTTTTTTCATTGCCTCTACAAGGATACGATTCTGTCCATCCACATCGTTTTCTTCCTCAGGAGCCATGATCTCAATCTCTGTATTGAACTCCTTCGCAGCCATTTGGGTTCCCAGTATCAGTGAAGTCCAGAAATCATTTGTTCCATCAACTACTTTGGGAATATAGATCATGGAAAGACGTCGTTCTCCGCCTGTGGCATTTCTGTAATAAATCATACCTGCGGCAGCACCTGCTATAGAAATGATAAGAAAAGCAGCGATCCATTTTCTGTATTTTCTCATGGCTGTCCCTCCTGTCTTCCCGGTATGGTAATCGTGGCTGCAGTGCCTTTTCCCTTTTCACTTTCATATGTAATACCATACTCATTTCCATAGTAAAGTTGAAGACGCTTCTGCACATTATACACTCCAACTCCGTTTGACTGGTAGTTTACCTTATGTCTCTCATAAATATGGTCAAGCGTATCCTGATCCATTCCTACGCCATTGTCTATAACCTGAAGCACAGCATTGCCGTTTTTCATAAATCCTTTCACCAGAAGAAGTCCTTTGCTTTCCTTGTATTTCAGCCCGTGATAAATAGCATTCTCGATAACCGGCTGCAGCACCAGCTTGATCAATGGTATATGCAATATAGAAGGATCTACATCGATCTGAAATTCCATTTTGTCTTTATAACGCATTTTCTGGATTGTAAGATAGCCTCTTGCATATTCCACTTCCTGACCAATGGAAACCACTTCATCTTCATTGCTGATACTCTGTCTGAGAAGTCTTGCAAGGGATGCAGTCATAAGAACTACTTCTTCATTTTTTTTGCCTTCTGCCATCCAGATAATAGAATCCAGTGTATTATAAAGAAAATGCGGATTGATCTGAGACTGAAGTGCTTTCAGTTCACTTTTTCTCTTTGCCTCCTGCTCCCGGATATTCTGTTCCATCAGGTCCTGTATCCTGTGGGTCATCACATTAAATGATTTTGTCAGACTTCCTATTTCATTTTTTGATTCCACCACAATATCTGAAACACTGAAATCACCTTCCTGCACTCTTTCCATGGAATCGCACAACTGCTGGATAGGCTGTGTAATGCTCCTGGAGATAAATCTGGAGAAAAATAATGCCACAATCATAAGTCCCATGGCTACCAGCACATAAAGACTTTGGGCTTTGTTGCTCTTACGCAGCAGTTCTTCCACCCGCACGCAGTCAACGACTGTCCATCCTGTCTTTTCTGACCTGGAAATGGAGTATAGTTTTTCTGCACTTCCTTTTCCAAAAAGAACCGTATCCAGATCTGTTCCCATGATCAGACTGATATTCTCTGTCTGAAGTTCATTGTAAAGCTGCTGCTGCTGAGGGTGGTAGACAATATTTCCATCTGCATCAAGAATAAAAGCATATCCCTGATTTCCAACCATACTCTGATTACACAGTTCACTGATAGCGCTGTAGTTCAGGTCAATAAAAAACACGCCTTCTTTTTGGTTTCCAACTTCCGAAGCTTTATTACGGATCCCTCTGCTGAGAGTAATTACCCAGGGACGTTCTCCACTGATGATATGCTGCACATGGGAAGAACTGAGATACGAACTTGCAGAACCACTAAGGGCATTTGTATACCATTCCTGCGTATGGATATCCAGATCCGGATTTGTAAGCCGCTGGGCATCGTTGATCAGCATTCTTCCATTTTCACCTATAATACCCAGATTCAGGATATCGCTGCGGCTGTCCAAAATAGTTTTGAACTGGTTCAGGATACGTCCTCTGGCTTCCGGATCCGGTTCATCCCCAAAAAGATAAGACTGGACATCCTCATTACTGGATACCAGATAGGAAATGTTCTCCATGTAGTCAATATAAGAATCAATATTCTGGTTCATCTGCTGTATGATCGTCTGTGTATACAAAGAAGAATTATCAAATACAGAAGTTCTTGTATAATTCATAGAGATCACTGTAACAATTGCCACTGCTCCCAAAAGCAGCATGGATACCATGGCAAAGATCACGCTCTGGATACTGTTGAATTTTCCCAGAAACATAGCTCCCGGTCTGAATTTTTTCTTCATCGTCTTTTCTCCCTGGCGTATTCCGTAGGAGTAACGCCTGTTATCTTTTTAAAGGAGATACCAAAATAATGAGGATCAGAAAATCCAACTTTTTCTGCGATCTCATAGTTCTTCATAGTCGTGTTTTCCAGAAGCTCTTTTGCTTTTTCCATTCTGGTACGGATCAGTACCTCCGTAAAAGTCTCTCCTGTCATCTCTTTAAAAATGGTACTGAAATAGCTGGTACTGATATTCAGATAAGAACAGATATCATTAAGGCTAAGATCTGGATCCATATAGTTTTTCTGAATATAATCCATAGCCAGACGTGCCTGCTTCTGTCCACTGGAGCTGTTCATGTCGGAAAGCAGCTTAAAGATCTTCAAAATATAATTTTTCACTACTCTGCAGGCACTGTCAAAAGACTTTTGCTCTGTGATCTGATGCAGAAGTTCATCTCTCCCTTTCAGTACACACTTCATATCAGCAGAAACATCCTCACAGACACGATCCAGTGTCCTGACGATCTGCTGCAGATACATACAGGCACGGCTTTTTTCCACCAGTTCTTTTTTTATGGAATTTTGCATATCATGGAAAGTCTTTTCCACCAGTTCTCTGTTTCCAGCTTTCAGAGCAGCTGTCAGCTTGTCCAGAAGGAGATCGATTGGAACATTATGCCCTGGTTTTATCTCTGCCATGTCTATCAGAAGATTTCCGCCTAAAAGATAGCGATACTGCATGACCTGAGAAGCCATATCATGAGAAAGAAGCAGCTCTCCCGGTGTTTTTACCCAGGCACCAATACCCATAGATACTTCTATTCCCATAACTTCCTTCATTTTATCCTGAATTTCCTTACAGATCATTTTAGTCTTCAGGGTAAAGTCACGGCTCCATTTCTCCTGAAACAGAATACAAACTCTGTTTCCACCTTCCTGATATGCAATGCCGGCCTGTTCTCTGGTCACAATCTCATTGCTGATATTATAAAGAACAAATGCCATCAAAGCGCTTTCCTGTCTTTTTTCCACATCCACCTGATACATATCAGAATAAAGGTCTATATCAAACATGGCAACACGATATCTGACCGCTGAGAGTTCGATTCCCATGTTCTGAAGTCTCTCTATACTCTCCTCCACATTGGTAGTGCAGTTTACAAGGGCTTCGATGGCCTTGGAACGGATAACCTGAGCATTTTTGCGATAGTTCTCAGAAGCCTTGGTAAGCTTTTCCATTTTTACTTTTTCTTTGCGGGTCTGGTCTACTTTTTCTTTCATTTTGTTGATCACTGCTGTCAGCTCTACTGCCGTCACCGGTTTTAAAAGGTATTCACTGACATTATACTGGATCGCTTTTTTTGCATATTCAAATTCTCCAAATCCGCTGAAGATCACGATCACAACATCCGGATAATTGTCATGAAGAAAATGGCTTAATTCCATTCCATCCATATAAGGCATTAAAATATCTGTAAGGACAATGTCTACCTGATGTGTTTTTACAAATTCTGCAGCCTGTTGTCCGTTTTCGCAGATTCCTGCCAGCTCACAGTCCAGTCCTTTCCAGTCAATATTCTCTTTAATTGCATCTCTCACAAGAATCTCATCATCTACAAGAAGTACACGATACATAAATGCAAAAATCCCCCATCTTAGATTTTATAAAATTTTCCTAGAATGTATCTTACCATAAACTATGGGAATATGGAATATGACATCTTCTGCAAATAAAATAAAAATCCGCCAGCATTGTTTCATCAAACAATTCCTGACGGATTCTTTCTATATTATATATATTTTATTTCACAATCACTCCATCCTCATCCCAGAGGTCATGCCAGTCGTTTGCGCCCTCCCAGAGGAATACCTGACCTTTTACAAGGCGGTTGCCTTTTTCCAGAGTGGAGATGATTTCCATTTCCTCTTCTGTCAGAGGATCTTCTGTCACGCATTTCAGATTGGAAGCAAAGTTATGTACAGAAAATGGAATGGAGATTTCCCCTCTCTGATGCGCCCATTTCAGAGCAATCAGCGCCGGATGTACACCGTGAGCCTCTGCAATAGCTTTCATTTCCGGAAGCTGAAGATCTGCCACATCCTCCGGGCAGATATCTCTTTCCGGTCTTCTTGGGGAACCAAGAGGCATGTAGCCTACCGGCTGGATGTTGTGAGCCACCAGATAATCATAAAGCTCCTGCTGCTGGAAGCATACATGAAGCTCCAGCTCGCATGCCGCCGGTTTGATCTTCATAAGCGGAAGCACTGTCTCCAGCTTCGGAATGGTCATGTTGGAAATACCAATATAGCGGATCACACCTTTTTCCACAAGCTCCTCACACTGACGATAGGTATCCATAAATTCTTCTACGCTGAAAGGTCTGGAATCAGGATTTCTGGAATCCACATCACATCCCGGCGCATGATAGTTCGGAAATGGCCAGTGAATAAAATACATGTCCACATAATCGCACTGAAGATCCTGGATGCTCTTTCTGCAGGCTTTTTCTACATCTCTGTGCATGTCGTTCCATACCTTTGTCATGATAAAGAGATCTTTTCTCTCTACAACGCCCTGGTCAAAAGCATCCTTAAATACCTTTCCGATCTGCACCTCATTGCCATAGCAGGCAGCACAGTCAAACATGCGGTAGCCACAGCGTACTGCACCGGCTACTGCTGCGGAAACATCTTCTGCGGAAACACGGTCGGAACCAAAAGTTCCCATTCCTACACAGGGAACCTGTTCTCCAGAAGGAAGTGTTACTTTCGGCACAAGTGCCGGATCAATAAATTCTGCCATTTTTTCTTCTCTCCTTTTTTATATTTTTCATGAAAATCCTGCTTTTTCAGCAAATGTCCATCACATTCTTGTAAGCTTAATCTCAGGAAGTAGCTTTTCCATATCCTCCATACAGAAAAATCCGGTTTCTTCGCGCATGGCCGCAGCTGCAGAAACAGCACTTGCTTTTCTCAGCATTTCTGGAAGGGACAGTCTCTCCTCTATGCCAATTGCAAATCCCGCGATCATGGCATCGCCGCAGCCTACTGTATTTACCGCATCGATTTTCGGCACCTCGGCCCGAAATGTTCCCTCTTCTCCCACAACAAGAGAGCCATCTGCACCAAGAGAAACCGCCACAATCTCCACACCGTTTCTGTGGATCTCTTTTGCCGCCTCAATGATATCATTGATATCATCGCAGGTTTTTCCCGTAAGCATCCGGATCTCATCAATATTTGGCTTGATCAGGGTAGGCGCCGCCTGGATTCCCATTTCCAGAAGCTGTCCGCTGGTATCCAGAATGACTGGTTTTCCGGCCTCCTTTACAATTTTAACAAGACGCTGATACGCGGTTCCGTCCAGTCCTTTTGGAACGCTCCCGGACATTGCCACAATTTTTGCATCTGTTACAAGAGTACGGAATTTTTGCTCAAATCCTTCAAAATCCCTTTCTGTAAGTGTAAAACCTGGTTCCAGAAATTCTGTCTGCACATGATTTACTTCATCCCAGATATTAATGCAGGAACGGCTTTCTGCCTCCACATGATAGAATTCACTTTTGATCCCAAATGGCTTCAGAGAGTCCTCAATATAATTTCCTGCATGACCGCCTACAAATCCGGTTGCCACAACCTCTGCTCCGTATATAGAAGCCGGCTTGGAAACATTCAGACCTTTTCCTCCGGGAACATAGGAACATTCTTTTACCCGGTTTACCTGTCCCACCTGATAATCTTCCACTACATACCGCTTATCAATGGCGGCATTTAAAGTTACTGTCAGTATCATCTTAATTTTCCTCGTTTGATAAAAGGATTTTTCCTTTTACAAGACCTGGCGTTTTATAAAGCTGGAAAGCCTCCTGAGCCTTGCTCATAGGAATCTTTTTGTAGATAAATCCAGGATCAAATTTCAACTGTCCAGTTGCAAAATAATGAGCGGTAAGCTCCCATTCCTTTCCCGGGAACGGAGCGCTGTAGGACATCCAGGAACCGGTGAGTTTAAATTCTTTACGGTTCATATTCTCCCACTGTGCCGGAGTGAAAGAAAGTTCCTGATGAGGAGTGCCAATAAAGCATACATGTGCTTTGTTTGCCGCCAGTTCAAATGCCATATGCATAGTTGGGATCTGACCTGCTGTTTCAAACACATAGCCGTATCCTTTGTTTTCCGTAATCTCCATAGCAATTTTCATGTAATCTTCTTTTGTGGTATTTACTACTTCATCTGCACCAAGACGTTTCGCCAGTTCCAGACGCTCATCGCTGATGTCAAAAACTACCACCTTTTTGGAACCGAAAATCTTTGCCCACTGCATGGTAAACATACCAATGGTACCGCCTCCAAGGATTGCAACACATTCACCGCCCTGATAGTCATTCTGCAAAAGACCGTGAAGAGCTACGGTAGAAGGCTCAAACATAGCCCCCTGCTCATAGGGAACGGAAGCATCGAAAGGAACTGCGTTCTGTTCCGGAACTACCACATAATCCGCATTGCTTCCCTGCTCTCTGGAGCCGATAAAACTGTAATGTTTACAGAGAGAATAATTTCCTTTCTGACAGTCCTCACATTTCATACAGGGTACAAGAGGTGCTCCGGATACCCGGTCTCCCACCTTTACCTTTGTAACACCCTCTCCGATCTCTACTACGTCGCCGGAAAACTCATGTCCCAGAACAATGGGATAAAAATGTACGCCATTGTGAAGTACACGTGGAATATCAGAACCGCAGATGCCGGAATAACGCACCTTGATCTTCACATACCTCGGTTTTACCTCCGGCTCCGGGATTTCCAGATACTGCACATCCTCATTTGCTACAACTACTGCTGCTTTCATTATCAAAACACTCCATTTCTTTATGCTTTTTTCATAAGACCGGATAAAGACCGGTATAATTCCAGATAAGTTTCATAATTCTTGTCATATACTGCTTTTTTCTCCGGGTCTGGCTGATGTTTTCTGGTTACCTTTACAGTCTGAGCTACCGCCTCTTCATAATCCTTATAAAATCCTGTGCCCACACCTGCCAGAAGTGCTGCTCCCAGAGTAGTTGCCGTATCTGAAGCAGGAACTGCCATTGTTTTTCCGGTAATATCTGATTTAATCTGCGTCCAGAGAAGAGAGTTTGCAGATCCACCCATAGCCCGGAGAATCTCTGCCTTCGCACCGGCTTTTTCTGCTGTTTCCAGATTATGACGGAGAGAAAATGCCACCCCTTCCATACAGGCGCGTACCATATGACCTTTTGTCTTAGAAAAATCAAGTCCATAAAATACGCCTTTTGCATGAGGGTTCCATATAGGTGATCGTTCTCCAGCCATATAAGGAAGGAATACAAGCCCGTCACATCCAGGTTTTACTTTTTCAGCAATCTCATTAAGCTGATCCAAAGAAGAGATTCCTGTCTGTTCTTTTATCAGACGCTCGTAATCAGCAAATTCCCTCTCAAACCAGCGCATAACACCGCCTCCGCCTGTGGTTCCGCCCTGAAGGAGCCACTTTCCCGGAATCACATGGAATCCCAGGATCAGTCGGGGATCTGCCTGATATTTTTCAATACAGATACTCATTCCCCCAGCCTGTCCGCCCTGTTCCTGTGTCTCTCCAGAATATATCACGCCTGCGCCTAATGTTCCGCAGGCTGCGTCAAGACCACCAGCTGCCACAGGAGTACCTTCCGCAAGTCCGGATTCCTCTGCTGCTTTTTTTGTTACTGTTCCTATAATACGATCACTTGGAACAATCTCTGGAAGAAAATCCCTGGGAATTCCCATTTTTTTGCACATTTCTTCATCCCACTGCCCGGTACGCATATCGAAACAGTGAAGTCCATATCCCTGGGAAAGATCCTGAGATATCTGACCAGTCAGTTTAAAAGCGATGTAACTGTTGGACTGGAGGATCTTATAGATTTTGCTGTACACCTCCGGAAGATTTTCCTTATACCAGAGAATCTTTGCCGTAGTGTAGGAAGGCTGAAGGGAATTTCCGGCAATACGGAAAATTTCCTCTTCTCCAATTTCTTCATTTAAACGGTCACAGATGGACTGCGCTCTGGTATCCATCCAGATAGGCGTATTGGTAAGTACTTTTCCGCCTTTGTCAATGG
>USDN01000067.1 GCA_900553515.1 uncultured Blautia sp. | reverse complement strand
CCCGCCGCAGGCGGAGAAGCTCGCAAGTGAGCTTCTTTCTATCTGAGATATTACTGTATGGGGAGGGGTGATTTTGGAACAGCGGGAAGAGATTATTCGTATATTTTCTAAAGATATCAGAAGTATTCTAAAGCAGGCAGAGGTGGATTTCGGACAGGTACAGGAAGTCCGGCTTCGGATTCAGTCTCCACTTCTTATCATCTGCAGCAATCAGGAGTATTATCTTACAACAGAAGGAAAGAAAACAGAGGCTACAGCGGAAAACAGGAAACGGGCTTATGAGGTAACCAGGGCAGATTTAAAGGAAACCCTGGAGTATGTCAGCAGCTACTCTTTGTATGCCTTTGAAGAGGAGCTTCGCCAGGGATATCTGACGATTCAGGGGGGACACCGTGTTGGCGTAGCAGGAAAAACCATTGTAGAGGGAAATGGAATACGAGGTATGAAATTTATTTCCTGCATGAACGTGCGTCTCTCCCATCAGATCAGAGGCTGCGCGGATCTGGTTATGCCTTGTATATACCGGGATGGACAGCTGGAAAATGTTCTCATTGTATCGCCTCCCAGGTGCGGGAAAACAACACTGCTGCGGGATCTGATCCGGCAGGTGTCAGATGGATGGAGGGCAGCTGGAAATAGAGAAGACAGCAGGTGGATGCAGCCGATGACTGTTGGCGTGGTGGATGAGCGTTCTGAGATTGGCGCCTGTTTTCAGGGAGTTCCCCAGAATGATCTGGGAAGTCATACCGATATTCTGGACTGCTGTCCGAAGGCTCAGGGAATGATGATGCTGATTCGCAGTATGTCGCCGCAGGTAGTTGCTGTTGACGAGGTCGGAAGCAGAGAGGATTTGGAGGCTCTGGAATATGTGATGAACTGCGGATGCCGGGTGATGGCGACTGTTCACGGAACATCCCTGGCGGATGTGCGGACGAAGCCCGTTCTTGGAAAAATGGTAGAGGAGAGCTGGTTTGACCGTTATATTCTTTTGGGAAGCCAGGGAAGGGCGGGACATGTGGAAAGCATTTGTGACAGCAGGGGAAATGTGTTGTATAAAAAGAACAGCGGGGAAGCGGGAAGGGAGATATGATCGGGGATGCAGATATGGATGCAGGCAGCAGGGGCGGTATGTATTGTATCCGGCGCTTCCGGGTTTGGATTCTGGATGGCGGGAGAATACAGAAGGCGCCTGGAACAGCTTTTGCAGCTGAGACAGATGATTTATATGCTGAAGGGACAGATTCTTTATGCTAATGCACCGCTTTCTGAGGCGCTGGAGGCTGTGGGAAAGCGGTTTGAGAAAGGCCTGTCCGGATTATTTACCGGGGCAGCCGGAAAAATTGAACAGCAGGGAGGAGAGACCTTCTGCCAGATCTGGGAGGAGGAGGTAGGGAAGATTTCAGGCATGGCTCTGACAAAGCAGGACAGGCAGTATCTGGCTGAGCTGGGAAAGCATCTGGGATATCTGGATCGTGATATGCAGGAGAGGACGCTGCTTCTGTATCTGGAACAGCTGGATGTGCAGATTCAGCTGCTGAGAGAGCACAGGCAGGAACGGTGCCGCCTGTATTCCAGCTTGGGAATTATGAGCGGCCTGTTTCTGACGATACTGCTGATCTGAGGAAAAGGAGAGGACCATGGGGGTTAATCTGATTTTTAAAATTGCTGCAGTAGGAATCCTTGTTTCTGTGATTTGCCAGGTCCTGAAGCACAGCGGGAGGGAGGAGCAGGCCTTTTTAACCAGTCTGGCAGGTCTGCTTTTGGTACTGTTCTGGATGGTGCCTTATATTTATGAGCTGTTTGAAACCATTAAAAATCTGTTTGCATTGTAAGGGACGCGGTATGTCAATTGTGATAATTGGAATTGTCGGAATTACATCTGTTCTTCTGGCAGTTCAGCTGAAGGGAACAAAAAGTGAGTATGGAATTTATCTGGTCATGGCAGCAGGCTGTTTTATGTTTTTTTATGGCGCTGCCCGTCTGGAAAGCATTGTGGAAGGAATGAGACGCCTGCAGGATTATGTAAAAATCAGACCAGTGTTTTTAAATACTCTGGTGAAAATGACAGGCATTACTTATATTACAGAGTTTTCCTCCGGTATCTGCCGGGATGCCGGATATGGAGCGGTAGGTACGCAGATTGAGATTTTTGGGAAACTGTCAATTCTTGCGGTCAGTATGCCTGTGGTTCTTGCCCTTATGGAAACTCTGCAGGGATTTTTGGGATGAGGGGGAGAAGGAGACTGATTCTGATTTTGGCAGTGTCTGCGGTTCTCATAGGATCCGGGAGGGAGAAGGTATGGGGACAAAGCCGAGAGGAGCCTTTATGGGAGAAAGGCGATGGGCAGTCTATATGGGAAATGGAAGAAGGAGGCTTGGATTGGAGTGAGCTGGAACAATTCCTGAAGGAAGAGGCGGCAGGAACCGGAAAAGAGCTTTCCTTTACGGAGCTGGTACAGGCTCTCATAGAAGGAAGAGGAAAGGATGCAGGGCGGATGATCCTGGACGGTCTGAGGGAGAGCTTTCTGGGCGAGATGGAAAATGGCGGCGCTATGGCAGTCCAGCTTTTGACGCTGGGACTTCTGGGGGCAGTTTTTTCCGGATTTTCAGAGATTTTTTCCGGAGATCAGATGTCGGAAGCCGGATTTTTTGTGATCTATCTGATGACATTCACTGTGATGGCGGCTTTTTTTCTGGAAAGTGCAGATACGGCCGTTCAGGTGTTGGAAAAACAGATCCTGTTTATGAAGGCACTGATGCCGTCTTATTTTGCAGCTGTAGTATGGGCAGGAGCTGCGGCAGCCTCCGTGGCCTGGTATGAGCTGGTTTTATTTTTGATTAGTATGGTGCAGGGAATGTACGTCCGTCTGGTTCTTCCTCTGATTCAGATATATGTGATGCTTGTTCTGGTGGGAAATGTGATGAAAGAAGACATGCTTTCCAAAATGACGGAGCTTTTGAAAACGGGAATTTTCTGGGGACTTCGCTGGCTTTTAGGTCTGGTTGCCGGTTTTCATCTGGTACAGGGGATGGTGCTCCCCTATGCAGACGCAATAAAAACCTCAGGGATGGAAAAACTCCTGCAGGCGATTCCCGGAATCGGAGCAGGAGCGGGAGCTGTGACAAAGCTGGTTTTAGGCTCCGGGGTTCTGATTAAGAATACCATGGGAGCAGCGGCAGTGGTGATCCTGGTACTTCTTAGTCTTGCGCCTCTGGTAAAGCTGTGGTTTTTTTTCATGCTTTACCGGATTGTGGCAGCCATTCTGGAACCGGTAGCTGATAAACGCCTGGTGGGATGCATCAGCGGCGTGGCAGAGGGGCAGAAAATGCTTCTTCACGCGGCAGTGTCGGGACTGGTTTTATTTGCTATTACCATTGCTTTGATTTGTGTGGGAACCAATGCTGCATATCTGGCATAGGAGAAACTCGCGAGCAAGCTTCTTTTTTTAGCAAAGAAAAAGGGCAGGCCGCAGAAAATCTGGAAAAGAGGAGGATGGAATGAAGGAATTATATCAGTGGATCCAGAATCTGACTGGATTTTTCCTTTTTCTGTCAGTAGCCGAACGTCTTCTTCCTGGAAAACAGTATGGGAAGTATCTTCGTCTGTTTTCAGGAATGGTTCTGGTTTTTATTGTGCTGCATCCATTCACAGAGGGGCTGCATCTGGAGGATACCATTGCCGGATATTATGAGAGCTTTCTTTTTCAGGAGCAGGCGGAGGATTTGAAGCAGAATATGATTGGGATGGAAAAACAGAGGCTTTCCAGTGTGATCCGCCGGTATGAGGAGGCTGTTGAGGAAGATGTGATTCAGTTAGCAGAGGAAATGGGAATCCAGGCAGCACAATGTAGTGTAACCATAGAGGCCAGAGAGGACAATCCAGCATTTGGTACCATCTGCTCGATCCGTCTGATTGTGAAAGAGAAGGAAGGAGCAGAGGCGCAGAAGCCTTTAGCAGGAGAGCAGGAAGAAGAAAAAACAACAGAAGCTGTGGAACCTGTAAGACCGGTAATGCCGGTGGAAGTGAAGGTGACGGGGCGTACAGAGGAGAGGGAGCTGGAGGAACCTCAAAAGACAGAAAAAACGGAGCCGGTGTTATCCGGGAAAATTCTGGGGGAAATGGGACAGAAGGAGAAACAGCTGAGGGAGAAGTTGGAGGCTTATTATCATCTGGAGGAAAGCAATGTGGAAATTCAAATGGCCCCAGGGGCGTGAACCATGGCTGTTTTTGGTGGCAGCCGGTGTGATTTTATGTATTCTGGCTTTTCCTGCAGGACAGAGGAAATCCTTATCTGAGAAAGGAAGAGGGAGTGTGTTAGATAGGACGGAGAACTCGGATAGCGGGAGGGCAGAACTGGAAGCCGGAAGAACTCAGAAAAATTACAGGAGTGGAGAAAGCTCTTATCTGAATGGATCGGAAGAAGGAAAGTCGGATACCTTCTGGGAGGCTGCTTCAGGACAAAGTGGAGCAGCTACCTATGAACAGCTTCTGGAGCAGAGAGTACGCTCTATCCTGAAAAATGTTGAAGGGGTAGGGGAACTGGAGGTGATGATTGTGCTAAAGGCTTCATCGGAAAAAATTATTCATGTAGATGAAAATGGCTCCAGTTCCTTTACAGAGGAGAAGGACAGCGGAGGCGGCACCAGAAAATTAGAAAGCCGGGAACAGGAAAGCACTACGGTTCTGGTTTCTGGAAACAGCCAGAACCAGCCCATTGTGGAAAAAGAACTGTATCCGGAAATTTCAGGTATTATTATCAGCGCTGAGGGGGGAGGAAGTCCTTCTGTAAAAGCGGAGATTGCTTCTGCAATGGAGGCGCTATTCGGACTTCCGGCACATAAAATTAAGGTGTTAAAAAGAAATCCGTAGGTGCATAAATTTCCGTGGAACGCATAGGATAAAGTATGAATGCGGGTGGAATAAAGGAGTGCAGGGTATGAAATTCAAGAAGGCAGAAAAGCATTTGAAGGATGTGAATATGAAAAAGCTGTTTCGAAGAAATCAGATCATAATTACTACTCTGGCGATTATGATTGCGGCAGCAGGATATTTGAATTATGCGGGCAAGCAGGAGCTGGAGGCTGGAGCAGAAGGGGGAATCCTTCCGGCGGGAGCTCTGGAGATTTCAGACGAGGATATTCTGGCAGAGAATCAGGCAGCAGGATATCAGTTCTCTGGCGAAATAGAGGAGGCGCAGCCACAGAATGAAGAAAACAGCATACAGACAGGAGCAGAGCTATCAGCTTCATCAGATGTGGAAAATCCACCAGCGCTGGCTGATGGGGGAGAACAGGCAAAACAGTTAGAACCGGCAGGAACACAGCTTGCAGAAATAGACAGCTGGGATGAGGAAACAGGAATGGAGAATCCCGGAGAGGCAGTTTTGACCAGCGGTCTGACGGTATCGGACTACATAGCGGGCGTGCAGCTGAACAGAGAGCAGATTCGGGCAAAAAATAGAGAAACATTGAACAATATTATTAATAATACCAATATAGAGGAGGCTGCCAAGCAGGAGGCCATTCAGAATATGATCGCCATGACAGCAGTGGCGGAAAAGGAAAATGCGGCAGAGACACTTCTACAGGCAAAGGGCTTTTTGGATCCGGTAGTCAGTCTGACGAATGGAAAGGTTGACGTTGTGATCAATGCGGCCAGCATTACAGATCAGCAGAGAGCTCAGATTGAGGACATTGTGAAGCGAAAGACGGAGGTGGGGGCAGAAAATATTGTCATTACCCTGTTGAATCTGGAAGACTGACGGGAAATACCCCTTTGCAAATCGGACGGGATTTGTTATACTGTAAGCAGCAGTGAATCTGAATGATACAGGAGGGATTACCGTGGCAGAACAGGAAACAAGAAATACCCATAAGGTATATGAAAATGATACAATTGGAGAAGTACGGATTGCAGATGAGGTCGTTGCGATTATTGCAGGATTGGCGGCAACAGAGGTAGACGGAGTGGATTCCATGGCCGGAAATATTACCAATGAGCTTGTTGGAAAGCTGGGCATGAAGATTCTGTCAAAGGGTGTGAAGGTTGATGTGACAGAAGAGCATGTATCTGTGGATCTGTCTCTGAATATTAAGTATGGCTATAACATTCCGGAAGTAAGCGAAAGAGTACAAGAGCGGGTAAAATCTGCGATTGAAAATATGACAGGTCTTACGGTTCTGGATGTGAATGTGAAGATTGCCGGAGTCAATATGGCAGAAGACAAATAATAAAAAGAAGCCGGCAGTTCTCCATGAGAAGAAATATGGATGGATTGCGGTACAAGAAGCACAGGAAAAAAGAACAGGGAGCATATCCGTTTCTGCAAGAAACGGATATGCTCCCTGTTCTTTTTTTAAAATACCTGTTATAAAAATATCATTTGTTGATTTTTTGTTACAAAGTGCTATAATGCGTTTTCGTGAAACATGCAATAGCCGGGAACAGCAGAAAAGACAGCTGTTTCCGGCTGCTGGAAATAAATAGTAGAAGGAAGACAGGATGATGAAGACATTTATGAAGAAAATTCTTTTGCTTTTGGGAAGTGCAGCCGTATTTTGCGCCGGAATGCCGTTTCAGGTTCTGGCAGCAGAAGCAGGAAGTGAAGCGGCAGGGGCAGTTCCGCTTGCTTTGTGTATTCCCTTTGCAGGACTTTTGCTGTGTATTGCAGTGCTTCCGCTGGTTAAAGCAGAGTGGTGGGAAAAACACCAGATTCATGCAGTGGTGCTCTGGTCTCTTTTGTTTATCGTTCCCTTTGCAGTCAGATATGGCTCCGGGACAGCGCTGGAAACGGTGTTGGAATGTCTGGTGGGTGATTATCTAACCTTTATTGTACTGCTGTTCGGGCTGTTCTGTGTGTCCGGAAATATTGGAATGGAAGGGGATTTGGCCGGTTCCCCCAGAATCAATGTGGGACTTCTGATGCTGGGAACCTGTCTGTCTAGCTGGATTGGGACAACTGGAGCAAGCATGCTTATGGTTCGTCCAGTAATTAAAATGAATTATTGGAGAAGACGGAAAAGTCATATTATGATTTTTTTCATTTTTCTGATTTCCAACATTGGAGGATGTCTTTCTCCGATTGGAGATCCGCCGTTGCTGATGGGATTTATGCGAGGGGTTCCCTTCTTCTGGAGCCTGCATCTGATGCCGGTTATGGCTTTGAATGTTGCAGTGCTTCTGTTTGTTTTTTACTGGCTGGATCGGCGTGCTTACCGAAAGGACATTGCAGAAGGATGCAAGCCAGATATCAGCAAGCCGGGAACAGAGATCAGGATACTGGGACTCCACAATCTTATTTTCCTGGTTATGATTGTGGCAGCTGTTATATTAAGCGGAGTTTTGCCGGGAATGGCAGCATTTCAGAATGAGGCAGGACAGGTGAGAGGGATACGGCTGTACGGAGAAGTAAAGCTGTCCTATCCGGCGCTGATTGAGATTGCAATGATCCTTTTTGCTGCATGGCTGTCCTTTAAGACAACAAATTCAGAAATTCGGAGAAAAAACCATTTTACCTGGGGTGCAATTCAGGAGGTGGCTGTTTTATTTATCGGTATTTTTATTACCATGCAGCCTGCTCTGATGATTTTGAAAGCAAAAGGTGCAGAGCTTGGAATTACAGAGCCGTATCAGATGTTCTGGGTAACAGGTGCGCTGTCAAGTTTCTTGGATAATACACCGACTTATCTGGTATTTTTGACAACAGCAGGTTCTCTGGGATTTTCCAGCGGAATTGCAACAACCCTTGGACAGGTGCCGGTGGCTATGCTGGAAGCGATTTCCTGCGGTGCAGTATTTATGGGAGCGAATACCTATATTGGAAATGCCCCTAACTTTATGGTAAAATCCATTTCAGATGAGAATGGTATCTGCATGCCGTCATTCTTTGGTTATATGCTCTGGTCACTCATCTTTTTAGTACCTGTATTCCTGATGGATATGCTGGTATTTTTCTTATAGGAAAGGAGCGGAAACATGGAATATACACAGGAAATGCTTCGGGAACTGGCGGAGCGCATTTATGATTTGGATGCGGAGGTCTATGCACAGTTGGGTTCTTCTCTGGGGCGGGTGTTCAGTCGAGACAGAGAAGGGTGTGTCCGTGACATGGTAGAACTGATGAGTTCGAGAAAGCAGGGACATCAGCTGCGCAGTGAATTGGCCCTGATCAGCAATATGGCAAGAACGATTCAGGATAAAGAACTGCGCCGGATGATTATGTCTGAATATGACAGGATCCTTCAGGAAGTGATCTCTTTACCCACCAGCTTTGGCGAGGGAGATGTGGTGGATCAGAATCTGGCAAGCTTAAATGCTTTCAATTTGAAAAATAGATTTAAAGGCAGCGATAAGCTGATTATCTGTATTGGAAGAACCTATGGAAGCGGAGGAAATGAGATAGGATTTACTCTGGCGGATGCTCTGAAAATTAATTTTTATGATGCAGAAATATTTTCTGCAGTGTTGAAACGTCTGGAAGCAGAAAAGGACATAGTAGAGGACCAGGCCGGATATCGTTTTGGACCTGAGCAAAAGGAGATGGATCAGGCTTTTTCTAAGCCAGGAAAAAGAACTGCCCGCGAGTGTATGCGAGAGTTCAGCCGATATCATGGCTTGTCCAAGCGGGATGCTGTTTTTTTTAATCAGAGCGATTTGATTTGTGATATGGCAAAAAAAGAAAGCTTTATTGTTATGGGGCGGTGTGCTGATGTGATTTTAACAAACAATCGAATCCCACATATCAGTATCTTTATTACGGCGCCTTTTGAGCAGCGTCTGCACCGAATTATGGAGATAAACAAACTGGATGAAAAAAAAGCCAGACGGCTGTTAAAGCGAGTAGATCGACAGCATATGCAATATTACAGGTTTTATACGGGCCGCAAATGGGGAAATGCGGTGAATTACGATCTGTGTGTCAATAGTGCAGCCTACGGTATCGATGGGTCTGTGGAATTTATTACGAGAATGCTTGAGGGAGGAAAATCGGTTAAAAAAGATTAAAAAGATATATTAAAAAAGATGATTGACGACTTTAATTGTTAAAGCTGCCAATCATCTTTTTTATTTTGTCATGGAACTGCTTCGGGCATATTTTCCTGGTGAGATACCATTTAGCCGGGTGAAAACCTTGATAAAATGAGCATAGTCTTGAAATCCGCATTCATAACAGGCGTTTGTTATAGAATGTCCCTGCTTTAAAAGAGTCTGAGAATATTGGATACGTCTGGCAATAATGTAGTTCCAGAGCGAGATACCAGTATAATCTTTAAACACATGGCTAAGTCTGGAACGGCTGATATTTAAATAATCTGCAATGGCTTGCACAGAAATATCGTTTGTGAGGTTTTCGCTGATATAGGATAAAGCATCTTTAATAAGAGCAGGCGAAATATCTGGAAGGTTGATTTGATTGTCTGATTGTATAGTGGTGTTAATCAGTACCATCAGGAGTGATAAATAGGAGTGGACTCGAATATCGGCTCCGTATTCATCATTTTTTAAATATTTGATCAAAGTATGCATATAGAATTCAAACTGTTCGCAATCAGCACCACGTAAATGACGAACCTGGTTTTCTTCCAGGTTCTGAAAACATCGGAGTAAATTTGTTTTTTCCGTGGAAAGTTTTTCAGCAATTTGTTCATTGATATGAAGACTGAATCGTTCGTAAGGAGAGTTATCCTTGATAAAAAGGCCATGAATATCAAAAGGACGGATAAAAATCAGATCCCCCGGTTGCAGTGAGTAGGTTGTATCATTAATAAAATAGTCGATATTACCTTTTTTGAAAAGTGTAACTTCATATGCGTTATTGTGCATGTGAAGATGTCGAGCTGCTTTTTTACATGTAGTTTTATACACGGCATGTAATTCTTGAATGGATTCAATTTCAATATTGTTCATAAAACATCTCCTGCATTCTGAAAAAATTGTACAAAATAACAATAATAATCTAATTAAAACAGCACAATACGACATAAGTATAGCACAAATCGCAAGATAAATAAAGAAAAACAATGCTATGATAAGAAAAAAGGAGGAAAACTACACAAAAATTTGTTTCACACAAACAAGAAGGGAGGAATTGTATGAGTGTGAAACTTCAGACCCGGGGGGATGTGGTAAGTCTGTTCCTAGATACGATAAGACCTTTAAAACAGTTTTTTAGCGACGGAAAAAGTTTTCTGAAACTGGGAAATACTGGTGTTCACTATGGAGAGAAGGCAGCTAGAATGGAAGGAATGGCTAGGCTGCTTTGGGGATTGGGACCATTATGGTCGGGAAATAATGAGAATCTTCCACAAGAACAAAAAGCGGAGATCGAGGAATGGCTGAAGCAATATCAGGAAGGAATTCGGAATGGAACAAATCCGAATCATGAAGAATATTGGGGAGATCTATGCGATAAAGATCAAAAGATGGTAGAAATAGCTGCATTGGTATTTTCTATTTCCATTAACCAAGATAAGCTGTGGAACAATTTTTCTTTTCAAGAAAAACAAAATCTGTATGAATGGTTGAATCAGATTAATTTTTATGATATGCCGCAAAATAACTGGAGATTTTTTCGCATTTTAACGAATATGACATTTCGATTATTAGAATTACCGTGGTCAGAAGAAAAAATGCAGGAAGATTTTAATATTATTGAAAGTAGTTATGTTGGAGACGGTTGGTATTATGATGGCAATCCAGGTCAGATTGACTATTATGTAGCTTTTGCAATCCATTATTATTCATTGATTTATGCACATTTGATGAAGCATCAGGAACCTGAATGGTGTAGGACTTTGAAGGAACGGAGTACAGAGTTTTACGGAGATTTTGTATACTGGTTTGCAAATAATGGAAAAGAAATTCCCTTTGGAAGAAGTTTAACATACCGTTATGCACATTCTGCGCCTTTTGGTGCAATGGCTTATGCTGAACTCCCGGTAGACTATGGTGTATTAAAAAATCTGGTACTGAAAAATTTAGAAAGCTGGATGGAGCATCCGATTTTTGATCAAGCCGGTATTTTATCCATTGGCTATAATTATGCTAACTTACTGATGAGTGAACATTACAATAGCTCTGGTTCACCTTATTGGAGTAATAAGGCGTTTATTATTTTAGCACTGAATGAAAATCATCCATTTTGGAAGTCTGAAATGAAATCATATGTTTATGAACCTCAAAAATATTTTAAGCATCCACATATGTTGATTACTCATGATAAACATGATCATGTAAAAGCCTACGTTGTGGGACAGCATTCAAAAAGTGAACATGGACAGTGTCAGGCGAAATATGAGAAATCCGTCTATTCTAATGAATTTGGCTTTAGTGTTTCACGCGGCACAACATTAGAAACAGGTGCTTTTGATAATACATTAGCTGTATCAGTTAAAGGTGAAAATCGATATTGCATGAAAAATGGCTGTACTGAATTTTGGGGAAATGATAGTCAGGTTTGCACAATTTATTCACCTATAAAGGGAGTTGTAATTCACAGTGCAGTGATTCCTTGTGGTGCATGGCATATTAGGGTATATCGTTTGTGTAATGAAATTGCTGTTGATGTAGCAGATGGAGGCTTTTCTATTGCTCAGGAGCCGTGTTTTACAATAAAATACGGCAAAGAATCTGGAAAATACAGAAAGGAACAGGTAGAAATAACGGAGAATTCTGTATTTGCACGTTTTGCATGGGGAATTAGTGGGGCAGTTGCAGAGACGGGAAGTACACCAGAATTAATTACAGCAATGCCGAATACAAATTTGTTATTTAATTTAACAGTTATTCCAACTATCAAAGCGTCATTTGAGCCAGGAAATCATATTTTTGTAAATAGTATTTTCGCTGACAATTCTACGGATGCAGAAATATTAATGGAAAACAAGCCAGAGGTTATTGTGGAACGTGAAAAGGTCTTTGTAATATGGAATAATGAAAAGTTAGAAGTAAAAATTTAAATTATAAAAAAGAAAGGAGGAGGAAAATGAAGTTATCAGAACGGGAATTGACATGGGTTTTCGAGGTTTTAGAGCGTGTTAAGAAAAAAATGAAATTAGTCACGGAACGAAATCGAGGAAAAATTCCTTATACAACGGTCAATGGAATTTTTGATGATCGCTCTGGAGATGATATGATTGATTGGTGGACCAACGGTTTTTGGGGAGGTCTCATGTGGCAGTTCTATAATCTTACAGAAGAAGAAATTTACAAACAGGAAGCAATATTTGTAGAGGAAAAATTGGATAAAGTTTTGATGAATGCAAATGGTTTGGATCATGACAATGGGTTCAAATGGCTTCCGACAGCTGTTGTGAATTATAAGATAACAAATTCTGAAGAGTCTTATAATCGAGCGATTCTTGCAGCGAATAACTTTGCGGGAAGATTTAACCTTGCAGGAGGTTTTTTCCGTGCATGGAATGATAGAGCGAATATAGACAGAAGAGGGTGGGCAATTATTGATTGCATGATGAATCTGCCTCTATTGTATTGGGCTAGTGATGTAACAACGGATCCACGATTTAGGCAAATGGCAATTGCACATGCAAATACAGCTCAAAAGTATTTTGTTCGAGAGGATGGTTCTGTAAATCATATCGTAGAGTTTGATCCATTTACCGGAGAAATGAAAAAGACTTATGGAGGTCAGGGATACGCGGAAGGTTCTTCCTGGACAAGAGGTCAGGCATGGGCATTGTATGGATTTGTTATTAGCTATATTCATACAAAAGATGAACATTATTTAAATACAGCAAAGCGTGTTGCAAATTATGTGATTGCAAATATTCCGGATAACAAATTAATTCCGGTAGATTTCCGTCAGCCTTTTGATTGTGTTTGGGAGGATTCTACAGCATCTGCAATATTTGCCTGTGGTTTGTTGGAACTTTCTAAATATACAGAAGAACGAGATAGTAAGCTATATATAAAAACAGCATTGGAACTTCTGAGAACGTTAGATGAGCAAAGATGTTGTTGGGATTTAGAAAAAGACGGAATTCTTGAAAAATGTACAGCAGCTTATCATGCTGATGAACATGAATTTTCTATCATTTATGGAGATTATTATTTTGTTGAAGCGCTATTAAAATTGAGCGATAAAGAAATATTTATTTGGTAGGAGGAAAGTGAAATGAAAAAAGGTGTAGCAGGTTTGATGGCAGTGACTATGGCTGCAAGTGTATTGACAGGATGCGGTAATTCTTCAGAGGAAACTAAAGAAGATGGAAAAATTACGTTAAAAGTAGCATTATGGGATTATTCTAATCTTCAGTATTTTAAGACGATGTTTGATGCTTATACGAAAGAAAATCCCAATATTATGATTGAGCCAATTGAGTTTGCAGCAGATGAGTATGATAACACTGTAACAACACAGCTTGGTGGAAAGCAGGATTTTGATGTTGTCTTTACAAAAAGTACACCAGCATTGAGTGCATTGATTGCCCAGGGGCATGTAATTGCTCTTGATGATATGATTGCAGCAGATGAGTCTTTTGATAGCGCAAATTACCTCGGTCTCATGGAACAGCTTCAGATGGATGGAAAATCTTACTCTGTTCCATTTAGAAAAGATAATACTATGTTGTTCTACAATAAAGATTTATTTGATGCAGCCGGCGTTGAGTATCCTCATGATGGAATGACAATGGAAGAGTATTATGAGCTTGCAAAGAAAATGACAAGTGGAAGCGGAAATGAAAAGGTTTATGGTACACATCTTCATACCTGGCCGAGTTGTGTTTACAATTTCCCGAGACGCTTGGACAAGTTTAGTCAGACAGATAGCGAGAGTTACAAAAATTTAGTTGATTACTATAATATAGTCCTTAAGATGCAGGATGAGGGACTTCTTATGGATTATGGTGTATTAAAATCTTCAAATATCCATTACTCAGGTGTATTTTATAACCAGCAGGCAGCTATGGTTACTATGGGATCTTGGTTTATCAATAACCTAATGGAAAATGTCAAAGACTTCAACTGGGGTGTATGCAGTATGCCAAACTTTGAAGGAGAAGGAAACATTTCTGCAGTTGGCGGAGTTACTCCTGTTTCTATTGGTGCCTATAGCAAACATCCACAGGAAGCATGGGATTTAATTACTTATATTTGTGGGGAAGAAGGGGCAAAGGTTTTAGCAGAATCGGGTATTGTTCCTGGTTATAGTTCTGATGCGATTAATGCAGTATTTGATGCTATTCCTGAGAAGTGTCCGAATGCTCCGGAAAAACTTTCACAGTATATTGATGTTCCGAAATATCTTGCAGAGACACCGATGGGAAAAGATTCCAAACGCATTGATACCATTTTAAAAGAAGAGCATGGAGCAATTATGACAAAAAGCATATCCGTGGAAGAAGGACTTCAGAAAATGCTTGATAGAATCGCAGAGGCACAGTAATCCGAGTTATTCTGCAATGTAGATAGAAAACTTGGAAAGGAGAAGTTATGGGTAATAAAAAGAAAAAATCATTTTTCAAAAATAAAACTGTAGTCGCGTATTCCGGGAGTATCCCAAAGTTTGTGTAAACCTTCAAACTGATGTAAGATAGACTTACC
>USDN01000066.1 GCA_900553515.1 uncultured Blautia sp. | reverse complement strand
ATTAACACCAAAGAAAAACTGTAAGGAATGTGGATGCCCGACATGTATGGCTTTCGCTATGAAAGTTGCACAGGGCGCTATGCAGATTGAACAGTGTCCGCATATGTCTGACGAGGCACTGGCATCTCTGTCTGAGGCTACTGCACCGCCAATGAAGACTATTAAGATTGGTACAGGCGAAGGCGAGTTTACTCTCGGCGGAGAAACTGTTCTTTTCAGACATGAAAAAACATTCGTAAGCAAAACAAGATATGCAGTTGCACTGTGCACAGATATGAGCGATGCAGAAGTAGAAGCAAAACTTGCTGAGATCCCGACTGTTGACTATGAGCGTATCGGTGAGAGAATGCATGTTGAGCTTGTATATGTAAACTGTGGCGAGGGCGCTGATGCTGCAGCATATACAGCACTTGTAGAAAAAGCAAAAGGACTTGGAAGAACTCTGGTTCTCGGATGTACAGATCCTGAGATCGCAAAAGCTGCCCTTGAAGTATGCAAAGACGGCAAACCGGTTCTGAACGGTGCAAATGCTTCCAACTATGAGGCAATGAACGCAGTAGCTACAGAGGCTGGTGTTGTTCTGGGTGTATCCGGAAACGATATCAATGAGCTTTACGATACTGTAGCAGCTCTTGAGAAACTTGGAAACAAGAATCTTGTTCTTGATACTACAGGCGCAGATGTAAAAGAGACATTTAAGAACACTGTACTGGTTCGCCGTGCAGCACTGAAAGATCAGGACAGAACTTTCGGTTATCCGTCTCTTGTTAATCTTGTTAAACTTGCAAAAGGCGACAAACATTTACAGGCAGCATATGCTTCCCTGTTTACTATGAAATATGGTTCTATCGTTGTTATGGAGCAGATGACTTATGCAGAGGCGCTTCCGCTGTTCGGTCTTCGTCAGAACGTATTTACAGATCCTCAGAAGCCAATGAAGGTTGAACCGGGAATCTATCCTCTGAACGGAGCAGATGAGAACTCTCTGGTAGTTACCACTGTAGACTTTGCTCTTACATATTTCGTTGTATCCGGCGAGCTGGAGCGTTCCGGTGTTCCGCTTAACCTTGTGATCAACGATGCCGGCGGACTTTCCGTACTTACTTCCTGGGCAGCAGGTAAATTCTCCGGAACAAGTATCGCCAACTATATCAAAGAGAACGTTGAGCCGAAGGTAAAATGCCGTAAGCTTGTGATCCCTGGTAAGGTTGCTGTTCTTAAGGGCGACCTGGAGTCCAAACTTCCGGGCTGGGAGATCATCGTAGGACCAAGAGAAGCAGTACAGCTTGTGAAATTCTTAAAGGATATGCAGGCATAAGCCACATAAATATTTTATGGACGGGAGGTCTCTGACCTTCCCGTACCGCTACCAATTCACGTAAAGGAGAACACAGGTATGTCAAAATTTATCACAATTGGAGAAAGACTTTCAACAACTGCACCGGCAGTAAATAAAGCATTTACTGCAAGAGATCCGGAGCCGATCCTGGCAAGAGCAAAACAGCAGCTCGACGCAGGTGCAACTTACCTGGACGTAAACATCGGACCTGCTGAGAACGATGGACCGGAGCTTATGAAATGGGCAGTAGAGCTTCTTCAGAGCAACTTCGATAATGTTCCGCTGGCACTGGATACTTCCAATGTAGCAGCAATCGAGGCTGGTATTTCCGTATACAACCGTTCCAAAGGAAAACCGATCGTTAACTCTGCAGATGCAGCAGGAAGAATCGAGTACATCGACCTTGCAGCAGCTAACGACGCTATCGTTATCGCTCTTTGCAACGGCGAAGGAATCGCAAAAGACAATGACGAGCGTATGATGTTCATGCAGACCATGATGGAGCGTGGTATGGAGCATGGCATGGACGTTGAGAATGATATGTGGTTTGACCCGCTGTTCCTGGTTATCAAAGGAATGCAGGACAAACAGATGCAGGTTCTTGAATTCATCAAAATGATCTCTGACATGGGTATGAAGAGTACCGGCGGACTTTCCAATAACTCCAACGGTATGCCGAAACATATCCGTCCGATCATGGACTCTGCAATGGTAGCTATGGCTATGATGCAGGGACTTACTTCCGCAATCGTGAACCCTAACGACCTTCGTCTGATGGAGACTATTAAGTCCTGCGATATCATCAAGAATAACAATCTGTACGCAGATTCTTATCTGGAGATCTAATTACAGACGGACCATGATGAGGGCTGGAGACTTCGGTCTTCAGCCCTTTCTTTATAACAGAAGAAAGGTGGTTGCCTGATGTTTAAGGTAACATTTGCATTTGAAGATGGCAGTGTGGTAGAGACGTATGCCAACGAAGGGGACAATCTGCTGGAAATCGCCAGAGAGGCTAATGTAGCTATTGACGCCCCCTGTTCCGGAAACGGAGCCTGCGGAAAATGCCGTGTGCAGCTGAAAAGCGGAGAGCTGGACACAAAAAAGACGTTACATATTTCTGATGAAGAATTCCAGGAAGGATGGCGTCTTGCATGTATGAGCAAGATCATCGCGGATGTGGAAGTGCTTGTACCGGATATTGCCTCTGCGTATAAGAGCAGAATGAAGGTTGCAGACCTGAGTTCAAAAGAGGAAATTGCAATTTTTGAAAATGCAAAAAGAGAGATCCAGCTGGCTGGTATAGATCTGCGGAACAGTCTGGATGTGATCGAGGTGCGAATGGACCCTCCGTCTCTGGACGATACGATGCCGGATGTGGAGAGACTGAGCCGTGCATTACGCAAATTTATGAATTTGAAGAGAGTGAGGATTCCTTATACTGTTCTGAGAAAACTTCCGGATGTACTCAGAAACAGTGATTTTGCTGTGAAATGTGTTGTCCGTACAACTCCGGACGATATGTTTGTGTATGATATTTTTGAAAATAAAGAAGATGTGGTAATTGGTGGTCTTGCTGTAGACATAGGAACCACAACAGTTTCCGCAGTTCTTATCAATATGGAAAATGGAGAAATCCTTGCCAAAAGTTCTGCCGGAAACGGTCAGATCCGTTTTGGAGCAGATGTAATCAACCGTATTATTGAAGCGGTGAAACCGGGTGGAAGAGAAAAGCTTCAGGATGCAGTGATCAAAGAAACAATCAATCCTATGATTCACGAAATGTGCAGAAGCATCAGCTTCCCGGAACAGCAGATCTACAGGATGTGTGTTGCATCTAATACTACAATGAATCATCTGTTTGCAGGGATTAATGCAGATCCGCTTCGTATGGAACCTTATATTCCGGCATTCTTTAAGACAAATTCTCTGTTCGCTTCAGATATTGGCGTAGAGATTAATCAGGATGCCCATATCATCATTGCACCGAATATCGGAAGCTATGTAGGTGGAGATATTACAGCCGGAACTCTGGTGAGTATGATCTGGAACAGACCGGAATTTTCTCTGTTTATCGATCTTGGTACCAATGGAGAGCTGGTATTTGGAAATTCCGACTTTATGATGAGCTGTGCATGTTCAGCCGGACCGGCTTTTGAAGGCGGAGATATCAGCTGTGGTATGCGTGCAACAGATGGAGCTATTGAAGCATGTACCATTGATAAGGAAACCATGGAACCTTCTTACCAGGTGGTTGGAGAACCGGGAACAAAGCCGGTAGGTCTTTGCGGCTCCGGTATCATTGATGTGATCAGTGAACTGTTTTCCGCAGGTATTATCAATCCAAAGGGCAAATTTGTCCGTGAGGGAGAACGTATCCGCCATGACAAATATGGTATGGGAAGCTATGTGATCGCTTTTGAAGAGGAAGCGGGAAGCTCCAAGGATGTGGAGATCACAGAGGTGGATATTGACAACTTTATCCGTGCCAAAGGCGCTATTTTCTCAGCAATCCGTACCATGCTCACATCACTGGATTTTGACGTTTCCATGATTGATGACGTGTATGTGGCAGGAGGGATCGGAAGCGGTATCAACATGCGTAATGCGGTGAAGATCGGAATGTTCCCGGATATTCCGCTGGAAAAATTCCATTATATTGGAAATTCTTCCCTTACAGGCGCATATCTGATGCTCCTTTCCACTCCGGCAGAGAAAAAGACCTACGAGCTGGCGGCAAATATGACATATATGGAGCTTTCAACAGTTCCGACCTATATGGATGAGTTTGTGGGGGCATGCTTCATTCCTCATACAGACAGTTCTCTGTTTCCGTCAGTGGAGTAAATACGAGGTGTGCGATGAATTCTGACTTAAATAAAGTAAAATCCAGTGGTATCCAGATGAACCCGGAATCAGTGGGAGACAGGCTTGGATACGAAAAAGACAGCAAGGAAAGGATGCCCTGGGAGCATTATCTTGAGGAATACAGAAATGCAGATCCTCATGAAATCGCGGAAAGACTTTCTATTTCCTATGCTGAGACAGAGAGATATTTTGAGCTTCCGTTTCTGGGAAGTATTTACCATATTTCCTGGCCGGAATTTCATGTGACACACAAAGAGGATAGAATTGGTTTTTATCCTCTGGAGGAAATGATCTATGCCAGGATCCTGACCATACGTTTTCTTCTGGGCGGTTCCGCAACAAAAGGAACCGGGAAGATGAAGACCTACAGAGAGATGCCATGGGGAGAGGTCTACTTGAGACAGTTTGACGGACGCTGCATCAAGCGCCTTGCATTTTCCTATGGAAATCGTCTGAAGGATTTTAACGGGGTTATGGATCATATCCATGCAGTTCCTGTAAAGCATGGAGATACTGCTTATGAAATAGAAATTTATCCGGGATATCAGGTGCAGATGATCCTGTGGGAGGGAGACGAAGAGTTTCCTCCTTCTTCACAGATTCTGTTTTCGGATAATTTCCCTGTTTCTTTTCAGGCAGAAGACATGGCGGTTATGGGAGATGTGATCATTGGATCCCTGAAAGGGTTTGTAAAAGCAATGCAATAAAAAGATAAAACATGATCAGGAGGATACAACTATGGGATTTTCAACAAGTACATGTACAGAATTTGTTGAAGTGCTGGCTTCCAAAGCGCCGGTTCCGGGCGGCGGCGGCGCTTCTGCCCTTGTCGCAGCAGTAGGAACTGCTCTGGGCAATATGGTAGGAAGCCTGACAGTGGGCAAGAAAAAATATGCAGATGTAGAGGATGAAATGTGGGAGCTGAAAGCAAAATGCGATCAGCTTCAGAAAGATTTCCTTCGTCTGATCGAGAGGGATGCAGAAGTTTTTGAGCCTCTTTCCAAAGCATATGGAATGCCAAGAGAAACAGAGGAAGAAAAAGCCGAAAAAGCAAGAGTTATGGAAATTGTCCTGAAAGACGCCTGCTCAGTTCCTATGGAGATCATGGAGAAGTGCTGTGAGGCTATTGAACTGATCGTGGAATTTGGCGCAAAAGGCTCCAAGCTTGCGATCAGCGACGCCGGAGTTGGAGCTGCATTCTGCAAAGCTGCTCTGAAAGGCGCCAGCCTGAACGTATACATCAATACAAAATCCATGGCAGACAGAGAATATGCGGAAGAGCTGAACAGAAAAGCAGACGCAATGCTGGAAAAATATACAAAGATCGCAGACGAGACCTTTGACAGTGTGCTTGGCAGACTGAAATAACAGCAGGATTTTTTTAGAAACAGCAGTTTTATTTTAGGAGGAATCATAAAATGGCAAAACAGTTATTAGGAAAAGAAGTAACAGCGGCACTGAATGAAAAGATCAAAGCAAATGTAGCGGAGCTTCAGGCAAAAGGCGTGAATCCGACTCTGTGCATCATCCGCGTAGGAGAGAACCCAAGCGATATTTCTTACGAAAAAGGCGCAACAAAACGCTGTGAAACACTTGGCGTAGCATGTGAAAAAATCCTTCTTCCGGGAGACGTTTCTCAGGATGAGCTTCTTGCTACAATCGACAAGGTAAACAAAGACGACCATATCCATGGCGTTCTTCTGTTCCGTCCGCTTCCGAAGCATCTGGATCAGGCAGTGATCGAAAATGCGCTTGCAGCAGAAAAAGACGTTGACTGCATGACAGACCTTTCCATGTCCGGCGTATTTACCGGCAAAAAGATCGGTTTCCCGCCATGCACCCCACAGGCATGTATGGAGATCCTGGATCATTACGGAATCGACTGCACAGGCAAAAAAGCGGTTGTGATCGGAAGAAGCCTTGTAGTAGGTAAACCGGCAGCCATGATGCTGGTTAAGAAAAATGCAACTGTTACCATCTGCCATACAAGAACTGTTGATATGCCGTCCGTAGCCCGTGAGGCTGATATTGTGATCGTTGCTGCAGGACGCGCAGGCGTTGTTGGCGCTGATTATGTAAGAGAAGGCCAGACCATCATCGATGTAGGTATCAACGTAAACGCAGAAGGCAAGCTTTGCGGAGATGTTGATTACGCGGCAGTAGAGCCGATCGTAGATGCGATCACACCGGTTCCTGGCGGAGTAGGAAGCGTTACCACTTCTGTTCTTGTGGGACATGTGGTAGAAGCTGCAATGAGAAAGGTAAATGGATGATTTTTTCTCGGAAGCATAAGCTCTTCTGGGTAAATCTGACCCTGACGGGCGCTCTGATCTTCGGAGCGCCTGTTTTTGTACAGGGAGCAGCAGATCATTCCGGAGAAGGACAGATACATAAGCCGGCTTACGATATCACTACCGGACCGGGAACAGAAGGATTTATAGACGATTCCACAGACAATACCCATGGCTATTATACGATCATGGGAACAACAACTGTGACTCTGGAAGAGATGACCGACCTATATGAGACGCAGGGAGCGGAGTATCCCCTGTCTTTAAAGGAGGGCGGCGCAGAAACCATTGAGGATTTCTGCAGTATTATTCTGGAAGAGGCAGAGGAGGAAGGCGTCCGGGCAGAAGTGGTCTATGTACAGGCAATGCTGGAAACAGGATGGCTTCAGTTTGGTGGAGACGCAGTGGAGTCCCAGTTTAATTTTTCCGGTCTCGGAACAACGGGAGGAGGCGTTCAGGGAAACTCTTATCCGGATGTTCGTACCGGTATCCGCGCCCAGGTACAGCATCTGAAAGCTTATGCAAGTACAGAAGAGCTTTCCGGAAACTGCGTGGATTCCCGATTTGATATGGTAAAAAGAGGATCCGCTCCTTATGTGGAATGGCTGGGAATCCAGGAAAACCCAAATGGAGGCGGCTGGGCGGCAGGAGCCGGATACGGAGAAAAACTGCGGAAGCTTCTTACGGATCTGAAGGGAGAGTAAAGGAGGATACCATATGAACTTGAAAAGAATATGCGCATCTGCAATGGTATGTGTCAGTGTCCTTGGCGCTGCCGGCATGATACCCACAGAAAAAGTCTCAGCGCAGTCTTCCGGAATTGTAATCGAAGCTCCGGAAACGATTGTACAGCTGCAGCTTGGAACTATGAGGATCAATGTGGAAACATCAGGAAAACAGGAGCTGGAAAAGGTTTTTGATCTTCTGGAAGAGGTAACACCTGCAGGGGAAGACATGCAGGAGACACTGAACCGGGGAGAGGATTTCTACGGTGTCCTGCTGATCCATGAGGATGGAACCAAAGATAAATTTTATTTCTTTTCTCAAAATGATAAATGGTATATGGAAACGGAAGATGGCGTCTTCTATGAAAATGCAGAAGGCCTCACAGATATTGTTCATATGGAAGAAGCAGATGTAACAACCTCTGTACCGGAGGAAACGGTTCAATATCTGATAAGCTGCGACCGGGACAGAAAGATGCTGGAATATGCCAGAAAAGAAGGATTTTATCCTACAGAGGAAGAACTGTCGGAGATGACAGAAGTTTATATTGAAGATATGGAGAAGGCTGAGAACTATAAGGAAAATACAAAATTATGTGAGGATCATGGGATCAGTTTTGCAGAACTGATACGAAACAATAATGAATTTATCATTCAGCTTATGGTAAACAGCCGGTTCAGTGAGCAGAGAAGAATCGAGTATATGGAAGGACAGGATACCATAAATGGTGTGACGTATTCCGACTACAGAGATTATGAGAAGGCTTTTCTTAATGAATATGTGTATTCCATGGAATAAAACCTGCGAAATAGTAAAAAAAGGTACCGCTGAGGCGATACCTTTTTTTCTTTAATCCAGCTGGATATCTTCCAGCTCTTTATCCGGCAGCTTTCTGGAGGATTCTGCCAGGTATTTCTTTAATGCTTTAGAAGATTTGGCATAAGGAACATTGGTGCCGGCGCCGCCCATACAGCCGCCCGGACAGGCCATGCCTTCGATCATGCAGCCTTTCAGCTTGCCTGCTTTGGCAAGTGTCAGCATTTTTTTGCAGTCGGCAAGGGTTTCTGCGTGTTCGATATGCACCAGTACGTCCGGATAATATTCCTTCAGACATGCCTCGATAGCGCCTGCCACACCGCCCGCTACCGCATAGCCGCGTCCGGCGGCAGTGGCGTTGTGAAGGGCGTCTTCTCCGTCAAAGGATGCCGGGTCGATTTCCTTTGCATCAAAAAGCGCGTCAAGTTCCTCGAAGGTAACGACAAAATCCACATCACTGCGGACGGTTGTACGCATGGCCTCCAGCTTTTTGGAAGCACATGGTCCGATAAATACTACCTTTGCGTCCGGATGCTCCTGCTTCACCTTTCGGGCAGTAGCCACCATAGGAGTCAGCTCCTGGGAAAGATTTCCGATCATATCCGGGAAGAATTTCTTTGCCATCATGGACCAGGACGGGCAGCAGGAGGTCAGAAGGAATGGAAGATTTCCGGTGGCAACTTCCTTTGCATAGTGGTGAGCTTCGGAGATCGCGCCGATATCTGCGCCAAGAGCCACCTCATAAACATCCGAAAATCCAAGGATCTCAAGGGCGGTTTTAAATTTGCCCGGGGTTACCTCATCACCAAACTGGCTGATGTATGCCGGAGCGACAATGGCAATGATCTTATTTCCGTCACGGAGGGAATGCGCCAGCTGGAAGATCTGGGATTTATCAGAGATCGCGCCGAAAGGACAGCTTACCATACACATGCCGCAGGAAACACATTTGTCATCCAGGATCTTTGCACGACCCTGCTCGTCGCTTCCGATGGCTTTCACCCCACATGCCTGCTCGCAGGGACGGGTGTTGTGGGAAATAGCGTCATAAGGACAGACTGCCTTGCATTTTCCGCATTTGATGCATTTGTCCTGATCGATATAAGATTTTCCGTTGATCATGGAAATAGCGCCCTTGGGGCAGGCCTGCATACATGGATGCGCCACACAGCCTCTGCACATGTCGCTGACAATATATTTGTTAGGAGGACAGGCTGCACAGGCGGACGGGATTACCTGCATAAGAGGCGGCTCATAATATTTTTCGTCAATGTTGCTGGCCTCCAGACCGGAGGTAAGATGCACTGCTCTGTTTTCCGGACGGAGAGAAAGTCCCATGGCAAGGCGTACACGTTCGCTTGCCACGGCGCGTTCCCGGTAAATACTTTCGCGGTACTGGGCGCGTTCTTCCACAATATTATAAGGAATGGCTTCAATATCGTGGATCAGGGTTTCATCTGTGGACTCGAATCCGATTTTTGCCACTTCAGTAAAAATTTTGTGTCGTATCTGTTTTACAGGGGTATCGAGATTTCTCATAGTTTTTTCTCCTCTGTTTCATATTGGTCTGCCGATATCTGTTATATTATAGGAAAAAAATCGGATAATCAATACAAATCCTGTATTTTTACAGGCACATGATCTATGTTCAGCAGAAAGTACAAAATCCGTGTACAGGCCATTCCGGGATCACCTGGAAATTGAAGAAAAAATAACAAACACGTTTAAAGAGTAACAAAGTTTTTGGTTATTTCTGAAAATTCCAGAAAAATCTGAAATATATCTTGTAGAAATTGCTGGTTTCATGTATAATTACAGCATAAGTCACTGGCAAAAGTGACAGAAATAGTGGGGATTAAGCAAAACAACCGTTAAGGAGGAAAATGCATGTTAGATCAGTCTTATTACAGGAAGACGGACGAGATTATTGAGCATTATGGGCGCAAAGCAGCGTCCCTGATTCCGATTATGCAGGATATTCAGGCTGAATACCGTTATCTTCCGGGAGAACTTCTTACCTATGTGGCTTCAGAGATCGGTGTAACAGAGGCCAAAGCATTTAGCGTAGCTACCTTTTATGAGAACTTTTCCTTTGAACCAAAGGGAAAATATATCATTAAGGTCTGTGACGGAACGGCATGTCACGTTCGTAAATCCATGCCTGTCAAGGAAGCGTTAATGAAAGAACTGGGATTAAGCCATAAGAAACATACCACAGACGATATGATGTTTACAGTAGAAACTGTTTCCTGTCTTGGCGCATGCGGACTGGCGCCGACACTTACCGTTAACGATGAGGTGCACCCGAAGATGACACCGGAGAAGGCGGTGGAGCTTCTGGAAGAATTGAGAGGTGAGAAGGCATGAGTATTATTTCAAAAGAAGATCTGCTCAATAAGCAGAAAGAAGTTCAGGATACGATCAATACCTATACCTGCCGTGTTCTTGTTTGTTCCGGTACCGGATGTATGGCTTCCGGCGCACAGAAAATCTATGACGAGATGGTAAAGCTCTGTGCAGATCTGGACGGAGTCCAGGTGGAGATGCAGAAAGATATCCCTCATCTCGGCGTTGTAAAAACAGGCTGTCAGGGGCTGTGCGAGCTTGGACCTCTTATGAGGATCCAGCCTTATGATTATCAGTATGTACATGTACAGGTTGAGGACTGTAAAGAGATCGTGGACCGTACCGTACTTGCAGGCCAGCCGGTAGAACGTCTTTTCTACAGAGACCATGACGAGGTCTGTCCTCATCCGGACGATATTCCGTTCTTAAATCAGCAGACCCGTATCGTTCTGGAAAACTGCGGCAAGATCGATGCAGAATCCATTGACGAATATATTGCGGCAGGCGGTTTTCAGGCTATGGCAAAGGCATTCTTTGACATGACTCCGCAGGATGTGATTGATGAAGTGACGAAATCCGGTCTTCGCGGCCGCGGCGGCGCAGGTTTCCCGGCAGGCAAGAAATGGGGACAGGTAGCGCGTCAGAAAGAAACCACAAGATATGTGGTATGTAATGGCGACGAGGGTGACCCGGGAGCATTTATGGACGGTTCCGTAATGGAAGGCGATCCTTATAAGATGATCGAGGGTATGGTCATTGCCGCTTATGCGGTAGGCGCTGAGAACGGATATATTTATGTAAGAGCCGAATATCCTCTTTCTGTACAGAGACTGCGTATGGCTATTGAACAGGCGGAGGCATACGGACTTCTGGGAACTAATATCCTGGGCTCCGGTGTGAATTTCTACTTACATATCAACAGAGGCGCAGGCGCATTTGTCTGCGGCGAGGGTTCTGCCCTGACCGCATCTATCGAAGGCAACAGAGGTATGCCCCGAGTGAAGCCGCCCCGTACTGTAGAAAAGGGACTGTGGGAAAAGCCTACTGTTCTGAATAACGTGGAAACCTATGCAAACGTTCCGAAGATCATCCTTCAGGGTGCAGACTGGTTCCGTACGATCGGAACAGAGGGCAGCCCGGGAACAAAAACCTTCTCCCTGACAGGAGCAATTGAAAATACAGGTCTGATCGAAGTTCCCATGGGAACAAATCTCCGTCATATCATTTATGATATCGGCGGCGGACTGAAAAGCGGCGCTGCATTTAAGGGTGTTCAGATCGGCGGTCCTTCCGGCGGATGTCTGGTGGACGATCAGCTGGATCAGCCTCTTGATTTTGACTCCGTAAAGAAACTGGATGCTATCATGGGTTCCGGCGGGCTTGTTGTTATGGATGAAAATACCTGCATGGTTGAGGTTGCGCGTTTCTTTATGAGTTTTACCCAGAGAGAAAGCTGCGGCAAATGTGTTCCATGCCGTGAAGGTACCAAACGTATGCTGGAGATCCTGGAACGCATTGTTGCAGGTAAGGGAGAAATGTCGGATCTTGATGAGCTGGAAGAGCTTGCGACCATGGTACAGAGTATGGCTCTTTGCGGTCTCGGAAAGAGTGCGCCTCTTCCGGTCATCAGCACACTGAAGCGGTTCCGCAGCGAGTATGAGGAGCATATCAAGGATAAGAAGTGCCGTGCAAAGGTTTGTACAGCCCTTCGTCAGTTCCACATTAATGAAGAATTCTGTATCGGATGCGGCAAATGTGCCAAGAACTGTCCGGCAGGAGCGATCACCGGAAAGATCAAACATCCGTATCACATCAATAATGATCTTTGTATCAAGTGCGGCGCATGTAAGGATAACTGTAACTTTGATGCAATTTATGTGGAAGCGTAAAAGGGAGGAACGATTATGGGTACAATGACCATTGACGGTAGAAAAGTTGAATTTACCGATGAAAAAAATGTCCTGACCGTTATCCGCAAGGCAGGCATTAATATACCGACACTGTGCTATCATTCCGAGGTTTCCACCTTCGGCGCATGCCGTCTGTGTACAGTGGAGGATGACAGAGGCAGAACCTTTGCCTCCTGTTCAGAAGAACCAAGAGACGGAATGGTGATCTACACCAATTCCGGAAGGATCAAAAAATATCGTAAGCTGATCGTGGAGCTTCTTCTTGCAGCACACTGCAGAGACTGTACCACCTGTATCAAAAGCGGCGAGTGTATCCTTCAGGAACTGGCGCACCGTCTTGGAGTAAGAGACATCCGTTTTGAAAATACAAGAGAGATCCATGAGATCGACACAAGCTCACCGTCACTTGTAAGGGATCCGAATAAATGTATCCTCTGCGGAGACTGTGTGCGTGCCTGTGAAGAACTTCAGGGAATCGGCGCCCTGGGATTTGCATACCGTGGAACAGAAGCCATGGTTATGCCGGCATTTAACAAGAAGATCGCGGAGACGGACTGCGTAAACTGCGGTCAGTGCCGTGTATTCTGTCCGACAGGAGCGATCTCCATTAAGAATCATATGGATGAAGCATGGGAAGCCCTTGCAGATCCGAATGTGCGGGTGGTTGCTCAGATCGCCCCGGCGGTTCGTGTGGCAGTGGGAGACCATTATGGACAGCCCAAGGGCCGCAGCGTAATGGGCAAGATCGTCAATGCGCTCCACAGAATGGGCTTTGATGAAGTTTATGATACTACTTTCAGCGCAGATCTTACCATTATGGAAGAATCTGCAGAATTCCTGAAAAGAATAGAAAAGGGAGAAAACCTTCCGCTTCTGACTTCCTGCTGTCCGGCATGGGTGAAGTTTGTGACAGATCAGTATAAGGATTATATCCCGAATATTTCTACCTGCAGATCACCGCAGCAGATGATGTCTGCCGTGATCAAAGAGTATTTCCGTGAACCGGAACACGCGCAGGGCAAAAAGACTGTGATGGTTTCTATCATGCCATGTACAGCCAAGAAGGCGGAAGCTATCCGTCCGAACAGCTTTACCAAAGGCGAGCAGGACACTGATATCGTTATCACCACTACGGAGCTGATCCGTATGATCGATAACTTTGGTCTTGACTTTGCTTCTCTTGATCCGGAAGCCTGCGATATGCCGTTTGGATTCGGTTCCGGCGGCGGCGTGATCTTTGGTGTGACCGGCGGCGTTACAGAGGCAGTTTTAAGACGTCTTACGGATGACCACAGCAAGGAAGCGATGAGAGAAATCTCCGAATGCGGCGTCCGCGGCGACGAGGGCATTAAAGAGTTCAGCGTTCCTTATAAGGGAATGGATGTGAAGATCTGTGTAGTCAGCGGTCTTGCAAATGCAAGAAAGGTGATGGACCGTGTGAAAAACGGCGAAGCTGAATACCACCTTATTGAGGTAATGGCATGCAGACGAGGCTGTATTATGGGTGGAGGACAGCCTACCAGAGCCGGTGACAGGACCAAGGCTGCAAGAGCCAAAGGTCTGTACAATGCGGACAATACTATGATTATCAAGAAATCAGATGAGAATCCGCTTGTGATCGAGCTTTATGATACTCTTCTGAAAGGAAAAGAGCATGAACTGCTCCATAATGATTTCTATTAACAGAACTAAATAAAAGGGCGGGGATGACTGCAAAAGAGCAGTTCATCCCTGCCCTTTTGCAGAATATGAATACTACACATGAGCAAAGGATATATGGTATAAAGAAAAAAACAAAAAAGGAGAAAACAGATGAAAAAAGTAAAAACAATTCTTTTCAGTATCGTGTGTCTTATGGCGGCATGTTTTGCGGCAGTGGTTTTATTAAACATGAGGAATGACAAATATGATAAGCTGCCGGACGCTGACAGACAGGCTCTGCGGGAACTGGAGACTTACATGAAAGCGGAGCAGGTCACTCCGGTCTGGCAGGACTTTTCTCTTTATGACAAGACATTTGTGACGATAAATAAATCGGATAAAACCGTATATCTGGTGAACCCGGAAAAAGAACCAAAAGGAATATTTGTCCGCAGGATCAAGATGCCTTCCGATTCCGGACTCAGCGTATACAGGATATCTCCTGTATATCCCGGCCTTTTTCAGTTCTGGGCAGACGGGAACTTCAATACGATTCAAAAAGAATACAGGCTATATGGAAATGAAGTCTATTATGTGAAGTATGACAGAGAAACCGGAATTGATCAGGCATATACATCTGAACATTTTATTACCTTTTTGACTCATGAGGCATTTCATTATTACAGACAGAATGACTGGCCGGAGGCAGGAAGATATCCGGGAGAAAAAATTACAGACAGTGAGCTGAAGCTTCTTGAAAAAGAGTATGTTCTGCTGG
>USDN01000065.1 GCA_900553515.1 uncultured Blautia sp. | reverse complement strand
AAAAAAAGCCATGCCATATTTTTCGCACAGCTTTTTCTAAATTTTATATTCTGCTTATCAATGGATGCATGTACTTCTTTTCTTTAATCTGTATCTTCACCACTTCCGTCAATTCTATTTCATGATTATAGGACAGTACCGATATGAAATCAACAGACAGTCGGCTTCAGTAAATGACATGCCGCACTGTGTCCAGGTGCCACCTGTATCATATGAGGAGTTTCTTTTTTGCAGATATCCATACAATATTCGCATCTGTCCTGAAAAGGACAACCTTTTGGAAGATCCAGAGGACTGGGCGCTTCACTTTCAATACTCTCAATCGGTCTGGAAAAATCCATATGAATATCAAATACAGATCCCATAAGAGCTTTCGTATATGGATGCACTGCTTTTGTATTTAATTCATGTCCGGGTATTTCCTCTACCAGATTCCCAAGATACATAACTGCCACCTGATGAGCAACCGACTGTACCAACGCGATATCGTGGCATATAAAACCAATGGTAATCTTTTTTTCTTTCTGGATCTTTGTAATCAATTCAATTATCGTTTGCTGAACTGAAACATCTAACGCAGCAGTAGCTTCATCCAAAATAATAATTTCCGGTTCTAATGCAAGAGCTCTGGCAATTGCAACTCTCTGCCTCTGTCCTCCGCTTAAGCTGTGCGGATAGCGATCCATGTATTCGCCCGGTAATTCGACCATCTCCAAAAGCTTTCGACATACTTCTGTCTTATCTGACTTTCGTATTTTCCCAAAATTCATCAGGGGCTCACAGATAATGTCACGGATTCTCATTTTGGGATGAAAGGATGATGCCGGATCCTGAAAAACCATCTGAATATGTTTCCGGTGCTGTCGCAGCTGCTCTCCCTTTAACTTTGTGATATCAGTACCACGGTACAGAATTTTTCCTTCTGTTGGAGTATCCAGCGAAACAAGGAGTCTCATAAATGTACTTTTTCCGCAGCCGGATTCTCCAACCAGACCAAGCGTTTTTCCTTTATACATTTTCAGACTTACATCATTGTTCGCCAGAAGAACCCGTCCGTCTGCAGCAGGAAACTTTTTCGTCACATGTTTTGCTTCAAGTATTACTTCGCTTTTTTCAGACATATCGTTCACCTCCAAGAGAAGGAACCGCCTTTAATAATTTTTTTGTATACTCATTAACCGAACTGTTCAGAATATATTCCCTGGTTCCCTGATCTTCTATTTTGCCATTTTTCATAACAATAAGATAATCCGACATATAGGCTGCCACTCCCAGATTATGCGTTACCATAAGGATTCCCGTATGATAGTTGTTTCTAAGCTGCACCATCTGCCGTACGATCTGTGCCTGTGTGGTAACGTCCAAAGCAGAAGTAGGCTCGTCTGCCAGAAGCAGTTTCGGCTGATAAGTCATCCCCATGGCAATTCCGACACGCTGTCTCATACCTCCTGACAGCTGAAAAGAATAGGAATCCATAATATGATCCGCAGAGGGCAGACGCATGCGTTCCAGCATTCTGATTCCCTTATTCCATGCCTCTTTTTTAGAGATTTTCTCATGCGTCAGGATATATTCTGTAAAAATATGACCAATTTTTTTCGTGGGATTCATCATTGCTCCACTGTCCTGAAAAATCATGGAAATCTCAGAGCCTCTCAGTTTTCTCCACTGGTTCTGCGTATAGGACAGCAAATCGGTTCCTTCAAACAGGATCTGTCCACCCACAACCTTTCCACCTCCCGGAAGGAGCCCCAAAATTGCCCGGATCACTGTTGTTTTACCGCTTCCCGACTCTCCTACCAGCGACACGATCTGTCCTGATCTCATATCCAGATTAAAATTTTTGACTACTGGAACGTTTTTATATGCAATTGTTACGTCTGTCAGCTTCAGCATATCCATCCCCCCTTACTCATCTCTTGGATCCAGGATATCCCGAACAGAATCTCCCAGCATATTGAATACAACGACAACGACAAAAATCGCCAGTCCCGGAAAAATCATCATCCACGGAGCAGTCTGCATACATGCTCTCCCTTCGTTCAGCATATATCCCCATTCAGGCGCAGGCGGCAGAGCGCCGAAGCCCAGAAAAGACATGGCAGCCAGTTCCAGCATCATAGAGCCGATATCCGTTGCAGCTGTAATAAGCAGGGTAGGAAGGGCATTCGGAAGCATATAGTGAAAAAGTATATGAGAGGTTCTGGATCCACTGACAACCGCTGCTGACACATAGTCGCATTTCCGTATCTTAAGCACCAGACTTCGGGACAGTCGGGCATATTTTGTCCAGCTTACCACCACGATTGCTATAATCGCATTTTTGATACTGGCTCCCATGATGCCCGCAACCGCAAGAGCCAGCACCAGCCCCGGAAAGGCAAGCATCATGTCTGCAATCCGCATGATCACTGCATCCACCCACCCTCCAAAATATCCGGCTGCAATTCCTGCGATTGTACCGACAACAAGGATCAGAGCAACCACTGCAAAAGTAGAACTCAGGGACACACGCGCACCGTAAATTACCCTTGTAAAAATATCGCGTCCCATTTTATCTGTCCCAAAAATATGCTCTTTCGAAGGCGGAAGCAGTGCATCTGCCAGAGATCCTTTCACCGGATCTGCCCCACCGGTTACCAGCGGGGCAAAAATTGCCGTCAGAATAATCAGTATTGCCAGAGCAGCAAAAATGACAAACGTTTTGTTCTGTAAGAAAATATTCTTTTTTTTCATAGTATTACTCCTTCAGCCGCATCCGGGGATCAATATACATATACGATGCATCCACGATCAGATTAATTACCATATAGATTAAAGCCATCCATAACACATATCCCTGGATCAGATTATAATCACTGGAAGTGATTGCGGAAACTGCCAGATTTCCCAGACCCGGATAAGAAAAAATCACCTCTACCACACTGGTTCCGCCCAAAAGAGAACCAATGGAAAGTCCAAACATGGTGGTAAGTGGCAGCAGGGAATTTGGAAAAACATTACACCAGATAATGCGGCTTTTCTTAATTCCCCGTGCTTCTGCTCCGATCACATAGTCCTGGCTCAATTCATCAAGAACAGCAGTTCTTACCTGTCTGGTATATTTAGCCGACATAGCAATCGCAAGAGTCAGCGCCGGAAGAAACAGACTCTTAAAATCACCTGATGAACTGATAACCGGAAATGCATGAATGTAAACGCAAAATACAAGCATCAGAAGAAGCCCCATCCAGAAGTTTGGTATGGAACATCCTAGAAAAGTAAGCGCCCGGATCACGTAATCTATCCATTTATTTTTATAAACCGCTGATATAAGACCAAGGGGTACGGCGATCAGCAGCATCAAAAACACAGACATAAGGGTCAGTTTTAAGGTTGGCCATAATCTTGAAACAAGAAGTTCCGTAACCGGTTTATTTAAGCTGTAGGATTTTCCAAAATCTCCTTTCATACAATTGGCAAGCCACCTTGTATACTGTACCAAAAACGGATCATTCAGCCCTAATTCTTCCCTTGTCTCCTCGATCATTTCTTCTGTTGGCATTACGCCTGTTGCAGTGTACATGTTCCGTACAGGATCTCCCGGAGACATAAATGTCAGTGCAAAAGTAATAAAGCTTATTCCAAATAAAACTACAACAATCTGCAAAAGACGTTTTAGAATCTGTTTTTTATTCAAAAAAAGTCCTCCTCCCCGATAAAAATCTCCTTTGCCCTACAATCTTTAAGGCAAAAGAGATTTTATAAATTACAGTTTTTATTTTGCCGGAGCAATCTCTGTTGACAGCCAGTAATAATCTGCCGTATGGATTTTGGCAGAAGCAACTTCTTTTGAATAAATCATAGATGAGTTATAGTAGCCTTCCACAAGAACCGCCGCATCATCGATCAGTATCTGCTGCATGTCAAAAATAAGCTGTTCACGTTTTTCAGGGTTCATTTCACCTTTCAGCTGTTCATATAATTTATCATACTCCGGATTAGAGTATGCACAGTAAGTACTTTCAGTTGCCCAGTTTGCAAGAAAAGCAAGGGGATCTCCTGTACCAACCGTAATCCAGTTGTTGTTATTCAGATCGTAATCCAGCGCCGCAAGCTTACTCCACTGGTCGTCAGAGCTTCCATATTCAGGAATCACTCCAATACCGATTTCCGCAAGATACTGGGCATTTGCATCTGCAAAATCATTTAAGAGTCTGTTTTCGTATGAAATAAATCTAAGCTGTATATTCTCCCCGCCCAGTTCACGGATGCCGTCTCCATCCGTATCTACAATTCCTTCCTCGTCAAGAAGCTGCTTTGCTTTTTCCGGATCATATTCATAAGGGTTTTTCAGATCTTCATATCCATATGATAAAGTGGACGGAAGCACCGAGAATCCTGGTGTATAAAGACCGCCGATTGTTTTGGAATTACAGATTCCTTCTGTATCGATTGCCATAAGGATTGCCTGACGCAGAGTTTTATTTCCGAGAATGCCGTCAAAATTCATCCATGCAAATCCGCAGCGTACACCTGATGCAATATCAACAGTAAAATCTTTGCTGTCCTGAAAATTCTGAATATCGGCAACATTTGTAATATTTTCAACCAGATCCACCTGACCACTTTGAAGCGCCATTGTCTTTGCAGAATTATCTCCCATAAACATGAGATTCACTTTATCATAAGGAACATCCTCATGATAATTTTCATTTGCTGCAAGAGTATATCCTACTCCCACACCATTAAAACTGTCTATTTTATAAGGTCCGGTTCCAATTACCCCATGATCAAAATCTTCAATATGTTCTACGTCTGTAATACCCATAGTAGGATGACACAGCTGTCCCATCAGATTCGCATATGGCTTGCTTGTCTTGATGCAGATCGTATTGGCGGCATCATCTGCTGTGACAACCGCTTCAAATTCCAGATATTTTTCCGGTTTTGCAGAACCGGAAGGTCCCTCTTTTTTCAAGTATTCAAAGTATTCTTTTACCTTCGAAGGCGTCAGTTCACAACCATCTGAAAATTTCAGACCGTCTTTTAATTTGATCGTCCACTCCGTATGTTCGTCATTTACTTCATAGTTTTCTGCCAGCCACGGTGTCACTTCCATGTTATCATCAAATTTAAACAAAGCCTCCGTAATACCATATCGCATTGCATTCCATCCACTGTTTTCATCCAGCGCACTGTTTACCATTCCATCTGTATACATTGCGCAGCCGAAATTCAAAACCTCTTCTTTTGCAGCCTGTACAGCAGTTCCGGAAAAAAGTATAGATGCAGTTACCGCCAAAGCCACTGTTCCTGTGTGTTTTCTCATAATCTTAATCCTTCCTGAAAATTTTTTACATATACTCAGCAAACTATGAATCAGCAGCTAAAAAAGGCAGATGCACAATTGCATCTGCCACGAAATCCATGTTAATATAAAAAGAAACAACTTGTTTATAAATATTGTACAAAACGGTAAAGTTGCAACCTTAAACACCAGAATTTCCTGTCATCCGCAAGAATCTTAACTAAAAATAAGCAGGTCTCCTGACTTAAGCTCCAACACCCTCAGCGCCTTCCCAGAGTATATCCAGTGGCAATATGCTGAGGATTCGCTATCACAGTAACGGGATTGTATCGGATTCGCACCGATTTCCCTTTTAATCAGAATAAACAAATTATTCCGAACTTATTTCCGAATCATATGCTGATTATATGGTTTTAAGTATATCATTCCATAACTGCAATTGCAAGTAAAAGATCAGTAGTGTACCAGCCCCTTACTGTGAAGAATTGTTAGATCCCTAAAAGCAATGAATTTTGCAGGAATACAGGAACAGGGATTTATCCCTCTGTACAAATGAACTTTCATCCATTAGCGACCTGCGCCGCAAGGCGCACTAACAAAATGAACGACTCTGAATTTCAAAGCCGTTCATTTTACCATGTTCTTAAAATACCCCGCCCAGCTTACACGCTGCTATAATAATCGAAAATACAGCAATTCCCTTTTTCAGAAGTTTCTGATTGATCCGGGCAGCGTTTTTGCTTCCAGAATAAACGCCTGCTCCATGGGTGGCCAGGGCAAAAACCAGAACCGGAAGTATCTTACGAATCTCGCACTGGGACAGATAGCCTGCCACCGCAGGAATCCCGATAAAAACAGAATTAAAAAGCGCCACTCCCACCGCTGTACGGACCGGAATACCCAGTACCACCAAAACAGGCATTACCAATACCGGTCCTCCTGCACCGGACATGGAACAGACAGCTCCAGTCACTGCTCCCAGAAGCAGAACCGCAGGAAGATTCTTCTCAATGGAAAATCCTCCTGTTTTTTTCTCTGTGTCCTTTTTATCTTTCCTGAGAAGGATGGAAATCCCGGAAAGAAGCACTACAAGGTAAAGAAGGATCTTTACCTTATCCTCCGGAATGTCTACAAGTTCATCTGAACAGGAATTTAACGCACGAAGTGCATAGTATACCTTCAGGTTTCCTTTTCCGTTCCACTGGTCATACAGCCGGTCTGTTTCTCTGACTGCCTGAACAGCATCCATGGCAATGCTTTCCGGAAGTCCTTTTTCATCCATAGTGGAGCAGGAAAGGCATCCACGGAGTCCGCTTTTTTCATAAACTGCAGCTGCTGTCCCGTATGCATATGGCAGTCTGTCAGTCCCGGCATAAAAAGCCTTCCTTCTCCAGAGATTACTTTTTCCGTCTGAAATTCTTCTGTTCCGCTTTTTGTCACAGAAAGTATCCTGCCTTCTTCCACAGCAATATCCATTCCTGTTTTGATCGTTTCATAATCTGTCATTACTGCTATATTTCTGATCAGCAGATCACATTTTGTCATAATCATCCTCCTTGCCATGTATTCCGTTCTAAAGAGATTGCGAGATATCTTTTAAATAGCGCCTGTCAGTTTCAAAATCAGGGAATCCCACATACAGGATCCCAGAAATGTTCCGGTCATAACCAGAAGACCTACCAGCAGAATCTTCGGTCCCTGCCTGATAAAAGTCTTCAATTGACCACCAATGGCAAGACCCGCATAAGCCCCTACCATGGTAAAAGGCGCGGTAAAATTGATCTTTGATGCAGCGTCGATCACAAAGCCTCTTACCGGAGAAACAGGGCAGGCAGCGATCAGTCCGATGATCGCGCAGTAGGCAACGATCGGAAGTTTCAAAGGAATCAGCTTTGTGCAGGCAACTGCCAGCATGGAAATCACTACCAGAACCGCAAGTCCCGGCAGAGAATCCATAAATCCCACCTCATATCCGATATAATTGGCAAGTCCTGTTCCACAGGCACCCACCACCAGTAAAAACAGCCATTCTATATATCTCATATCCTCTTACTCCTTTCCTGCTTTTTTGTGTCCCAGACGCCCCAGCTTTGGTTCCAGTATCTGATACAGTTTATCGCAGAGAGGAATAGCAATAAACATATTGATGTAAATTCCTGTGATCCCTGCCATAGTCTCTCCTACACTTGCCAGTGTCTTTATGGATTCCGCAAAATCCGGATACATGGCACAGAGAGATGCACTGGAGCTGGCCATCATAATCCCTGCTCCCACACCGGATGCCAGACCCATCGCTTCCGGATGAAAAATTCCGGTCATTGCCACTGCTGATGCAAGGAAAATTCCAAAAAGGTTTCCAAAGCCATGGAGCAGAACTGCAGGTCCGGCACTTAAAATTGTTTCAATGTTGGCTCCTGCTGTAATTCCAAGCTTTGCTATAAAGGGGGCAATTCCAACCACCACCAGCTTGGAAGCTGCTTTTACGTGTTTGTTTTCTACGATCTTCAGTACCTGAGGACCGCTTACCACGCCCAGAATGATCGCCTAAAAGATAGGGAATAAAATAAACATCCCTGTTCCCACTGGAATTTTGATCTGACCGATATTGTCTGCGATCAGGACAAAAAAAATGCCAGAAGATAAATTTTCCATTCTGTTCTGATTCTTTGTCCCAGTGACTCATAAGCAAAATTTTCTTTTTGTTTTTTCACGATTTCTCTTACCTCCCGTTCCGTTTTTGTTATTTTTTTATTATCGAAAAGGGCTGTGAGAAAAAAGGACATTTGAGGTGTTTTTGTGATTTATAGACAATTTTTCTATAAAAAATCATCCTTTTTCTTCTGTATTTACTTTTTTTATCTGTTTTGCTATACTGAATTTACTGATTACAAAGCCCGGCAGGTATACCAAAACGATTGTTATTTTCATCTTTTTCTGTTGTTTTGTCGGGATGATATGCTGTGGATAAAAGGAGAAGGTTTATGACAATTAAAGATCTGGAAAAAGAAATCCCCGGTCTTGCAGAATACACAAAAACCATGCCTGAAGAAATACGAAAAAAGCCTTTGTCAAGGTTTATCCTCCAGGAAAGCTGATTCACCAGAAGGACTGCCTTTAAATTGTATCGTTCTTCCTACAACAATGGTCTCAAGCTTTATTACCCTCCCACATTTCTGCTGGCAGATTATCTGGTAAGAGCATATGAAGGTTCTCTTTCTGAACAGACAGATACTGTCTTTCCGGAAAACGGAGCCTTTATTCTGCAGAAAATACAGGAACGCCTCAGCGAGGAACTGGGTATGAATATTAAAACACTGGACCGCACCATCCGATCCATGCAGAAAAACGGTTATTTTAATCTGACAAAAGGGAAAATATCCTTCGGATATGAAGAATATATAAAAATGAAAGAATTTATCACTACAGCAAAGGGGTGATCAGAACCCCTTTGCTCTTTTTTTGCGCATGGTCACGCAGGAATTTGTATAATATAAGGTGGAAAGGCTCCACAGTAATACAACTACAATTACTGCCAGAATACCTGTATCATACAGAAGATTAGCCAGCATGGTAACTACCAGAATCAGCGGCATCAGCTTTGCCAGCATCATATAAGTGCGGTAGCTGCTCTGATAGATTACTTCTTTTTCCGCCTCATCGCAGCGTTTCAGCCATTCTTTCTGAAATCCCATGGAGGAAGGATCTGCGTCTGCAAATTCCGGCCTGGAATCCTGAATCACTTTTACATAACGCATCTGCCAGATTCCTTCATAAACAAAACACATAAGAAAAACAATCAGAGAGATCATATAATAAAAACCTGTCTTATGAGAGCCTGACAGATATTCACCGGAATATCCGGCTGAAATAATTAATATGGACAGTCCCTGTGTAAGAGTGCTGATATTCATTCCCCAGGCGCCTGCCTTCTCCTCCTGATACTGCAGAAGGTCGTATTCCTCATCCTCAGCATTTACAAGCCTTTCGGTAATCTGCTTCATTTTTTTCAGAAAAATCTCTCCGCCAATGATTCCTGCAGCAGTAATAAGGAGTACCAGAGGAATCATGATTTTCTGGATTCCGGTTACTATGCCCACAAAAAGCTGTCCCACAGCTTCTGTCTGCATACCAAAGACGGCAACCAGCGCTCCACCGGCAGCGCCAACCAGCATCCACATCAGCATTTTTAAGGTATATTTTACTTTTGAATTCATTTTTCTTTTTGTCTTCATAATTCATCCTCCTCATAACCGAAAATGTCCTCTACTGTCACCTGACATATTTTTGCCAGTTTAAGGGCAAGGGCTACAGAGGGCGAGTAATCCCCTCTCTCAATCAGACTTATGGTCTGTCTGGAAACTCCTGCCAGCTTCCCAAGCTCTGTCTGGTTGATTCCAAGAGCTGTACGGTGTTCTTTCAGATTATTGTATAACGGCACATTATCATCTCCTGTCTGCTGCTTATGGTAAATTCTTCAGATATTTCTGTTTTCCGCGGATTGATTTGACAACTTTCCTTGTCATACTCATTATCGCATTGACAACTTTATTTGTCAATATAAAATGACAACTTTTCTTGTCAAAAAAGGCTGGCCTTAATTTACTGTTGGAAAGTACTTTCTTTTTTGATATAATGAAAAAAACGGAGGGAGAATGCATTATGAGTATTCAATCAGATATAGAAATGCTGTCAATTGAAGCCTCAGAATATTATGCCAGGAAGCATCAAATATCAGAAGATGATGCTTTTAATATTTTCTACAAGCATCAGGTATTTGAAAAAATACTGATACAGCATGAAATGCTGCACCAGCTAGATATTCATGATACTTTTCAATACATCGAAGATATTATAGAAGAAGCTACTCCTACTCTGGTTCTTTTCCATGGCTCCAATATCCTATTTGATAAAATTGATTTGAATAAATCACGTAATCGCCGTGATTTTGACCGTGGATTTTATTGTACAGTTCTGGAACAGCAGGCAGATGAATGGGCCAAACGTCTATATCTGCGCACTCACACTGGCGGAAAGTATGTATATCGGTACATCTTCAGACAATCAGAAAAACTAAAAATCAAGCGCTTTGCAACTTTGAATAAAGAATGGCTGGAATTTGTAAAGCTTAACCGTATTGCCGGCGACATCCAACATCATTTTGATGTTGTAATCGAACCTGTTGCAGATGATAATACCATGGAAACAGTACAGCTTTATTTGTCCGGCATCTTAAACGTGGATGAGGCTGTCTCCCGGCTTCGATATAATAAGGTAAATAATCAGGTTTCCTTTCATACCCCTCTTGCTCTTGAATACCTGAGATTTGAATCACGAAAGGATGTGTAATATATGGAAGGCAAATATTTTTTTAACGGAAAAGACATTTCAATGAATTTATATATTCAGATTCGGGATGTAATCAATATTATTATGAAAAAAAGTAACCTTTCCTTTCCGGACGCCATGGGTAAATTTTATCACTCCAAAACATACAAAGCTCTGCAAAATACTGAAAATACTCTTTGGGCAGAATCTGCCGGATATATTGCAGACCGATATTACGAAGAGAAAGAAGAAGCAAAAATAGTAAAACAGTAAATACTGAAAAACAGTTTTAAAAAGGCTTCCGGATTCACAGTGAATCCGGGAGCCTTTTGTCTGAATACAATTTCCACAAATTATCTCTTTCATTTCAATTAATACAAAATAATCGGATAACCGCTTTCAATTGTATTATAGATCAACGCTGCCTGATCTGTAGGAAGATTTACACATCCGTGGCTGCCTGCTCCGGTTTTATATCTGTTGCCGCCGAAGGAGGACTGCCAGGAAGCGTCATGGAGCCCCTGTCCGTAAACAAAAGGCATCCAGTAATTTACTTTTACATCATATCCATATACATCACTGGTCAGGTTAAAGGGACTTGCCTTATAGGGAATAGGCCATGCCCCACGGTAGGTTTCCCTGTCCGGTGTGGGAGCGCCGCTGACAATATCTGTTTCTGTTACCAGAACTCCGTCCTTATAAAGCCACAGATGCTGGTTGTCCAGGCTGACCTCTATGTAGCTGCCTGCAAGATCATCTTTTCCGTTTCTCTGAAGTCCCCGGATGCTGTAAACCGGCTCTCTGGAAATGGCAGTTCCTGTTTTCAGATCTTCCAGAAGCTGCCTCAGCTCTGCCTCCTGGGCAATGCGGAAGCCATACTCATTTCCGGATACGGTAATATCATTTCCATAGGAGGTCCGGAAGGTACGAGGCACATAAATGGTATCATAGTTGGCAGCCAGCTGCTGTACCCAGGCTTTTGCCGCCGCCTCATCAATGCTGATCTTTTCTCCTTCGACTTTGATCCAGGAATTAACTGTAGCGGAATCCAGAACCTCTGTTGCCGGGCCAAAGGTATAAGTCACTGTAGTGCTTCTGTATTTTTTCAGCTGATTGTTCAGTGAATCCAGTTTTTTCTGAAGTTCATCTGACACTACTGTTTCCGGCTGAACATAAACAGTGGGACCCATTTCTATTTTGATCTCGCTGCCCAGAAGATCTTCCGGAAAAGTCGTGTCAAGAATCTGATTTACATGACTTATCAGACGGCTTTCATCAATCTGATCGCCCTGCACGTCCTTTACCATAACAAACTGCTTTTTCTGCTCTTCATAAGCAATTGACGCACTGACAGAAGCAGTTCTCTCTTTATTATTAAAGTGAGAAGCGGAAAGCGCTGCTTTTTCCTTTCCCTGATCCTTCTGTATCTGATACCCGATGCGGAAATTCACCGGCTGCGCTATGATCTGTCTTTCTGCATCTCTTTCCTGTTTAACAGCTGTCAGCTGGGCATTCAGAACATTTTCATCCAGAGAATATCCCAGCTCTTTCATGGATGTACGGTAAACCTCTTTTCCGTCCTCATAAAAAGCCAGCTCTCTGCTGTCAAAAGCATCCATGATTTTTTTTTGAGCCTCATCTACTGTCAGTCCGGATACCTCCTGTTGATAAATCCGGATTTCCCGGCCCAGAGTGTTTTTATCCACAACATATATGTATATGAAAAATCCTGCTGTAATGGCAACTGCCACAGTCAGGCATACGGCAAGGATGATCTTCAGCGTCTTCCTGCTCAGTCTGATTTTTTTGTTCATAATCCTTGTTCCTCTGCATCTTCTGTATTTAAAGCCTATGATTTCTTCCCGGCATTCTATGCCCTTCAGGGCAGATTCTCCAGTTTTTATTATAATAAACAGGTACCATCTGTCTGTAATCTCTGATTTTAGCCTGTACGTCCCAGGATTTTGCTATCTGGGCCAAAATGTCCTGCGGAATAGTCTCTATGCCAATACACCGTGCGGAATCGTAACCTGCAAACAGTAACTGCACAGAACTTTACATTACCTGCAGACCGCTTCTGAGTCTTACCAGCTTTTCACCCATAACAGGCTTCATCAGAGCAAAGGCCTCGTCTCCGGTGCAGTGTCCTGTATAAAAAACAGTCTCATACCCGGCCAGCTCTTTTGCTGTTTCCAGGATCAGGCTTTTTTCCGCCTCTGTATAAGGCGTTTTTTTCATCATGTGAAATCCACTGATCACTCTGGTGGGCATTCCGCCATAAATTTCCCGGTATCTGTCCAGTATATTTAAAATACCGTTATGCGCGCAGCCTGAAACCAGAACCTGTTCCTTTCCCTCTTTTATAACCAGGCATTGTTCATGATCAAAGGTATCCTGCTGCTCTTTTCCATTGCTTTTCCGGGTAAGAGCCTGATTACTCTGTGGAAAGCACCGTCTCCCTGTAATATTGGAAAAAAGAGAAAGCTCCCCGTCCAGAATCCTGTCTCCCTGGATCATCTCCACCTGAGGTAAATCAGGGATCTGTCTGTCAATGCCAATATATCTTTCTCCATGATAAAAATCTCCTGCGGCGTTTTGCTGCATATAAATCTTTGCATGGCAATTCTTTTCTGTAAATGTGAGAATCCCGCCTGAATGATCGTAATGACCGTGACTTAAAATTACGGTATCAATGGAGTCAAGCTCCACTCCCAGCCTTTCTGCATTTTCTACAAAGGCTCCGGTAGCACCGGTGTCTGCCAGAATTTTATGTTTGTCTGTTTCTATATAAAGAGACAGCCCATGTTCAGAAACACAGCTTTCCTCTCCCTGTGTATTTTCTATAAGAGTTATGATCTTCACAAACTTTCCTCCTGTTTTTTTACCATTATACACTATTTTTCAAAAAGAAAACAGACAGACCACTGTAAAAATGATCTGCCTGTATTTTATCTGTTGACTTTTCCTGTTAAAGCCCCTGCTTCAGGCTTTTTTCTTTTTTTCGTAATCTTGCAGAGCCTCCAGCGCCTTCTTTGACATTGGGAACAGGATAAAGATATTAAACAGAGTCATAAGACCTACGCCTACATCTCCAAGATCCCATACCACCGTATAAGCAGCCAGACCTCCGATAAACAGCATGATCAGCGCCACCACCTTATATGCAGTCTGAGAGATCCAGTTATCCCCAAACAGGTAGGCAACGTTGGATCTTGCATAAAACAGGATTCCAATAAAAGTAGAAAAACTAAACAGCCACAAGGTAACTGCAATAAATATAACACCAAAAGTTCCCAGATGATATCTCATGGCCTCCTGAAGAAGGTCCATTCCTGCCAGTCCATTTGTCAGAGTCTCCGGTGTAAGGAGCATGATCATGGCGGTGCAGGTGCAGATCAGAATGGTATCAATAAAAACGCCAAGGGCCTGTCCCAGTCCCACCTTTGCCGGATGGTCTGTCTCTGCGGTAGCTGCCGCACAGGGCGCGGATCCTGATCCGGCTTCATTGGAAAAAAGGCCTCTTTTTACACCATTCATCAGAACCGCTCCAAATCCTCCAGCCACAACCTGACGGAAGCCAAATGCTTCCTGAAAGATCTTTGCAAAAACAGAAGGAAGCATTCTGAAATTAAGAGCAATAAGAACCACTGTGATCAAAAGATACAGTCCCGCCATAACAGGAACCATCACATCCAGAACCTTTACCGTCGCGTTTTTGCGAAGGACGATCACTGCCGCCAGCGCCACCAGTGCAATGGTACTGTATAAAGGCGGAATATGAAAGGCATTCTCAAATGCAGAGGATACAGAATTGCTGATGACCTGGCTGATACCGCACCAGCAGATCAGACCGGAAACAGCAAACAGTACCGGAAGGAGCATATGTCTTTTTGGACTGCCGCCTCTTTTTTCCTGAAGATACTTATGTATGTAATATGCCGGACCTCCGCGGTAGCCTCCGTACAGTGGATCTTTTTCTTTATAAAGCTGTGCAAGCGTTCCTTCAATAAACGCTGTTGAAGATCCGATCAGGGCTGTCACCCACATCCAGAATACTGCTCCTGCTCCGCCTGCGGAAATTGCCGCCACAACTCCCACAAGATTTCCCATACCCACACGGGTAGCGGTGGAAACGATCAGGGACTGCATCACAGATAACGAACCTTTTTTTCTGTCTGTCTTTCCGGTAACTGCTTTTACCATATCCGGAAACAACCGGATCGGAAGAAATTTTGTACGCACCGTAAAATAGATTCCTGCCGGAATCAGAATGATCACAAGAAGAGAAAGAGGAAGCGTTCCTCCTCCCGGTAAAGGGATCGTGATCAGATCCCCCCATAAAAATCTGTAAACCGCCTCAA
>USDN01000064.1 GCA_900553515.1 uncultured Blautia sp. | reverse complement strand
TACGAGCTGCTTTGAGACCGTATTTCTTACGCTCTTTCATACGTGGATCACGTGTAAGGAATCCAGCAGCTTTCAGAACCGGTCTGTACTCAGCATCTGCCTGAAGGAGTGCTCTTGCAACGCCGTGTCTGATAGCACCAGCCTGTCCTGTATATCCGCCGCCTTTTACATTTACGAGAACGTCAAATTTGCCCTCTGTCTCTGTAGCAGCAAGCGGCTGACGAACGATTACTTTCAGTGTTTCAAGACCGAAGTACTCGTCGATATCTCTTTTATTGATTGTGATTTTGCCTGTACCAGGTGTAAGGTAAACTCTTGCGATTGATTTCTTTCTTCTTCCTGTTCCGTAGAATTTTGCGCTAGCCAATGTTTCCTACCTCCTCATTAAAATGTTAAGACTTCCGGTTTCTGAGCCTCATGCTTGTGCTCCGGTCCGGCATAAACAAAAAGTTTCTTGTACATGGTTCTTCCCAGAGGTCCCTTCGGAAGCATGCCTTTAACTGCCAGCTCAACAACCTTTTCCGGTTTCTTAACCATCATTTCTTTTAATGTGGTCTCTTTCATTCCGCCCACATAATCGGAGTGATGATAATAGATCTTCTGATCCATTTTCTTTCCTGTAACTTTGATCTTGTCAGCGTTTACGATGATCACGTAGTCGCCTGTGTCTACATGCGGTGTAAACTGAGGTTTGTTCTTTCCTCTTAATACACTTGCAACACCAGATGCCAGACGGCCCAGTGTACAGCCTTCTGCGTCAACTACATACCATTTTCTCTCGATTTTATCTGGATTAGCCATATAAGTCTGCATGGTTTTACCTCCTGTTATTTATCAACGATTAAATAATTTGTACAACCGCGGCATTCCGCGATAATGAATAATTCCTGGTGATCAGTGCAAATAGATAATCGCGGAAATGTCCGAAACCGCTGATAAAAAACACCTTTGCCGGGGCTTTGGCTCAGGAGTCATCGCACTACGTCACATTGAGTAATTGTACTATACGCAATTCCTTCTGTCAACAGTTTTTTCCAGGTTTTTACGTTTTTCCAAAAAAAATCTCCCGCCTCAATGTTACTGTTTTACACTCAGGCGCACCATTGCTCTGTGAAGCTTGGCTTTTGCGATCTTATAGTCCTGCTCACTGAGACCGGTACGGCTCAGCTTTTCTTCAGCCTTTTTCCTGGCTGTCTCGGCTCTGGCCTCATCAATGTCTTCCTTCCACTCCCAGGTAGTTGCCAGAAGATTACATTTGCCATCCATGACCGAAAGCATTCCGCCAATGCAGGCTGCATCCCGTCTGGTGCCATCCTCCAGGATCACATGAGCCTCGCCCATACCAAGAGCTGTACAGAAATTACAGTGACCGGCAAGAATTGCCAGGTCACCTGTAATACTTCTGCATACTACCCGAACCACTTCTCCTTCAAAAAGAAGACCGTCCGGAGTTCCGATCTGTAATGGAAAGGTGCTCATAAAAAGCCTCCTTTACTGCTTCTTCGCTTTTTCAAATACTTCGTCAATGGTACCGGAGAAAAGGAAACAGCTCTCCGGAACCTCATCACAGTCTCCATCCAGGATCATACGGAAACCGCGAAGAGTTTCTTTCAGAGGAACGTACTGTCCCGGCATACCGGTAAACTGTTCTGCCACAGAAAAGCTCTGAGACAGGAATCTCTGGATCTTGCGGGCACGGTTTACAGAAAGCTTATCATCCTCAGAAAGCTCATCCATACCCATGATAGCGATGATATCCTGCAGTTCTTTATAGCGCTGCAGCACCTGCTGTACGCGGCGTGCAATCTCATAATGCTCTGTTCCCACAACCTCCGGGGACAGGATACGGCTGGTAGATTCCAGAGGATCCACTGCCGGATAAATGCCCTGGCTGGCAATATCACGGGAAAGTACCGTAGTTGCATCCAGATGTGAGAAGGTAGTTGCCGGAGCCGGGTCTGTCAGGTCATCCGCCGGTACATAAACTGCCTGTACGGAGGTGATAGATCCTTTTCTTGTAGAAGTGATACGCTCCTGCAGAGCACCCATCTCTGTAGCAAGTGTAGGCTGGTAACCTACCGCTGACGGCATACGTCCAAGCAGGGCAGAAACCTCAGAACCTGCCTGTGTAAAACGGAAAATATTATCGATAAACAAAAGCACGTCCTGATTTTTTACATCACGGAAATACTCTGCCATGGTCAGACCGGAAAGACCTACACGCATACGCGCTCCAGGCGGCTCGTTCATCTGTCCGTAAACCAGGGCAGTCTTATCGATAACTCCGCTTTCTTTCATTTCATTATAAAGGTCATTTCCCTCACGGGTACGCTCTCCAACTCCGGTGAAAACGGAAAGTCCGCCGTGAGCAGTGGCTACATTATGGATCAGCTCCATGATAAGGACTGTTTTTCCTACGCCTGCACCACCGAACAGACCGATCTTACCGCCTTTTGCATACGGACAGATCAGGTCAACGACTTTGATACCTGTTTCCAGAATCTCTGTTGCCGGAGTCTGCTCTTCATAGGAAGGCGCCGGACGATGGATTGCCCAGTGCTCCTTTGTTTCCGGCGCCGGACGATTATCTACCGGGTCGCCAAGAAGGTTGAATACACGGCCCAGACACTCTTCGCCTACCGGAACGGAAATAGGACCGCCGGTATCTACCGCTTTTGTGCCGCGCACCAGACCGTCTGTGGAACTCATAGCGATACAGCGGACCGTATTATCACCAATCTGCTGAGCCACTTCCACGATCAGCTTTGCGCCTTTATTGTCAATTTCAATGGCATTGAGAAGTGCCGGCAGTTCATCGTGCGCAAAGCGGATGTCCAGAACTGGACCGATGACCTGCACAACTTCGCCAATGTGTTTCTCGCTCATCTATGAATCTCCTCTAATTTTCGTTATAGACCGGGAATGCTTATACACCCTCGGCACCTGCAACAATCTCCGTGATCTCCTGCGTGATGCTTGCCTGACGGGCACGATTATAATACAGATTCAGCTGGTCGATCATCTCACCTGCATTCTTGGTCGCCGCATCCATAGCTGTACGTCTGGCAGCCAGCTCGCTTGCCTGGCTTTCACAGACAGCGCCATAAATAAGGCCTGCCAGATATTCCGGTACGATAGCGTCGAAGACCTCTGTACTTCCCGGCTCGTAAAGAATCAGATTTCCTGATACGGAAGATTTCTCTCTTTTCTCTGCTTCTTCCTTAATATCCGTAAGAGGCAGGATTGAGAAAACATCTGGTTTCTGAGAAAGCATGGACACAAATCCTGTATAGCAAAGCTGGATATGTCCGAATTTTCCTTTGCGGAACTCTTTGCAAAGAAGATGCGCTATCTCAAAGCAGTCGCCTACAGAAATATCTGCAACCTCTCCAAATGCTTCGGTGACTGCCTCCACATCTTTACGGCTGTAGTATTCTACTGCTTTTTTGCCAATGGGAAGGACCATATAATCCCGACCGGCGCTGTCTGCTTCCATGCACTTGAACAGATTGGCATTGTAGCCGCCTGCCAGACCACGGTCTCCGGCAATCACTACATAGCAGTATTTTTCATTTTTGGCTTCTGCCGCATAAACAGAATTAAATTCCGTATTATTTACAGCAATTTCCTTCAGGGTTTCATACAAGGTGCGGAAATAAGGTCTGCAGACCTCTGCCCGCTCCTTTGCCTTACGCAGCTTGGAGGATGCTACAAGTTCCATTGCCTTGGTAATCTGCATGGTACTCTGTACACTTTTGATACGCAGCTTTACCGCTTTCATGTTTGCAGCCATACTGCTTCCTCCTAATCACTTTATTTTACAGGTCTTGTATCAAGGAAGTTCCGGGTAAATTCCTCCAGAGCCTTCTTTAATTTATTCTCTGTTTCTTCTTCCAGTTTACCTGTGGTCCGGATATCCTGCATAGCAGCCATGCCATCCGCATCAGAATCCAGGAAAACAAACAGCTCTTTCTCGTACTGACGTACATCCTCTGTCTTTACCTCAGCCAGGATACCTTTGGTAACTGCATACAGGATCGCAACCTGTTTTTCTACCGGAACCGGCTCGTTCTGATTCTGTTTCAGAACCTCCACGATACGGGCTCCCTGATCCAGACGGGACTTGGTGTCTGCATCCAGATCTGAACCAAACTGGGCAAAGCTCTGCAGCTCACGATACTGGGAATAGATCAGCTTCAGTGTACCGGCTACCTTTTTCATAGCCTTGATCTGCGCGCTTCCTCCAACTCGCGATACGGAGATACCCGGGTTTACCGCCGGCATAACACCGGAATGGAAAAGCTCTGTCTCCAGGAATATCTGACCGTCAGTAATAGAAATGACATTGGTCGGAATATATGCGGAAACGTCTCCTGCCTGTGTCTCGATAATAGGAAGAGCAGTCAGGGAACCGCCGCCATGCTCGTCATCCAGCTTTGCTGCACGCTCCAGAAGTCTGGAATGCAGATAGAATACATCTCCCGGATAAGCCTCACGTCCAGGCGGACGACGGATCAGCAGGGAAAGAGCTCGATATGCAACCGCATGTTTGCTCAGATCATCATAGACGATCAGCACATGTTTTCCCTTATTCATAAAGTATTCGCCCATGGCACATCCGGAATATGGCGCAATATACTGTAATGGACTTGCTTCAGAAGCAGTAGCCGCCACTACCATGGTATAATCCATGGCTCCGTTTTTAGTAAGTGTCTCTACCAGAGAAGCAACCGTAGAACGTTTCTGTCCGATCGCCACATAGATACAGATCATATCCTTACCCTTCTGATTGATAATGGTATCCACAGCCAGAGCAGTCTTACCTGTCTGACGGTCACCAATGATAAGCTCTCGCTGGCCTCTTCCAATAGGGATCATGGAGTCAATGGCCTTGATTCCGGTCTGAAGAGGTTCATGTACGGAACGTCTTTCACAAATTCCCGGAGCCGGGCTTTCAATTGCCCGGAATTCTTCTGTTACAACAGGTCCCGCACCGTCGATAGGCTGTCCCAGAGCATTTACAACACGGCCGATCATGGCTTCCCCTACCGGAACAGACACAACCTTTCCGGTACGTTTTACGGTCTGGCCCTCGCCGATATTTTCATCGGAACCAAATAATACGATAGAAACGCTGTTTTCTTCCAGATTCTGCGCCATACCATAGCTTCCGTCTTCAAACTCAAGAAGCTCTCCGGCCATACAGTTTACAAGACCGCTGGCTCTGGCAATACCGTCGCCAACCAGAAGGACTGTGCCTGTCTCGTCCTGTTTAATGGAATTTTCGTAATATTTGATCTGACTGCGGATGACCCTGGATATTTCTTCAGGTTTTAATTGCATGTTTCCATACCATCCTTTAAACAATTATTTCGTCAAGCTTTCTGGAAAGAGAAGACAGACGTCCCTGAACGGTTCCGTCATAAGATCTGCCCTCCAGCTCTACACGAAGTCCCCCTACCACAGAAGCATCCTTTTTCTGAGTCAGGGAGATCTGTTTGCCGCTGATTTTTTCCAGTTTTTGTTTTAATGCCTCCATCTGTGCCTCACTGAGCGCCACTGCACTGATGACCACTGCCTCAGCAATCCCATGATCTGCATGATAACGGCGTCTGAATTCCTCACAGCAGCCGCCATACTCTCTGAGAATATTGCGCTCACACAGAAGTTTAATAAAATTCACCAAATATTTTTCCGCCTGTGCACCAAAGGACTGATCCACCAGAGAGGTTCTTTCCTCCCAGGGAATGGACGGCTCACACAGAAGCTTCATATAATCCGGATTTTCCCAGAACAGCCTTCTTATTTCCTCCATCTGCTCTCCTATGGTTTCCACAAGCTTTTCTTCGACAGCAAGCTCATACAGGCTGCCGCCGTAGACTCTGGCAGTCTGTGTCATGATGTCTCACCCACATTCGCAATAAAATCATCTATGAGTTTCGCGTGATCTTCTTCGGAAATTTCCCTTTCGATCACCTTGCCCGCAATCTCCATTGCCATTCCGCCAATTTCGTCCTTGATCTCATTGACTGCTTTGCGTTTTTCCTGTTCAATATCCGCTTCTGCTTTATTTTTCATTGCAGCTGCCTGACGGGAAGCCTCACGGAGAAGTTCCTCACTCTGGGCAGAAGCAGTCTTCTGGGCAGAAACCACGATCTCATTTGCCTTATTTTTGGCCTGGATCATATCCTGCTCGTACTGAGACTTCATAGCCTCAGCTTCTTCTCTGGCTTTTACCGCATCCTGGATCTGTGCATCTGCCATTTCCTTGCGTTTTGCCAGTATGTTATTGATCGGTTTAAACAAAAAGCGTTTGATCAGATAGACCTGCAGAAAAAGGTTGCAGATCTGTGCAATGAAGGTCCAGGGCACAATACCAACTAATTCCTGTACCTGCATAAGTTTAACCTCCTGTTCTTATACCCGGCTGTTATAAATATGCCGTAATTATCCCAGGAACTTCATGAACATGCCAGGTGCAACAAAGATCAGAAGAAGACCGGTTACAAAACCGTAAATACCGGTTGTCTCTGCAATGGCGCAGCCAAGGAGCATGGTAGAAGTTACGTCACCTTTGCACTCCGGCTGACGTCCGATGGCTTCAAGAGCCTTTGCAACTGCGTTACCTTCACCGATACCAGGTCCGATACCTGCGATAAGCGCACATCCTGCTCCAATTGCACATCCTGCGAGGGCAATACCTTTTGCTAAAATAGTAAAATCCATAATACGTTCCTCCTGTTTTCTTTTTTTATTCTTTATTCAGTTTTTTCTTTTCCAACGGCTATTCTTCTGCTGCATTTGCAATATACATAACTGTCAGCATACAGAAGATAAATGCCTGCATGAATCCTGAAAACCAGTCAAAATAGACGGACAGGACTGCAGGAACACCCACATCAAGAATGGGGATCTGCGAGAGGACATTTCCCAGTACACCGGGAAGCAGTCCCAGAAGTGCGGAGCTGGCCACTGCCAGAGCGCCGTAGATCAGACCATTGATAACTACGCCTGAAAGAATGTTTCCAAAATGACGGCATGCCATACTGATCGGCGTTGCCAGTTCGGAAAGCACGTTAAAGGGCGTCATAATGGCGATCGGGGTGGTAAAGCCTTTCAGATATCCGCCAAAACCGCCTGTCTTGATTTTTTGTGCAGTAATCATGATAAATACAACAACTGCCCAGGCTGCTTCTGTGGAAAGATCCGCGGTCGGACTGCGAAGTCCGATAAGGCTGATCAGGTTGGAGACCACACTTGTCACAAACAAGGCTGCCACAAACGGGATCATATGACGGAATTTTTTACCCATATTTCCAACCACAAACTTATTCGCCTGCTCCACCAGCATTTCCGCAAGAGCCTGTCTTTTGGAGATATTCTCCACTTTCAGGTCATGGGTCAGCCAGATACACAGACCGGTGATCAGAAGCATAACGATCCAGCTTACGACCATGGTCTCGCTGATCTGAAGATCTCCCAGAACAGGAATGTCTGTAGGGATGGTAAAATAGACTTTTGCCCCGGATATATCCAGATCCATATACGTTTACACCTCCTGTCTTTTTAAAATATCTATAGAAAACTGCTGCGCATAAATTACAGTCAGTCTTTTATCTTATTGATTTTTCTTAAAAAGCACATTCAGCTTGATTCCTGCTGACGGAAACAGCAAAGGAACAAGACCTGCAGCAAACTGAAAACAGGGCGCCGCTATTGCCGCTACTGCCCACAGCATCTGAAGAAGCATCCTCTGGGAATAACTTGCTTTGAATCTGGCATGGGCTGCGCTTTCCTCTTCACAGGCTGCAACTTTCTGCACAGTTAATCCCATAAGAAAAAAATTCAAAATGGCAACTGCGCCGCCGCCAATCCCCCCAAGGATCACCGTATAATCAAACGGCACTTTTTCCGGCATGATGTTGTGAAGAACGAAAAAAACGATCCACATAAGCACAACTCCTGTAACTGTATAGACTGTCACATTCTTTGTTTCTTTTTTTACTGCCGGCTGGACATCAATAAACATATTATTTCTTCCCTTCTGTTATAAAATACCATATTTTCTTCTTTTTCAGTCAGACTCCTTATAAAACTTTTATATGTGTCTGTTAAAAGACACTTTTTTCTTTTTCTTTCTCTCATCCTTTTTCTGACGTTCCGTGACGCTTAAATATAACTTATATGCCACCATAAAAGAGCCGCCCAGACCAAAGAAAAAGCCAGGAATATAAACCCATGCCCCAATTCCCACATGAATGTTCAGCCACCAGCAAAGGGCAAGACACAAAAAAACCGGCGTCACAAAAGAAAGACCGAACTGTGTCAGCATAGTAATATTTTTGATAATATCAGTCCAGTTCTTCATTCAGGATTCTCCTTTAAAATAGTCTGTCATTCTTCTTTATAGTTTCTGAAGTTTATGTGTATTTTATCATAATCATATTGGAAATACAACTTTTTATTATGTTATTTTACAACAATTTTGTTATATCACCAAAAATATTTTGTTATATATGTAACAAAACCCGAAAGTTCTGTTTAAACAGATCTTTCGGGTTTTCCTGATTCCGTCATCTTTTACAAAGAACAGATATATCTTATTTTTCGTATTCTACAACAACGGTCTCTCCCGGAACTGCTGCTCCGGCATGAGGAGTAATTCCTTTAATATCATCCATATTCGTAATAATCATAGGTGTCACACAGCTATAACCCTTACCTTTAATAAAGTCCATATCAAACTCCATCAGGAGATCGCCTTTTTTTACAGACGCACCCTGGGCAACCTTTTCTGTATATCCTTCACCCTTCAGGGCAACCGTATCCATTCCGACGTGGATCAGAAGCTCCAGTCCATCAGCTGTGGAAATACCGATGGCATGTTTTGTGTCAGCAATCATGGATACCGTTCCATCTACCGGACTGTATACCTTGCCTTCTACAGGCTCAATCGCGATTCCGTCTCCCAGGATTTTCTGTGCAAACATAGGATCCGCAATATTTTCCAGAAGAACTGCCTCTCCTTTCAGAGGAGCATAAAGCTTATTGTTTTTTTCTTTTTTCCCAAATAACCCTTTAAACATAAAAAGACCTCTCTTTCCAAAAAGGAGGATGCCTGTGCACCCTCCCTTTTATTATGTAAATTATTTACACAGTTTTTTGAATTCATCCGCTACAAACTGTACCTGTGTTCCAATGATAACCTGTACGTTTGTTTTGCTCGGACGGATAACACCTGCAACACCTGCAGCTTTGATCTTTTTCTCATCAACCTGTGTGTAGTCTTTGATCTCAAGACGAAGTCTTGTGATGCAGTTGTCAATTGTAGCTACGTTCTGTGCACCGCCAACGCCCTCAAGGATTGCTTTTGCAACTGCTGTGAAGTCATTGTTTGCAAGAACTGCTTTTGTTTCATCTTCATCGTCATCTTCACGTCCCGGAGTTTTCAGGTTGAATTTAACGATTGCGAAACGGAATACTACATAGAATACGATAAATGCTGCGATTCCAAGCGGAATGATCAGCCATGTCTTAGCTGCTGCCGGCAGAGATGCGGAGAACAGAAGGTCTGTTGCACCAGCAGAGAAAGAGAAACCTGCACGGAAGCCAAGAGATACTGTAATGAATGTAAAGATACCGTAAAGCAGAGCATAAATTACATACAGTACAGGAGCAAGGAACATGAAACCAAATTCAAACGGCTCAGTAACACCGCAGATAAGTGAACATACAGCTGCGGAAGCTACAAGACCGATAGCGACTTTTTTCTTGTTGCTCTTAGCTGTGTGAATCATAGCAAGAGCTGCACCTGGGATACCAAACATCATACATGGGAAGAATCCGGACATGTACATACCAAGGCTCCATGTAACATCTGCAGATGTTTCACCTGCCCAGAAGTGTGTAAGATCACCAAGACCAATGGTATCAAACCAGAATACGTTGTTCAGTGCGTGATGAAGTCCGGTCGGGATCAGCAGACGGTTCAGGAATGCATAGATACCTGCACCAAGAGCACCCATGTTGGCAATACCTTTACCAACTGCAACGAGTCCACCGAAGATCAGCGGCCATACAAACAGCAGAACTGCGGAAACAACGATGGAAACAACGCCTGCAACCATTGCAACGCTGCGTTTTCCACTGAAGAATGCCAGCCAGTTCGGAAGTCTTGTGTTTTTGAATTTGTTGTAACAGGTAGAACCGATCACACCTGCAAGGATACCGATGAACGGGTTAGCGATTTTCTGGAATGCCAAAAGCTGTGTCTGGTTCTCAGCAACGCCAGGTCTGATAACAGTTACAACACCCTCGCTGAGAAGAGTTGTGATCATCAGCCAGGAAGCAAGAGCTGCAAGACCTGCAGTTCCGTCGTGGTCATCAGACATACCCACACCTACACCAATTGCAAACAGAAGTGCCATGTTGTCGATCAGGGCACCGCCTGCCTTAACCAGGAACAGACCGATGGTAGGAACGAGACCAGAGATCTCACCACCCTGCATGGTTGCCGGACACATCAGATATCCAATACCCATAAGGATACCACAGATCGGCAGACATGCAACTGGAAGCATTAAAGCTTTACCCAATTTTTGAAGCCATTTCATCATAGTATGAATCCTCCTTCTTACTTTTCGTTTGTGGATGCCACATATTTTATGCATTTTCCACAAATCCCCTATTTCCTCTTTACTCTAACAGATAATATTCACTAAGTCCATATGTTTTTTTATGATTTATTTATAATTTTTTTAGATTTATTACATTTTCTTTAGTTAGTTTTCTCTAATTTTATGTAAATCTCATATAAAATGATGTTTTCTTTACTTGCTTTTGTTTTTTTCTACAGATATAATGACTTTAGAATCATTTCTTACCGCTCATATTTCTTATCACACATTTATAAAACTGGAGGATTTATCTTTGCAGAATATGACAAAAAACGCACTAAAAGCTTCCCTGGAAAAGCTTCTCGCCAAAAAGCCTCTGGATAAGATCACGATCAACGATCTCACCTCTGACTGCGGGATCAGCCGTATGACTTTTTATTACCACTTTAAAGATATCTATGATCTTGTGGAATGGGTATGTCTGGAAGAATCCAGAAAAGCGCTTCAGGGAAAAAAGACCTATGAATCCTGGCAGGAGGGCCTTCTCCAGATCTTTGAGGCCGTATACGAAAACAAAGCCCTTGTACAGAATGCTTTCCGCTCTATCAGCCGGGAACGAATTGAAAACTATCTTTTTGTCCTGACCCACGGTCTCATCATGAATGTTGTAGAAGAACAGGCAAAAGATCTCCCTGTTTCAGAAGAGCACAAGGCCTTTATTGCAGATTTTTATAAATACAGCTTTGTGGGGATCATGCTGGACTGGATCAGTCAGGGAATGAAAGCAGATTATCAGTCTATTGCAGAAAATATCTGTACTACCCTCCACGGATGCATCGCAAAGTCCATTCAGAATTATACAACCTCTGAGAAATGATAAATTTTTTATCATTTCTCTTTTTTTGTAAATTGAACCTGACTGAAAAGGGAAATACTATATTAACAAAGCAAAGATACCTCCGTGGTATCAGGAAACAAATTTCAGCATTTCAGAAAGGTGGTTTTTATATGGCAAAAAAAGGAATGAAAATAGGGCTTGCACTGGCTGCAGGCGCAGGCGCTGCAGCAGTTCTGGCAAAGCAGGCTTCCAGAGAACCGGCTTCCAGTAACTCCATGTCCGCAGCAGACAAAGATTACCGCAACACAGAACGGGGAAAATATGAAAAAAACAGTAAAGGTATTTACTACAGCAATGGAAATTATGAAGCTTTTGCCCGTCCGGAGAAAACAGAAGGTGTCGAAACCAAAAGTGCATATATTGTAGGAGGCGGTCTGGCCTCTCTCGCAGCTGCTTGTTTCCTGGTGCGTGACGGACAGATGCCCGGAGAAAACATCCACATCCTGGAAGCCATGGATGTGGCAGGAGGCGCCTGCGACGGAATTTTTGAACCCACCCGCGGCTATATAATGAGAGGCGGACGTGAGATGGAAAATCATTTTGAATGTCTGTGGGATCTTTTCCGAAGCATTCCTTCACTTGAAACTCCCGGCGCTTCTGTGCTTGATGAATATTACTGGCTGAACAAACATGACCCCAACTATTCCCTGTGCCGTGCAACAGTAAACCGTGGACATGACGCACATACAGACGGTAAATTCAATCTAAGCCAGAAAGGCTGTATGGAGATCATGAAACTCTTTTTAACGAAAGATGAGGATCTCTACGACAAAAAAATCGAAGATGTTTTCGATGACGAAGTGTTCAACTCCACATTCTGGCTTTACTGGAGAACCATGTTCGCCTTTGAAAACTGGCACAGCGCTCTGGAAATGAAACTTTATTTCCAGCGGTTTATCCACCACATTGCAGGACTTCCGGATTTCAGTGCTCTGAAATTCACTAAATACAATCAGTATGAATCCCTGATCCTGCCTATGCAGAAATATCTGGAAGATGCAGGTGTGGATTTCCAGTTTAACACAGAAGTTACAAATGTTCTTTTTGACTTTAAGGACGGCAAAAAAATCGCCTCTGCTATTGAATATAAAGTAAAAGGTGTCGAAAAAGGTCTGGTGCTTACAGAAAACGATCTTGTTTTCGTCACAAACGGAAGCTGTACCGAAGGAACCATTTACGGAGATCAGAACCACGCACCTAATGGAGACGCCGAAGTCCGCACCAGCGGCTGCTGGAACCTGTGGAAAAATATAGCCAAACAGGATCCGTCTTTTGGACATCCTGAAAAATTCTGTTCCGATATCAGCAAAACCAACTGGGAATCTGCCACTATCACTACTTTAGACGAAAAAATCCTTCCATATATAACAGATATCTGTAAACGTGATCCCAGAAGCGGCAAGGTAGTTACCGGAGGTATCGTAAGCTGCATGGATTCCAAATGGCTTCTCAGCTGGACCATCAACCGACAGGGACAGTTTAAGGAACAGGATAAAGACAAGGTGTGCGTCTGGGTATATGGTCTTTTTACGGATGTTCCAGGCAATTATATTAAAAAACCGATGAGGGAATGTACCGGTAAAGAAATTACCGAAGAATGGCTTTACCATCTGGGTGTTCCTACAGAAAAAATCTCTGAGCTGGCTGAAAACAGTGCTGTTTGTGTGCCTACCATGATGCCTTATATCACAGCGTTCTTCATGCCGCGTACAAAAGGAGACCGCCCGGATGTAATCCCGGACGGCTGTGTGAACTTTGCATTCCTTGGTCAGTTTGCAGATACTCCAAGGGACACGGTATTTACCACTGAATACTCTGTAAGAACTGCAATGGAAGCTGTATATGGACTTTTGGGTGTGGACAGAGGCGTTCCTGAAGTATGGGGCAGCGTCTATGATATCCGGGAACTTCTGAGCAGTTCCGTAAAACTGATGGACGGAAAATCTCCTCTGGAGATTGAACTTCCCGGGCCGTTAAATATGTTGAAAAAACCGGTTCTGCATTTTGTAAAAGGAACCGTAATTGAGAAAGTATTAAGAGATTACGGAATATTAAAAGATAATATGTAAAAAAGAAGACTGCGCTCCGAGGGTTTCCCCCAAAGATACGCAGTCTTTTTTAATTCTCCGGATATTCCACGCCCTCAGGCAGAGGATCCCATTCATTTAATCCCAGACTCTGTTTAAACCTGGCCTGTTCCAGAGTCAGCGGCTCCAGATCCTCCATCAGATACTCCAGAAGTTCACCTATGCCTTCTCTGGTTGCATTATCTACCAGAAAGATCCTCTCACATCCGGTTTCCTCGAGCCATTGTTTTACCATAGGTATATTGGCATTTGGTGAATGTATTTTTGTTATAATACCGATCATAGGGCGAAGGATGAAATTTCGTCCGCTTGGTCCAAAAAGAGTAAACGGTTCATCAGCAGCCTGAACGATCCCCACTACATCCGCCTCAAAGGAAAAACATGCCAGACCCACGCTGAACCTTTTCGATTCTGCATACTCTCCAGGCGAATCAATGGTATCGTCTTCTGTATTGGTATATTGCGTTTTATGATAATGAAGCTCCTCTCCTTTTAACGCCTGTGTCAGAGAGGTTTTTCCCGCCTCACTTCTTCCCATTAAGAATAATTTTTTCATTGTTTTTTCATTTCCTGTATTTAACTTTTATGGACCTGACAGGTCTGGAACCCAAGCACTTCATCAAAAAAACGTACTACCTCTTCCACTGCTGTCTGTACCTCAGTGAGTCCTCCGGTAAGGATCAGAGTTCCGCAAAAACGATCCATGAAACCAATCTCCACATCTGCAGATTTTACCGCTACATCTGCTGCCACCACTACTGCTTCCCAGGGGGTGAACCGTATAAATCCAATGGATTCTCCTGTATGATCTTCTCCTTCATGGACACCAATATGCAGCCCCAGATTCTCATAAATACAGGTTTCTGACGGACTGATCACATGAGCCAGACAAACCTCCTTGCCTGGTACACGTACCCTGGTCAGCCGAAGTTTTTTCCCCTTCAGATCTTCATAATTATCGTGGAACAGCTTTTCCAGCAGTTCCTCCTTTGTTATTCGAGTCATAAGCTCCGCTTCCTATCTCTTTGTGATATCACAGACTACATAACCCAGGGTGTCGCGGAAGTAATCCACCACCTCTGTCAGAGCCGACATAACATCAGAAATCTCTCCTGTAATGATCAGCGTACCCGTGAAACGGTCTGCAAATCCAAGGTAAACATTTCCGCTTTTTACTGCAATATCAGATGCGATTACCGCAGATTCCGGAGGGGTCATATTCATGATCCCGATAGCAGAGGAACGATAGTCCACCTGGGGATTCAATCCCAGCTTCTGATATATGATCGGAGCCGGACCGCCCATTACATGTGCAAAGGTAATTTCCTTTCCAGCCACAGTCTCCTGTACAATTCTGATCTGTTCTCCATGATCGTTTGCCATTTGTTGTTTCTCCTTTCAGAAAGCATTTGACATAGATTCTCTTAAAATCATACTATCATAAAAAACCACTGTCAAGTTGATTTCCTACATTGCAGCGATGAGGAATAAAATATTTTATTTTTAGCTTATCCTTCACCATTTATGCAT
>USDN01000063.1 GCA_900553515.1 uncultured Blautia sp. | reverse complement strand
TTAGCACATTCTGTTCTTTAACACAATTTAATAAAAATTATTTATTCATTTCTTATTTTACAGACGTTTTCCTTTTTCTGCTGCCCCGGTCAGCGCCTCAAACACTGCACTTCTCATTCCGGCTTTTTCCAGAATCCTTACGCCTTCAATGGTACTTCCTGCCGGAGAGCAGACCATATCTTTCAGTTCGCCGGGGTGTCTGCCCGTTTCCAGCACCATTTTGGCGCTTCCCATAACTGCCTGAGCCGCAAAGGAATATGCCTGACTTCTCGGAAGTCCCTGTGCCACTGCTGCATCAGCCATAGCCTCGATAAACATAAATACATATGCCGGAGAACAGCCGCAGACTGCACTGAATGCATCCAGAAGTCTTTCCGGAACAAACTCAAATCTTCCGAAGCTGCCTGCGATCTCGCTGATCTTCTGCGCTTCTTCCTCTGTCACACGTTCATTGCAGCATCCGCCGGTCATTCCTTCACCTACCTGAGCCGGTGTATTCGGCATCAGCCGGATAATTTTCACAGGACGTCCGCAGGTATCTTCCAGCCATTTCATTGTTTTGCCCGGAGCAATACTTACCAGAAGCTGTTCTTCTGTCAGAAGATCCCGTACCTCAAGAATCACTTCCTCATAAAACTGAGGCTTCACTGCCAGAAAAAGAATCTCTGCTTTTCTGGCAACCTCACGATTGTCCATAGTTGTCTCTACGCCCAGTTTTTCCCTGCTGCGTTTTGATCCTGCTTCTGTCAGATTTGATACAATAATTTCATTCTTCTGAACAATCCCCTTTTTCAGAATTCCTCCAATCATTGCTGAAGCCATGTTTCCACAACCAATAAATCCTATTTTCATTTACATTCATCCTCTCTGTTTTTTTCTACATGATACCCTACTGCATCCACCTCTGTCATCAGATATTTGCGGATCGCAAACAAAATAGCAATGGCGATCACGCCAATCAGTGTCTGCATAGTTCCCAGATGCTCGACAACCATCTGCCGGGCGGTGGCGAACATCAGAACCTCGACAACCGTCTGCGAAGAGTGTCTGCACAGCATTTTTACAAATTCCACGCCGACAACCAGAGATAATCCACTGGAAAGAAATTCTGCAAAAAATCCGGAATCCATATTCATAATGGAAGTCCCTGCCACATCATAGATCAGCCTTATCCCGGCAAATGCGATCACTACCAGAATCACAACAGACAGCAGAATCTCTGTATAGCGGGCGATATTGTAGATAATGTCATTAAAGCGTTTCCTTATTGCATGGTTTACTTCTTTTTTCATAGGTTCTCCTTTCACCTTCGTACCTCCTTTTCCCTATCATACATGGTTCAGACACCGTCTTCAAGAAGTTCCGGAAAAGTTTCTGTCCACAGCCCTAAAAACAGGAAAACCATTACAGAATGTACCACTTTCCTAATAAATAAAAAAGCGTCCCTGCTCTATGATAAAACAGGACGCTGTTCTTTGCAGATGATCCGAACCGCAGTCAAAGACTATATCACGGAATATCTGTTTTAAAGCAGATAACGGGAATCGAACCCGCCTCCCCAGCTTGGGAAGCTGGTGTTCTACCGATGAACTATATCTGCATGAGCCTATTATAGCACTGTAAAAATTGCTGTGCAAGGCACATCACAAAAAAAACACACTTTATAAAATATAATAAAGGGATTCTTTACAAAAACGCCCCGGGAACTGGTTCCAGACCAGTCCCTGAGACATTTTCTTCTTAACGGCCGTACCGTTTTGCAAGCGCTTTCATTTCTTTTTGAAGCTCTTCCGTAAACTGTCCCGGCGTCAGTCTCCACTTCCAGTTTTTGCCCAAAGTGGACGGCTGGTTCATCCGGGCAGAGTTATCCAGATAAAGATAATCCTGCATAGGAATCACGCAAAGCTTTGCCACACTTCTCATGACCAGGCATATCAGATTCTGACAGATCTCCCGATCGGAGCTGTGAAAATCATTCAGATACTCTCTTACCTGTCTCCGCTCCAGAGGACTGATATCCCGGAACCAGGAGAGCAGCGTCTCATTATCATGGGTTCCTGTATAAACCACACAGTTTTCCGGATAATTATGCGGGAGATAATCGCTGGCATTTCCTGTATCTCTCTCGTCAAAAGCAAATTCAATGACCTTCATATTCGGGTATCTGCTTGCCTCCACAAGAGCCTTGACCGAATCTGTCATATAACCCAGATCCTCTGCAATGATATCGCGCTGTCCCAGTCTGGCAGAAATCGCCCGGAAAAGCTCGATCCCCGGTCCTTTTTCCCACCATCCGTTTTCTGCTGTTTTGTCCCCGTAAGGAATAGCGTAATACTCGTCAAAACCGCGGAAATGGTCAATACGCACCACATCATAAAGGCGGAAACAATGTTCAATACGGTGGATCCACCAGTCAAATCCTGTATTTCTGTGAACCTCCCAGTTATAAAGAGGATTTCCCCAGAGCTGTCCTGTAGCAGAAAAGCCATCCGGCGGGCATCCGGCAACCTGGGTCGGACAGTTTTTTTCGTCCAGCTTAAACAGCCAGGGACTTGCCCAAGTATCTGCGCTGTCCATGGCGACATAAATGGGAATGTCTCCAATGATCCGGATTCCCTGTTCATTGGCATATGCCTTCAGTTTCATCCACTGCTGGCGGAACTTAAACTGCATATATTCCTGAAATTCAATTTCAAAATACAGTTCTTCCCGGTAATAATCCAGTGCATTCTGCCATCTGAGACGGATATCCTCCGCCCACTCGCTCCATGGCTTTCCATCAAACCGCTGTTTCACAGCCATAAAAAGAGCATAATCCTTCAGCCACCATGCCTCTTCCTGCTGAAACTGCAGGAATTCTTCGTTTTCTGCTATATTGCTGCGTTCATATGCTTTTCTCAGAAGCGCGGTACGGCTTTTGTAGATCTTTGCATAATCCACGCTGGAAGGATCCTGCCCAAAATCCGCTGAATCGCACTCCTTTTCAGAAAGCACACCCTCCTCAATGAGATCTTCCAGACTGATAAAATACGGATTTCCCGCAAATGTCGAAAAACTCTGGTAGGGAGAATCCCCGTAGCTGGTAGGACCCAGAGGCAGAATCTGCCAGCAGTCCTGTCCCGCTGCCTTCAGTCCGTCCACAAACTCATAAGCGCTTTTGGAAAAGCATCCGATTCCATATTTTGACGGCAGGCTGCTGACAGGCAGCAGCACGCCGCATTCTCTTCTATCTGACATAATCTTTCTCCTTTTTTGTACTTATATTTTATAGTGTCACAGGAGAAAAAAAGTGTCAATGTTCATTTTTTTATATTTTTATCAAAATTTTAGTCACTTTGCCGCTTTTTCTGCAAACTCTGTTGTTACAAGCTCCTCATAGGCAGCTCTTTCACTGAGTTCCCCTGCACCCTCCAGAATATCCTGCAGAAGCTCAAAGCTCGCCTGTTCAAATATCAGATTTTCTTTCCAGGTATCCTGATCATAATAACGTTTTACAATCGTCGTAAGTGTATCCGCATCTGTCTCCGGAAACTGCGGAGCGATCACAGCCGCAATCTCCTCCGGAGTATGCTGCCGCACAAACTCCACGCCTTTCTGAAGACCATTGACAAACCTCTGGATGATCTCAGGATTTTTCTCTATATAGCTTGTTCTGGCACTGTAGGAGGTATAAGGAACATAACCGGAATCTACCCCCAGAGAAGCCACAACATGACCGGTTCCTTCTTTTTCAAGCGCTGTCGCAGAAGGTTCAAACTCCACTGTGAAATCAGAAGAAGGATCTCCTGCAAAAGCTGCTGCCGTAGAACCAAAATCAATGCTCTGGTCAATGGAAAGATCCTTCTGCGGATCCATACCGTTCTGTTTTAAGATATACTCAAAAACCATCTCTGGCATACCGCCTTTTCTTCCACCAAGCACTTTCTTTCCTTTCAAATCTGTCCACCGGAAGTCGGGCATTTCTTTTCTTGCAACCAGAAAATTCCCGGCTCTCTGGGTTCCCTGGGCAAAATTTATTACCGGATCAGTAGCCCCCTCCTGAAAAGCATAAACAGAAGCCTCCGCTCCCATAAACCCAATATCTGCTTCTCCTGAGATCAGGGCGGTCATCACCTTATCAGCGCCAAAACCTGTCACCAGATCCACATTCAGCCCTTCCTCCCGGAAATACCCTTTTTCCAGAGCAACATACTGAGGAGCATAAAAAATAGAATGCGCAACCTCGTTCAAAGTAACCTTTATAAGCTTCTCTTCTTTTTTCTCTGCCATAACTGCACATGGAACGGCTGCCACTGCCAGGAGAACGGCAAGAACTGCCGCTGCCAGTCTTTTTCTTATTTTCATATGGAATATACTCCTTTTGCCTTCCCTCCTAGCATATGAAAGAAAAAAGAAAAGGTGATGCCGCATCTGGCTCATCACCTTCTCTTCTGCAGAAAATTGTTTTGTATTCTACGATACCGTTCATTTAATTAATTATTTTATATTGGATCTTTAACAAAATCTTTTCTTTCCTCCACTGAAATTCCCTCTGGAATTTTTATCACCGGTTCTTTTCCCTGCTCCATGCGGATTTCTATTTTTCCATAAGGCGTCGGAATTTCCATTTCTGCAAAATCCAATCCATAAAGAGCTGGGGCCAGTGAGATTTTTTTAAATCCAGGTTCCAGAATCTGAAGTCCGGAGAGTTTTGACGGAAGCTGATAAGTAGGTGTTCCTGCCCATACATGGCTGTAGTCGAATCCATAGCCTGACATATCGTACCATCCTTCCTGCAGTCCCTTTTCAAAATCCGTCATTACTTCCCAACGCCGCAGCTGCCGGATACCATATTTTTCAAATAATCCTGTTTTATAGACGGCTTCCAGCACAAAATGCATAAAATACGGCTGTGGATTGATCAAGGTCATATCATTCAAGATCGTCTCCATAATCTGAATCTGCTTTTCCTTTGGGGCAAGATCATAAAGAACTGCAATAACATTCGTATGCCAGGAAAAATATCGCTTGTCTGTATTTGGCTGCATCCATTTGCCAGACCAGTGTTTAAAATTATGTCCGTCAAAATAAAGTCCTTTTTCAGCATCGTAAAAATTCTCCTGAAAAGATTTTTGAAGAACTGCTGCCCTGTCATGATACCGTTTCTGCATATCATATTTTCCCATAATTCCCATAAGCTTTGCCGCCATATTTAAGCCCCCAAAGTAAAACGCATTCAGCACTGCCTGTCCAAGGGCTGCCGGAGGATGATGAAGGCTGATCCCGTCCACTACCAGCCAGTCTACAAACATGTAGCTGGGCGGATCATTGATAATCTCATCTGTTCCTGCATAAGAATGCATTTTTTCCATCAAAAGCTCTATCGCTTCTGATATTTCCGGAAAAATGCTGATATCTCCACTGAAAAGATAATAATCATAACCCATCATCAGCCAGATCATACTGTATGTAGTATGGAACATATATCCTTCATAAAGTTTCAGGCAGTCTGCAATTCTTACAATGTCCAGACGGGTCAGTTTTGTATCTCCATCTGTAAAAAAATTCATCAGACTGGCGATATAATAATCTCCGCAGCATCCCAGGTTCTCCTGATGCCATGGACTGTCTAATTCAATACTTTGACGACAGATCTTCAAGGCATGTCTTCCCATGCGGAATATTTTGTTAAATACTTCATCTGAGCAATGGAAATAGCCTTCATTCATAATGGGATAATGTATAAATAAGCCTGCTGCCTTATTCACCCTTAATGGCTTTTCTCCTCCATTATATACAAAAAGTTTCATTCCTCCAGAACTTACCATAGATATGCCCCGGAATTTTACAGAAGAATTTCCTGTTATGGTATCTGTAAGATTCACATTTTTTTGAAAATCCCTCTCAAAGTCCCGGATAAGAATCGTATATTCTCCATATGCTTCCACTTCCAGATAATGATAGATTGAATATATCTTATCAAACTCACAGACAACTTCTTTCATCTCACCTGGCGCTACACTAAAAGGAACAAAATCTTCCGGGATTATCTCCTCTTCTTCCAGCATAAGGATGTCCGGTTTTTTTAAATTCCATACAGGCTCTGTTTCCTCTGCATAATTCCACCTGTCGCTGCATAATGTCAGATCAACCTTATTCTGTGACAAATAGGAATTGTTCCTTCTGGACAGCCAGCTGGAATCTGAGTAAACCATCTCTTCACTTCCATCTTCCAGAATACATTTTGCAGCCAGAATCAGCCCGTTTTTTCCCTGGGACATATCACAAAGAACAGACGGTACATTCTGTACCATAACATAAAACTCCACAAAATCCGTGTCCGGTTTTACGACATAAGTATTATAATACTGTACAGGCATTGAACGATCGATCTCATAATCTCCTCCGGCTCCTACCGGACCTGTTCCTACATATGCATCATTAACATAAAGCCAGAATTTTACATCTCCACTGATTTCTATTTTGATTTCCTTTATTTTTTTCTCAAATTCAACTTTCTTTTTAAATTCTGCCACTGCAAATTTACAGTCTGTACTATACGGATCAAACAAGGATATTGGCGCTTTCTGGTAGTCTTTATATTTTTTCTCATCCAGCCATATCCATTTTGCACTATGGATCATTTTTTCTCCTTTCTGCCTGATGGTTCTAAATTTCAACACAATCGCAGCGAATCTTAAATACGATTTTTTTCATTGGAAGACTTTCCTTTACAGAAATACAGGGCATATGTCCATCTGTAGGAAAATAGAACCCAAACATTCCCTCTTTTAATAAATTTCTGTCTTTTACACTTTTCCCATCATAAAAAGCAATATCTGCCTGCGGATGTCTGTCTTCTTTCAGCTCTAATTCATCCAGAAGGCTCCAGTAAATATATTCCTCACCTTTTACAATGTACTGAAGATCTGCATATAACTGATGAGCTTCAACCTGACCTTCCGATATGTCTTTTGTATAATAGCTTTGAACAAGAGCAAACACACGGTCTCCATCCAACTCATAACGACCGTCTTTCAGATTTTCCTGTTCATCTCTTTTAATAAAATCCCAAATGCTTTCTGCATACGGTTTAAGAACCAGATATTTTTCTATATTTGTAATTTTATCAGCAATCATCTTTCTTCCTCCAATACAAAAATTTCTTTTTTAGAAAAAAGGCATCAGAATAAAAGAAAATCTCCATTCTAATGCCTTTTGTCATTTTTTCTTTACATAAAATTATTCGGAATAAACATAATGATATCCGGAACATAAGTAACCACAAAAAGAAGTACGATCATGATCAATACCATGGGCAATATCTCTTTTATGACACCTACAATCTTCGTTTTTCCCAATCCGGATACAATGAATAACAGCATTCCAAACGGCGGTGTAGAAAGTCCGATCATCATATTCAGGCAGATCACAACACCAAAATGTACCAGATCTATGCCCAGTGCCGTAACAAGAGGCAGTACCATTGGTACAAACACAAGCTGGATCGTACTTACATCCAGTACGCAGCCCAGAAGCAGGAATACAATGTTTACTACCAGCAGAAAGATATATCTGTTATCTGTAAGGTTCAATACTACCTCAGAAATCATATTCGGAACCTTTGCCATAGAAATAATAAAGGAAAACAGATACGATGTTCCACACAAAAGTGCCAGAGTTGCCGTATTCGCAGCACTTGCCTTCAGAATCTTCCATAATTTTGCAGGACTTAAATTCTTATAGATCAAAACAGAGATCACGATCGCATAAGCCGCTGCAACCGCACCTGCTTCTGTAGGAGTACATACACCGGAATAGATTCCACCCAGAAGAAGAACCACTGTAAACAATGCCGGAACAGCAGAAACTGTTGCCTTCAAAAATTCTTTCTTGCTCATGATGATACCTGTAGGATATTTTCTCTTCTTGGAGATAATTGCACAATATGCTGACAACAGCAATGCAAGAAGAATTCCCGGGATCATTCCGCCCATAAACAGCTTACCAATAGAAGCACCGGAAAGCATCGCGTAAATGACCATTGGGATAGACGGCGGAAAAATAGGTCCTACTGTAGCTGAAGCTGCTGTGATCGCACAGGAAAACTCCGGATCATAACCTTCTTTTTTCATCTGCTCAATTTCCATAAGACCAATACCGGAGGCATCTGCAATAGCAGAACCTGTCATTCCAGAAAAGATCAGAGATGCCGCTACATTTACCTGAGCAGTACCGCCATGAAATTTTCCTAAAAGACCATTACAAAAATCAAACAGCTTATCTGTTATTTCTCCTTCATTCATGACATTTGCCATGAAAATAAACAATGGTGCTGCAAGCATGGTATAACCGGCATACATATTTCCGGTAACAACACCAAATACATTTGACAGTTTATCAAAATCTGTTAAAACAAAAAATACAATGCTGGCTGTAAGCATGGAAAAGGATACAGGCATTCTGATAATAAAGCAGATTGCCATGACAATAAACATAATTATAACAGCCTGGGTCGGTGTCATCATAATGCCCCCTCCTTATAAAGTTTATGTACTTTTACCATTTCTATAATGGAGCGGACAACCATTTCGATCATCATATAAAGAAACGGCGCAAACACCAGTTTATATGGTAATTTCAAAACACCTGTGATCATCTTCTGTCCCATCCATTTGTCCAGACATGGAACAAATGCAAGTACAAGACAAAGAATCAGCAAAGAATTATACGCCATTCTGAACAGATATCTTGTCTTTTGTCCCACTGCATCATAAACCAGTCCAAATACTACATGAGCATCTGCTTCCATTGCCTTCCCGACACCGAAAAACATAGTCCACATATAGGCAAGTACAGAAATCTCATTACTCCATGTAATAGATTTTCCGAAGAAATATCGAGCGACCACCTGTGCTATAAATGTAATAAAGATCAAAGTAAATGTAATGGTCGGAACAGTTTCACCCAGAAAATCAAAAATTTTTTTAATTATCTGCTTAAATTTATCCACTTTAACCCTCCTGACTTAATGTGAATAATTATTTTCTGATTTATAAAAGAGGGCGGCGAGCCTGCCCTCTTTTTAATAATATCTTATTTTGCCAGTGCCTGGATTTCTTCGTAAAGATCCATATCCCAATTTCCTGTCAGATCATTATCAAAATAGTAAGCAGTTGTTTTCTCTTTGAACTCATCAATGTCCGGATAGGTAACAGTAAGACCCTCGTCTTCGAAGAATTTAATCATTTCCTCTTCTTCAGCCAGTCTTTCCTCATCGTTCCATGCAATGGTATCTGCAACTGCATCCTCCACAGCCATCTGCTGAGCTTCTGTTAAATTGTCCCATGCCTCTGCATTCACTGAGATCATCAGAGAATCAACAACATGGTTTGTAATAGCCATGTATTTTGTTACTTCATGAAATCCTGCATTCTTGTTTGATGCAAGAGGATTGTCCTGTGCCTCGATAGCACCTGTCTGAAGCGCTGTATAAAGCTCAGAAAATGCCAGCGGAGTAGGTTCTGCACCGAGAGCAGAGCCAAGCTGCATCCATGCGTCAGAGTTTGGCATACGAAGAAGGACACCCTTCATATCGTCATAGCTGTTAATTTCTGTTTCTCTTGTATTTATTACACGGCTTCCAAGATAGATTGATCCAAGAACTTTAATACCCATCGCTTCTTCTGCTGCCGGATAGATCTTTTCAGATGCAAAATCACTGTTCAATGTTTCATGCATATGATCGTAATTTTTCCAGAAATATCCGGATGCAAACATTTCATAAGACGGAACCTGTGTTGCCATAGTCGGGAAGGACAGGTAGCAAAGCTGCATATCGTTATCGATCAAAGCCTGCAGTTCGTTTTCAGAGGAATATAAAGTGGAATCTGTGTATACATCACACTTTACAGATCCTCCTGAATACTCTTCTACTTTTTCTGCAAATAAATGCATTGCTTTTGCATGAGTATCGGAAGACACACAGTTACCGGACCAGATCAGTGTTGCTTCCGGGTCTCCTGATGCGTCATATTCTGCTGCAAACACGGGTGTTACAGATGTTCCTACAATAGCTGTTGTTAATAAAGCTGCTGCTAATTTTTTAAATTTCATGATAGTTCCTCCTATTTCTAAATCTTTATTTTATCATTTCTTTTCCATATTAAGATACATGGTTAAAATATTTTTCAAATTCCGTCCGGGTACACATGCCATTTCCTGGCTTATGCAGCGTACCTTTCAGAACCGCCAGAATATAATCCATGATGTTCTCTTCTTTTTTACAGAGCATTGCCATACACATCCCTGCCATGATGGAAGCCAGTGCTCCGCAGTTACAGGCAGGATCCTTTTCGTAGGCCTTTCCTCTAATGATATTTTTTTCATCTGCCACCAGTACCTCATGCTGATCCGTATACACACATACCACGGCAATACCTTCCTGCAGAAGTTTCTTTACAGAAATATCCACTTTTTCCTCTGTATCCAGAGAACATCCTATATATTCAGCCAGAGAAAGCCTACTGAAAACCGCCGCATACGGAGTTTCCTTTAAACCTTCTTTTAATGTAGATCCTTCTGCACATAAAACTGTTCGGGATCCTTTTTGTTTTGCCTCAGAAATCCATGATCGGTAAATATCCTCAGGAACTCCGGCAGGAACGCTTCCTCCGATCACAAGCAGATCATCTGGCTTCAGCCCGGATATTACTTTTTTGCGTTTCTTTTCCAGATTATTCAATGCAGTCTTTGAAATCTTCCATCCTCTCTCCTTCATAATAGTTGAAGGATCTCCGTTCTTGTTTAAGATCTTCACTACTGAACGCATTTTTCCTTCTGCCTCTGCAAAATGAAAAGGAAGCTTCAGCATCTGCATAAACTGTTCCTGTGTTTTTTTATCTGTGGAAAATTCAAATCCCGTACAAAGAGAAGCATAACCGCATCCTGATAAAATCCTGCTGATCTCAATACCAAGTCCGCCTATGTCCGCGGTCATCGCATGCAGTTCGTTTTCCATTCCCGCTCTGAGCCCGTCAACTACCAGCGTCTCCGTCATGCAGGGATTTAACGTTAATGTTACAGCGCATCCGCTTCTCTCTTCCTGTTTTTCCATTGTACGATAAAACTTTTCCCACATAGTCTTTTTATTCTTCAGAATTTCCATATTCAAGTCACCCAAAAAAATTATTTACCAAAAAAAGTTTTTCTGAAATATTCTGTATGATCATGGAATTGCTCTACTTCAAGAAGCCTGTTCGGTGTAAGAAGCGCATCATCCTGTCTTCTGGATTTTGTCGTTATATTGACTCCTTCCAGTTTCATGTGATATTTACTGTTGCAGGGATAGACCTGACATTCAAATGTAGACGCCGCTCCCAGATAATTCATCATGATTTCTGCTCTTTCCGGTTCTTTGTCAAAGTTCCTGCAAAGCCAGACGTACAGATCCGGATGGAAATTAGCCATAACTCCGGAATATCCATGACATCCCATTTTCAGGCTTTCCAGTAAAGTTGCACCATTTGCATTAAAAATCTTCATTGGTGTACCCTTCACTGCCTCTACTTTTGCACGAAGCTGCTCCACATCACAGCATGTATCCTTCAGAAAAGTAAACTTTCCTGTCTCAGCACACCATTTCAACAGTTCCGGCGAAACAAGACGTTTGTAAGGATAGGGACATTCATAAATACCAAAACTTTCCGCGTCAATATGATCCAGAAGATACTCAATATTCTGTTTTGCAACATCTTCACTTTCATCTTCTTTTGCAAATTGATTAGAAATAAACACATAGGATCCAACACCTGCATCAATAGCCGCCTGTGCTTCCCGTATCTGATCCTCTACTTTTTCCGCACAATGACCAGATGCAATGATCCCGATATGTTTCGGAGTGTTCTCTACAACAAATCGGATGAGTTCCAGACGCTCCTGAGGAGTCAGTTCGAACATTTCGCTGGACTGGCACATTGCAAAAATACCATCTACACCCATTTTGTCATACCACTCAATAATTTTAAGTACACCATCATAATCAATCCTGTTATCCTCTGTAAAAGGTGTGATCATAACCGGCCATACTCCACTGGCAATTTCCTTTGCCATAGTACCTCCTTTCCTTCTTAAAACCATAATTGCTTTCTAAGAAAAAAACTTATATAATTAACGTGAATTAATCATACCATATTCTTTTTTTGCGTGCATTCAACATAATACTTCGTACGATTTTATACATTTATCATAAAAATGTTTTCCATTTTATATTTTTAAGGAGGTTTTATGAAGGGAACTGAAATTTTTGATCCATTTACCTGGTCAGAAAGTAAGAAGATCATCACAGCAGATCATCATCATATTTCAGGTCTGGCAAACATTGCTCATTGTACCATAAGTTCTGCTGATTTTGCCGCCCTCCACTACCATTCAGATATTATTGAGATCCACTGCATCATAAAAGGTCAGAGAACTATCCTTGTTTCTGAAAACGGTATTATGAATGAATATACCGCTCTGGGAAATGAACTGATGCTTACTTATCCATTTGAACTACATGAAACTGGCAACCATACCAAAAACCGAAATGAATACTATGCTATCCAGATCAGTGTACGAAAAGATATCTCCCTTCTGGGTCTCAACGAAGAATTCAGTGCTCAGCTTCGTAATGAACTGCTTTCTCTGCCTTTTCGTCATCTGAAAGTAGGACATACACAAATTTCTATGCTTCGTACAGCCTGGAATTTTTTCAGTCTTGGAGCTCATGCGGATCTTTACTTGGGAACTTCCTATCTGGTATGTTTTCTGCAAAGCCTCATTTATCTGGAACCAAAGATCAAAACAACAAAAAATCATATTGCAGATCCCATGCAGAATGTATTTACCTATATTAATGAAAATCTGGATAAAAAGATCATGCTCCAGGAACTGGCAGATATTTCCGGTTACTCCCTTTCGCATTTCAAATATATTTTTAAGGAATCCTTTGGGATCACACCTGCTGAATATATATCTCTTCAAAAAATCAGTTATGCAGAAAAAGAACTTATGAACACCGATATCTCCATTACAGATCTGGCACATAAGCTTAGCTTTTCTTCCAGCAATTATTTCTGCAGCGTATTTAAAAAGGTACTGGGCGTTACACCATCCGAATACAGAAAACTCAAATGCTGACCATGACCTGACAGCAGTGTTCCCACTTGCCCCTCTCCCCGTGATGTCTTATAATGAACCCATAGACAATTTTAACAAAAAACAGGTCAGGAAAGGAAGTACAAATGAAACTGAACCCATTCTGTATGTGCTGCGCACTGAATAAACAGGAACAAAAAATCCGTCATTATCCCGACATGGAAAAAAAAACAGAATACATGAAAAAAGTAATGACTCTGATCGCCAATACAGAAGAAAAAGACTGCGCTCCCAGTCTTTCTGTCGATATCCAGAAACTTTACAGCAGCTTCTGGGATTGTCCTATGGAAGATTTTACAGAGATTAAAAGAGAATATAATCAGCTTATGTTGAATATGGAAGATTCCCTGGAAGATAAGATTCGAAAAGCAAAGGATCCTCTGGAAAAGGCGCTTCTTTATGCACGGATCGGAAATTATATTGACTTTGCCGCCCTTTCCAATGTTGATCAGTCTACGGTCATTACTCTTCTTGAGGAAAAAAGCACAGAAGCTCTGGATGAAGAAGAATACAAAAATTTTCTTCAGGATCTTTCCTCCGCCCAAAAACTTGTCTACCTCACTGACAACTGCGGAGAAGTAGTTCTGGATAAACTGGCTGTAAAAATCCTGAAGGAACAGTACCCGGATCTGGATATCACAGTGATCGTTCGTGGATACCCGGTAGTAAACGATGCCACCATGGAGGATGCAGAAGAAATCGGCCTTACCGATTTAGTAAGGGTAATCGGAAACGGCAGCAATGTCGGCGGTACATGGATCCCCGGAATCACTTCGGAGGCTCGTGATCTTCTTTATGATGCAGATCTGATCATTGCCAAAGGACAGGGGAATTTTGAAACCCTGAACGACTGCGGCCTGAATATTTATTATCTTTTTCTTTGCAAATGTGATCTGTTCCAGAGACGTTTCCATGCAGAAAACCTTCAGGGCATGTTCCTGAACGAGCATCGTCTCATCATGGAACCGGTATAAATACGTCGTCAGTCAGAAACCGGCAGCCTGCACAAGAAACTTCGTCTTTTCGTCAATCTGTCAACAAACCTGCGAAATCTTTGTACGATTCTTCTCTGGAAGATACCCCTGCTTTTGGTTATACTGAGTACAGTTCAAAACAAGAGCAAAAACTATTTCATACAAATATTACCTGGAGGGAAATTTCAATGGCAAGTTTATCATTATCTCACATTAACAAAACTTATCCAAATGGTTTCGAGGCTGTTAAGGATTTCAACCTTGAGATCGAAGACAAAGAATTCATCATTTTCGTAGGACCATCCGGATGTGGTAAATCTACTACACTTCGTATGATTGCCGGACTGGAAGAAATTTCCAGCGGTACTCTTAAAATCGGTGACAAAGTTATGAACGATGTAGAGCCAAAAGACCGTGATATCGCAATGGTATTCCAGAACTACGCTCTGTATCCTCATATGACTGTTTATGATAACATGGCATTTGGTCTGAAGCTTCGTAAAGTTCCGAAGGATCAGATCGATCAGCAGGTTCGTGAAGCAGCAAGAATCCTCGACTTGGAAAAACTTCTTGATCGTAAGCCGAAAGCTCTTTCCGGTGGTCAGAGACAGCGTGTTGCCATGGGTCGTGCTATCGTTCGTAATCCTAAAGTATTCCTTATGGATGAGCCTCTTTCTAACCTGGATGCTAAACTTCGTGTACAGATGCGTATCGAGATCTCCAAGATCCACCAGAGACTGGGCGCTACTATCATCTATGTAACACATGACCAGACCGAGGCTATGACTCTTGGTACCAGAATCGTTGTTATGAAAGATGGTGTTGTTCAGCAGGTAGATACTCCACAGAATCTGTATCAGAAACCAGGCAACCTGTTCGTAGCCGGATTCATGGGATCCCCGCAGATGAACTTCCTGGATGCTGAAATCAAAGAAAACGGTGCTGATCTTGTTGCTAAGATTGGTTCTGATGAAGTTGTTATCCCGGCAGCTAAAGCTAAAGTCTTGAAAGACAAAGGCTATGTTGGCAAAACAGTTGTTATGGGTATCCGTCCTGAGGATGTTTCTGACTCCGCTAATGGCGCTATGTCTTCTGTAGTTAAGGTTTATGAGCTTCTCGGAGCAGAAGTATTCCTGTACTTCGATGTAAACGGAACTCAGATCACAGCCCGCGTTGATC
>USDN01000062.1 GCA_900553515.1 uncultured Blautia sp. | reverse complement strand
TTCATCAGAGCCTTTTTCTTTGACTCTGTTTTTTCATAAATCATTTGACACTACCCATAATATTTTTCTTTCATTATACGCCTTTAACTTATCCATTCTGCAGAAACTGTCAAAATCACGCCTCTTATTGTAATAATTTCCTTTGTTTTCTTTTTTATTTATTTTTATTTTATACCTGAGAATTTATATTTTGTAGAACTTATTTCCCTGATATTCTGCTTTTATAAGCCTGTCTGATATGATAAAATATTGATAAAATAAAGAAAAAGGAACTACACATCATGACGCCAAAACAAAAAATCAAACAAATTATCTTACTGGTTTTCGGTCTGTCTGTTGCTCACCTGGGTGTGACTTTTTTTATTCAGGCAAATCTGGGAACCGACCCCTTTAACGTCCTTGTGCAGGGTATCTTCCGCAGTGTTCCATGGCCTGCTGCCCTTAACTGGACTCACGGACGTACTCACATGATGATCTGTTTTCTGATCATCATGGTGCTGCTTTTCGTTGACCGCAGCTACATACGAATCGGGACGATCATCTGTATGTTTCTGGGCGGACCTATTATCGATCTTTTTACCGTCCTGCTTGGAAACTATATCAACAGTTCTCTGCCCATGGCAGTACGTATCATTGTCCTTGTGGCAGGATGTATCATCCTTGCTCTTGGCATGACCATCGTGATCAAATCAGAAGCAGGAACGGGTCCCAATGATCTGGTTGCCATTGTCATCAGTGACAAAAGTCACAAACCTTTCGGCATCGTGCGTATCCTGACAGACTGCTTCTTTGTGATTGCAGGCTTTCTGCTTGGAGGAACCTTTGGACTGGGAACCATTATCTGTGCCTTTATCGTAGGTCCGGTAGCACAGATCTTTATGCCACATTCCCAACGCTTCTGCAAAAAAATAATCGGAAATTAAAACCGTACCCGGCTGCCATGTTTTTCACAGCTGCCGGGTACGGTTTTTTCAAACAATAACTTCTTTAATTATTTTCTGTATTTCCTCCGACCATATCAGCATCCTCATCTTCTCGCTTCCATGTTCAACTTCTGGTTTACCACATCTAAGATTATACAAATGATCCGATACACAACAATCCTTGTACCAGCATTCACCCATTAGGGAACCTCTGACAGACCATTTTTCATTTTCTGTAAGTTCACCTACCAATGATTTCATCACTCGCTCTGTAGAATATCTTTTAAAACCAGCTATGTACTGTAATGTTTTTTCACTGTCAATCTTTGACAGATTAATCCTATGGTTCTCAATTGCTGATAAAACATCTTCACGAATCTCTATTTTATTTGCTTTTCTGGTTCCTGTCCATGACACCAGATTATCAAAAGCAAGAATCAAATGCTCAAAACAAATTATGTCAAGAATTATAACTTTTCCTTCTGACTTTTTTTCTAACGATCTCAGTAATCTATATTTATTACGGATGTCCTGATTATCAACTACATAGTCAAATGCAATATAATACTTATCACTTTCTTTAATCTCCAGATCTGACAGTGAATTCAAGATTCCCTGGTTACTTTCTTTACTTTCAATTACAAGTTCATTGTCAAAAAAAAATTGATTAACCAATTGCCAGAAGTGAAGTCCTGCACCCGTATCCTCTGTCCATAAATACTTCATATCACAGTTCCTCTTCCAGGGTTATCCTATTATTATCAAGTTTTAAAACTTTAAAACTCTTATCAGATACGTTAAGTCCATCACAATTTCTTAAAAAAAGCATATACTGATTAGAAAATTCAAAATTTATAAACTTTCTGATATCATCATTAATTAAGATATCCGCATTATCAATTACAATAAAATTATTACGACACCGTTTCATTGCCTCCAAAAATTCATCTGACTTATAATTAAACAATTTGATTGCTTTATATTCATTGGTAAGTCTTAAATCCTCTAATATCTCATAAAGAACAGTTTTTCCTGTACCACTATCGCCCCCAACAAGGGTTATTCTGTCATCAAATACCAAATCATATGAAAAAGGATCTGATTTAAATGTGATATTTTTATAAATCATCCATCTCTCTCCTTTCATATTCCCTGCTCCACCAGGTATTATACCCTGAATTTCCAGTTACCACATCAGTATCATTAAATCTGATTTCGGCATCATCCGGAATTTCAAAAAGTGTGGGACGTGACATATATACCTTTATATTATCCATTTCAAAAATAATTTTAAGCACATTTGGCCCACATTCTTCTACACACACTACCTTATCAGGATGCTTTACAATATTAAGCAGTGTCTTGCATCCAGATGATAAATTACGAATTGTACCTAATCCATATTTTGTTTCAATGTGCTTATCCGGTGTCAGTTTTGCCTCATCCACCTGCTGAATAAGTTCTATTTCATTTTGAGACATTTCCTCATTACACGTATTCAGGTTGAAATACAAATCATTTTGAAGTATCCAGTCTTTTGAATCTTTTTTTTCTGTATATATATCTATCATGCAGTTTCACTTCCTTACACCATTTATATTCTTTTTACCTGAGTAGCATTACGATACTCTTTTATTGTTTCTTATTGTATCATCAAAAACAATCGTATTCAATCTACAAACTGTATCTCCCGTTTTGTATTTTTAATAATCGGTTATCAGATTTATATAAAGATAAAATAAAAAAATTCCAACTACACCCCTGCATTCTCATAATGATACAATATTGAAAAACAAACGAAAGCGAGGGAGAGGTATGAAAGGGAAATTTTTTAAAGGTGCATGTATTGCATATATTCTACTGGGAAGTGTATTTTTTCCAAAAAGCGCCTGGGCGGAGGAACCGCCGGGAACCATGGTCTACCATGATATCAAGGATTTCGGAGAATATTATGATTCGGAATCTGCTATTACCTATGTATTTATAAAAGGAACTCTTTCTTCCTGTTCAGACAGTACGAATATTTGTACCGTAACCTCCGACGACGGTAAAGAAGTCGACATATTAGTCGAAAATCTGGAAGACATCCGGGAATACTGCGGTTCAGAGGTTCATATCTGGTATTCCAAAAACAAACAGGATATCAATAAACTTATTTCCTGCTCCCCGGAGACTTTCTGGAAAAAGCTCATTGATATTGAAGACAGACAATATTTGATCGAAACGGGAAAACTTTCTGCTGACAGCTTAACCGAAGAAGAAAAAGCCTTTAAAGAAAACACTGTCCAGATAAACGGCACTCTGACCAAATATGTCTCTTTCGCAATGGTCGAAAATTTTGGTATCTGTTCTCTTATGTTTGTCGAAACAGCAGACGGTGTCACTGAAATATTTCCTATAGATAATCCCTGCAGTCAGTGTGATCCCACTGAGCGCCACAGGACTTTTGAAGATTATATAAAATTATATGAAGGAATGCAGATAAATGCTGACGTATTCAAAGGACTGAATGTCGCCTACCATTTCTCGGAAGCATAACCTCCAGCAAAACCGTACCCGGCTGCCATGTTTTTCACAGCTGCCGGGTACGGTTTTTTCACAGAAAGATATTTAACTTACTGCAGGACTCCCACAGGAACCATCTTACGATTTAAATTTTCGGAATTCCGTCAAATCCAGCCTGAAGTTCTGCATCTGTAGGAATATAGTCGCTCATTTCTCCATCATTATATCTGCCATAAGCAAACATATCAAAATATCCGGTTCCGGTAAGTCCAAACACAATGGTCTTTTCTTCTCCGGTTTCTTTACACTTCATAGCTTCATCCAGAGCTGCCCGGATCGCATGAGCGCTTTCCGGCGCCGGAAGAATTCCTTCCACACGGGCAAACATCTGAGCCGCCTCAAAAACAGAAGTCTGCTCTACAGAGCGTGCTTCCATCAACCCGTCTGCATAAAGCTGAGACAGTACCGGATTCATTCCATGGTAACGAAGGCCGCCTGCATGGCTTGCCGAAGGAATGAAGCCGCTTCCAAGCGTATACATTTTAGCCAGAGGCGTCACCATACCGGTGTCACAGAAATCATATGCAAATTTTCCTCTGGTAAGAGTCGGGCAGGATGCCGGTTCCACTGCAATAAACTGATAATCTCTTTCTCCCCGGAGTTTTTCTCCCATAAAAGGAGAGATCAGACCGCCAAGATTGGAACCGCCTCCGGCACAGCCAATAATGATGTCCGGAACTACTCCATACTTATCCAGAGCCGCTTTTGTTTCCAATCCGATAATAGACTGATGGAGAAGCACCTGATTCAAAACGCTTCCCAGCACATAACGGTATCCTTCCATACCTGTAGCGCATTCTACGGCCTCTGAAATAGCGCATCCAAGGCTTCCCGATGTACCCGGATGCTCTTTCAGGATCTTTCTTCCTACTTCTGTTGTTTCAGATGGAGACGGGGTCACCTGCGCCCCATAAGTCCTCATTACTTCACGTCGGAATGGCTTCTGCTCATAAGAGCATTTTACCATAAATACCCTGCAGTCCAGATCAAGATACGCGCATGCCATAGAAAGAGCAGTGCCCCACTGTCCGGCTCCGGTTTCTGTGGTAACGCCCTTTAATCCCTGATTTTTTGCATAATATGCCTGCGCAATGGCAGAATTCAGCTTATGACTTCCGCTGGTATTATTTCCTTCAAATTTATAGTAGATCTTTGCCGGAGTCTGAAGTTTTTCTTCCAGGCAGTATGCACGTACCAGAGGGGATGGACGGTACATTTTATAAAAGCTGCGGATCTCTTCCGGGATCTTAACATATGGGTTCTCGTTGTCAAGCTCCTGTTTTACAAGCTCATCACAAAATACCACTCCCAGTTCCTCTGCTGTCATAGGCTCTAAGGTCTCAGGATTCAGAAGAGGAGCCGGTTTATTTTTCATATCTGCACGTACGTTATACCATGCCTCCGGCATTTCCTGCTCTTCCAGATAAATTTTATAAGGGATCTGTTTTTCTTCTGCCATAATATGCTCCTTTCTTCCTTCAAATATTACAGTATTCTTTCTGCTGATGTCACTGCGTTTGCTCCGTCTGCTGCTGCTGTTATCACCTGACGAAGCTGCTTGGTCCTGATATCTCCTGCTGCAAAAACGCCCGGTGTGCTGGTCACACAGTCTTCTCCTGCAACAATATATCCGCTTTCATCCAGCTTTACCAGATTTCCGAACAGTTCCGTATTTGGTACGATTCCCACAGCAATAAAAACACCGTCCAGGGGAAGCTCTCTTTCCTCTCCGGTCTTTTTATTCTGAAGCTTTATTCCTGATACCATTTCTTCGCCTTCAATACTGACAGGAACCGTATCCCAGATCATCTCCACGTTTTCGCAGGCAAAAAGCTTCTCCTGCAGGATCTGGTCCGCCCTCATCTGATCTCTTCTGTGGATCACATAAACTTTTTTGCAGGTTCGGGAAAGAAGGATGGCATCCTCTGCCGCCACATTTCCGCCTCCGATCACTGCTACTGTACGATCCCGGAAAAAAGCCCCGTCACAGGTGGCACAATAAGACACGCCCATTCCGCTCAGAGCCTCTTCTCCAGGGATTCCAAGGGTTCTGTGAGCCGCGCCAAATGCAAGGATCACAGCCCTTGCCCTGTATTCATTCTTTTTTGTACGGATTACTTTGATCCCGTCCTCATCCTCCACAGAAACTACATTTTCTCTCAAGGGAGCCAGACCCAGTTTTTCTGCATGAGCAGCCATTTTTTCTCCCAGATCCATTCCATTGATCCCGGGAAGTCCCGGATAATTATCGACCTCATAAGTATCTACGATCTGTCCGCCCTGAGCAAATTTTCTCTCGATCCATAAAGTATTCAGCCTCGCTCTTGCCGCATAGATCGCTGCACTGATCCCTGCCGGTCCTGCCCCTAATATCGCCAAATCATAAATTTCTGACATAAAACTCTCCTTTCTGACTCTTCACTGTCTTTTCCTCAGTTTAGCATACATTGGTATTTTTTCCAATAAGATAGTAAAAACACCTTTGCCAGGAGTATTTTATGCGCTCTTATTTACGCCGATACAAAAAAGCCATTCTCATAACCCTGTCTCTTTGTCTGGTTCTTTTTGCAGGGATGGGGATTGGTTTTCTTTCCAGCCATGTATGGTCCCAAAACGGAAGGTTCCACACTTTTACCAATGAAATTTTTGAAAAAGAGGTTTCCGAAAGTATGCTGACTCTTCATTATTCCCTGGCACATCCGGAGAAAAAAGGAATCTCCCGTCCAGTCCCGTCTCTTGGTACGGTCAGCAGCAATATGGATGATACATACCAGCTTTATACAGACTATCTGGAAAAGCTGAAAACATTTTCTCCCGATAAGCTTTCCCGGGAGAATCAGATCACTCTGGATATGCTTCTTCTGTATTTTCATACGCAGCTTTCACTGAAAGATCATATCCTCCTGGAAGAAATGCTTTCCCCCAGCCTTGGAGTTCAGGCTCAGCTTCCTGTACTTCTGGCAGAATACACCTTTTATGAAGACCAGGATATCGCCGATTATCTGAATCTTTTAAGTTCTATAGGGCCTTATTTTCAAAGTATACTGGAATTTGAGGAAGAAAAATCCCGTGCCGGACTGTTTATGAGCGATACGACTCTGGACAGGATCTTAGATCAGTGCAGAGCCTTTATCCAGAACCCGGATTCCAATTATATGCTGGAGGTTTTTTCACGAAAAATAAAAGAATATGGAAAATTTTCAGAAGCGGATGAGAAAAAACTGATCGCCCGTCATAAAAATATCCTGAAGGATCGTGTGATTCCTGCTTATCAGAATCTGATAAACGGACTGGAAAGTTTTCGGGGAACCGGAAGGGCAAGCTGCGGACTTGCACACTTTAAAGGAGGACGGGAATATTATGAATATCTTCTGAAAAGCAGCGTAGGTTCCTATGTTCCTGTATCCCGTATACAAAAACGTCTCCTGACTCAGCTTTCTCACGATCTTAAGCTTATGCGGCAGATACTGATGGAGCAGCCTTCTCTGGCAGACAGACTTCAGGACGGAGTATCTCTTCTGGATACGGAGCCTGATAAAATCCTGAAAACATTAAGTCAATGCATTCAGAAAGATTTTCCGGATCCCGGAAACGTTTCCTATGAGGTCCGCTTTGTGCACCCGTCTATGGAAAAACATCTGAGTCCTGCTTTTTATCTGACCCCTCCTCTGGACACCGGAAATCCCAATATCATTTACATCAATCAGGCGGATCAGAGAAGCGGACCGGAACTTTTTTCCACCCTGGCTCATGAGGGGTTTCCCGGACACCTTTACCAGACTGTATATTTCGGCTCCACAGAGCCTTCCGATATCCGTTATCTGATCTCCTGCGGCGGTTATGTAGAAGGATGGGCGACTTATGTAGAATCCTGTATCAGTTCCTATGCCGGAAAATTTCTGGAAGACATTGCTCCGGAAGATACGGCCTCCCTTTTCTGGCTGAACCGAAGCATCAATCTTTGTATTTATTCTCTTCTGGATATCGGGATCCACTATCAGGGCTGGGATCAGCTTCGTGCTGGACATTTCCTGAAAACTTTCGGCATTGGAGATGATTCTGTGATACGATCCATCTATCAGTATATTGTTGAAACACCTGCCAATTATCTGAAATACTACTGGGGATATCTGAATTTCCTGGATCTCCGGGAATCACTGAAACAAGAACAGGGAAAGGATTTTGATCTGAAAACTTTTCACCGAAAGATTCTTCAGACAGGTCCCGTTCCCTTTCCTGTGCTGGAAAAGTATATAAACTGAATTATTTCTGAAATGAAAAAGGTTCCTTTTAGAAACGCTCTGGTTTCTCAGGGAACCTTTTTCATACTGTTCTATTCTGTCCTGTAATTCCTGAAAAAATCCTGCAGCTTCATCAGAGCTGCAGTCAGGCTTTCTGTTTCTTCTTTGTTCAGATCTTTCAATACGGACATGACCATACGCTCATGAAAGATCCTGTGATGATGATAGGCCTGCTCCCCCTTTTCCGAAAGAGATACCAGAACCACACGCCTGTCCTCTTCACTCCGCACACGGTTTACATAACCTTTTTTGACCAGATTATTCATAGCTATGGTCAATGTCCCTACCGTCACCGAAAGGCTTTTGGCTACAGCAGACATATTCCTGGGATTTCCGATCCCCACAGCCTCTATCACATGCATGTCCTTTACAGAAATATCTTTATATTCAGAAGTGATCAGCGCTCTTTCTTCAATATCCATGATCTCATTAAACAGATTTACCAGAATATCATTTACCGTCTCAACAGAATTCATAGCTGACTCCTTTCTTTTGCTTTTTTATATTATACCCCAAACACTCCTGACCACAAAGTATTTTTTGCAGTTTTAGCGGAAGTTTGCTATAATGATGAAATAAAAACAATCTTACCTTATGGAAAAGGAATTTATTATGAAAAAAAATAAAAATATGCCGCTGAACCTCAGGGAAAAAAACAACTCCCGGGCTGTTTTTTTCAGTGCAGTTATTGTTCTGGCAGTACTGGTGATCTTTTTCCGCCAGCTTGATTATACTATGATCCAGAAACCTGCCGAAGCCGCCAAACGGGAGGCGGCGCAGAAAAAAGCCGAAGAAAAGAAAAAGGCAAATACACCTACAGTTACCACTGCAACGGTAGTCGCTGTGGGAGATAACCTTTATCATGACAGTCTTCTCCAATCCGGTCAGAATGAATCCGATACCTGGAATTACGACCATATCTATGAAAATGTAAAAGATGAAATCTCTGCTGCAGATATAGCAATGGTCGATCAGGAAACCGTCCTGACAAAAGATCATGACTATATCAGCGGCTATCCATCCTTCGCCACACCTACAGAGGTTGGCGATGCCCTGATTAATGCAGGTTTTGATGTGATCGAATCTGCAACCAATCATGTGGATGATTACGGTGCCGACTTTATTGAACAGACTCTGGATTTCTGGAAAACAAAATATCCGGATGTTCCTGTTCTTGGCATTCATGATTCTCAGGAAGATGCAGACACTGTCAAAACTCTGGAAGTCAATGGCATACGAATCGCTTTTCTTAACTTTGTCTACGGAACCAACAATGGAGGCGCAGGCGAAGGAAAAGAATACATGATCGACATTTTTGATAAAACAAAAGTGGCATCCATGATCCAGAAAGCCAAAGCAGACAGCGACTGCCTGATCTTTGTGGCTCAATGGGGCAAGGAAGAAGAATCCATGCCTACGGAATATGAAAAAGAATGGGCAGCTTTCCTGATGCAGCAAGGTGTAGATGTTGTCATCGGAGGTCATCCCCATGTGCTTCAGCCCTATGGCCGCATGTCTGACGATGAGGGAAATGAAATGCTGATCTTTTACTCCCTTGGCAATTTTGTTTCCACTCAGGAGGGACTTTCCAATCTTCTGGGCGGTATGGCCAGCTTTACGATCCAAAAATCTGTCCTTAAAGGAAAAACTGAGATCCAGATCCTGGATCCTGTGATAAAGCCTACGGTCATGCATTATAATAAAGATGAAGGAATCTTTGGTCCCTATATGCTGGAAGATTATACAGAAGAACTGGCTTCCCAGCACGGAGTGCGTAATATCATCGGCGATGAATTTTCTCTTGAAAATCTGAAGAAAAAATTCAATGAAATCATGTCCATGAATGTGGAGCCATCCACCAGAACAGACCTTTTGGATGTTTCTTTTGATTATGAGATGAATATGACAGATTCCAGAGGAAATTATGTAGAAGACATCTGGTCTGTCAGCGCTGCTCAATACCTGGAAGAAAAGGCCAACAGCTCCTCCGATGATTCTTCTGACGGTTCGGAAGGTTATGAGGATTCCGAAAACAGTGGGGAATCCGGAGAATATGATGAATCCGGAGAATATGACAGTTCAGATGAATATGACGACTCAGAAGAATATTACTGATCCTGTATAGAACAAAACGGAACGTTTTCAGCCAGCAGGAAAATCAGTGTAGAATGTACTTTTTTCCTGGTAAACAAAATAAGCCCTTTACAGAATGGCTGCGGATTCATATCCCAGCTTACTGTGAAGGGCTTTTTGTTTATTTTATTTTCTTCGAAAACAAAAGCTGTTCTGCATTTTTTCTTGTGACACAGATGACTTCCTCCGGCGAAATCCCTTTCAGTTCTGCTATTGCCTGAGCCACATAGGGAAGGTTCAGGGAACTGTTCCTTTTTCCACGATTAGGCTCCGGGCTTAAATACGGGCTGTCTGTTTCCAGGACCAGCTGTTCCAAAGGAGCATATTCCACAACCTCCTTCAGCTTTCTGGCATTTTTAAAGGTAACTACGCCGCCGATCCCCAGATAGAGTCCCATATCCAGATACTCTGCCGCTATTTCCTTTCCATAGGAAAAGCAGTGGATAATCCCGCCGTACATGCCTTTTTTCATATATGCCTTTACAATATCCAGCGTGTCCTTTGCCGCCTCTCTGCTGTGGATCATAAAAGGAAGCTTTTCCTCTCTGGCAATATCCATCTGGGCACGAAACATTTTCTTCTGCACCTCATGCTCATGATCTTCCTTATGCCAGTAATAATCCAGACCAATCTCACCGATAGCAATAAATTTTTCCATACGGGAAATCCTGCGTATCTCCTCCAGGGTCTCCTCTGTCATCTGATCTGCATCATCCGGATGCACTCCCACCGCCCCATAAACAAATGGGTATTTTTCTGTAAGAGCAATCGTTCTTCCAAATTCACCTATTGATGCACAGACATTGACCATGGTTCCAATCCCGTTCTCCTCCATAGAAGCTAAAAGGCTATCCCGGTCCTGATCAAATGCTTTGTCATCATAGTGTGCATGGGTTTCAAAAATATCTGTTCTCATTCTTCCTGTCCTTTTTCACAGCACACAAATTCATCGCCCGGACGGATCACTCCACCATGAAGGACTTTTGTAAAAACACCTTCTCTTGGCATGATGCAGTCACCCATGATCTGAAAGATCTCACAGCCATGGTGGCACTTCTTTCCGATCTGTGTCATTTCCAGCACCACGTCGTTGCAGCGGAATATGGTTCCTACCGGCATTTTTGCAAAATCAAATCCCTCTACGATAATATTTTCACCAAAAGCGCCATCAACTACCTGCGCTCCTCTGGCACGGAAATCCTCAATCTTATCATGCGAAAGAAGACTGACCTGTCTGTGCCATTTTCCCGCATGGGCATCCCCCTTAATACCCCAGTCCTCAATAAATTCTGCCTCCGGCACGCTGTGTTTCTGTGTTCCCTTTTCTTCACTGATACATACTGCAATTACTTTTCCCATATTTTTTTCCTTCTTTATATTTACTCGTCTGCTTCGATCCTGCTGTTTTGTCCATTCAGGGTCAAAGTTCTTTATTTCCGCGCACAGTCAGAAGCTTCCCCTGTAAGGATCTCTATCCCATGCTCTAAAGTCCCGATAATATATTCCAGGCTTTCTCTTACCGCCTTGGGACTTCCCGGAAGATTGATGATCAAGGTTTTTTTTCGGATCCCTGCTGCTGCCCGGCTTAACATGGCCCTCTTGGTAATGGTCATGCTGTAGGCACGCATGGCTTCCGGAATCCCGGGCACTCTGCGCTCTATGATATCCTCCGTAGCCTCCGGCATCACATCTCTCTGGGAAAAACCGGTCCCTCCAGTGGTAAGAATCAGTTCAGCAAGACCGTTGTCTGCGATTTCTTTCATTTTTTCCCCAAGCATGGTTCTGTCATCCGGAAGGATCTCCATAGATACCACCTGATAACCTTCTCTTTCCAGAATCTCACGGATAGCCGGGCCGCTTAAGTCTTCCCTTTCTCCCCGGTAGCCGGAATCGCTTGATGTTATAATCGCTGCTCGTTTCATTCTCAGCCTCCTATCTGGGACATACAGAGTTTTTCTGTATCGTCCTCCTGTGCTTTTTCCATAAAATGATGTCCGTCTGGTTTCTCATTTAAAGCCTGACGGATCACAGCTTTCAGCTCCTCGTCAGAACCTCCGTTTCTCAGGAGCTCCCGCAGATCCCTTCCTGCTGTATACTGCAGACAGGTTTTCAGAAAGCCCTGGGAAGTCAGACGGATACGGTTACACTCTCCGCAGAATCTGTGGCTGACTGCGCTGATAAATCCCAGCTTACCCACAAAGCCTTCCGCCTCATAATATCGGGAAGGTCCGTTTCCAAGCGGTTTTCCCTGATATACCCTGAGCGGCCCAAAGTTTTTTTCCAGAAGAGCGATCAGTTCCGCCTCTGACATTCCTTTAAATTCTGTTCCGCAGCCAATGGGCATCATCTCGATAAATCTTACATGAATCGGATGTTTCCGTGCAAGCTCTGCTACCTGACAGAGATCCTGCCCTTCTATTCCCAGAGGAACACAGTTGATCTTTACCGATACCTGCGGATACTGCAGAGCTTCCTGCAGCCCCTCCATAGACTGATCCAGCAGATCTCTTCTGGCAATCCTTCTAAAGCATTCCCGATCCAGCGTATCCAGACTGATATTGACTGCATCCAGTCCTGCCTCTGCAAGCTCTTTCATCTGTTTTTTTAAAAGAATACCGTTTGTTGTAAGTGTTACTTTCTGGATCCCCGGCAGTCTCTTGATCTGGTCCACCAGCTCCGGCATACGCACATGGATCAGTGGTTCTCCCCCGGTCAGCTTGATCTTGGTAATCCCAAGCTCTGCCATAACTCTGCAGATCCGTATGATCTCCTCCTCCCGAAGAATCAGAGAACGGTCCACCAGCTTCACTCCATCCTCCGGCATACAGTAGATACAACGGAGATTGCAGCGGTCTGTTACCGAAATCCGCAAATAATCAATTGTTCTTCCACATCGGTCTATCATTTTTCCTCAAAACGGAACACTCCGCTTTTTCCTCCTGTCTTTTCCACAAGATGTATCTCTGACATGACCATGTGCTTGTCAATAGCCTTGCACATGTCATAAATCGTCAAAAGCGCTGTCTGGACTCCAGTCAGCGCCTCCATCTCCACCCCGGTCTTTCCCTCTGTCTTTACTGTACAATATACATGGATCCGGCTGTTTTCCTGATCCAGTTCAAAATCCACCGCACATTTCTGGATTGGCAGCGGATGGCACATGGGGATCAGCGAAGAAGTCTGCTTCACTCCCATGATACCGGCCACTCTGGCCACTCCCAGAACGTCGCCTTTCTTTACATTTCCTTCTGTGACAGCCGCCATGATCTCCGGCCCTACAGCAATATACCCTGTTGCCACAGCAGTACGGAATGTAGGTGTTTTTGCAGAAACATCCACCATCACCGCATTCCCGTTTTTATCAAAATGGCTGAATTCCTTCCCCATTTTTATCCCTCCTGTATACTTCCCTCTAGTATAAGAAATTTCCCCGATTCCGTCAAGCGGCGGAACCGGGGATTGGATGAAATTTCTATAAAATTTTGGTCTAACAAAAAATTATTTGTATCAATCTTATCAGCAGATTTCTGCACCTGCAGGCATATTTTTCTCAGGAGTCATCAGAGCAAGATTTCCCTCTGCATCTTCTGCACAGAGGATCATTCCCTCACTCATCACTCCGGCAAGCTTGGCCGGTTTCAGGTTTGTTACGACCATTACCTTTTTGCCCACCATTTCCTCTGGAGTATAATGAGCCTTGATACCGGATACGATCTGACGAACCTGACTTCCGATCTTTACCTGAGAACAAAGAAGCTTTTTGGATTTTTTTACTGCTTCGCAGGCAATGATCTCTCCAACCTGGAACTGCAGCTTCTCAAAGTCCTCAAATGTGATCTCTGCTTTCGGCTCAAGGTCGATTCCAGGCTCCTCTTCTTTTTCTTCCTGTACAGGCGGATGAAGTTCTTCTACCTTCGCCATTACCTCTTTCAGGTCAAGACGTGCAAACAGGATCTCCGGTTTCTCAACCACCTTGTTTCCGGACGGATACAGGCCAAAGGTCTTCAGAGATTCCAGATCACGCTTCTCAGCATTCAGCTGTGCAAGGATACGATCTGTGGTTTCCGGCATAAACGCCTCCAGAAGAGCTGAACCAATGGTAATTCCCTCAACCAGATTATACAGAACCGTTGCAAGACGATCCTTTTTATCCTCTTCTTTTGCAAGAGCCCATGGCATAGTCTCATCGATATATTTATTCAGACGTTTAAAGAGGCTGAATACCTCTGTCATGGCATCTGCCACACGAAGCTTATCCATCTTCGCAGAAACTTTAGCCGGTATACCGAGCACAAAGGATTTCATATCTTCATCCACCGGCTCTGTAACGCCCTTGTTCTCCACAACGCCGCCAAAATATTTGTTGGACATGGAGATGGTACGATTTACAAGGTTTCCAAGTGTATTGGCAAGCTCTGAATTCAGACGCTCTACCATCAGCTCCCATGTGATCACGCCGTCGTTTTCAAATGGCATCTCATGAAGCACGAAATAACGCACTGCGTCCACACCGAAGAAATCTACCAGTTCATCTGCATAGAGAACGTTTCCTTTGGACTTACTCATTTTTCCATCGCCCTGAAGCAGCCACGGATGACCAAATACCTGCTTCGGAAGAGGCAGATCCAGTGACATCAGGAAGATTGGCCAGTAAATCGTATGGAAGCGGATGATATCCTTTCCGATCAGATGAAGATCTGCCGGCCACAGTTTATTGAACTGCTCTGTGCTGTCACCGTCGCAGTCATATCCGATTCCTGTAATATAGTTTGTAAGAGCGTCAAGCCATACGTAAACCACATGCTTCGGATCAAAATCGACCGGAATTCCCCATTTAAAAGAGGTTCTGGAAACACAGAGATCCTGCAGTCCCGGAAGAAGGAAGTTGTTCATCATTTCGTTTTTACGGGATTCCGGCTGAATAAATTCCGGATGTGTCTTAATATGTTCGATCAGACGATCTGCATATTTGCTCATTTTAAAGAAGTATGCTTCCTCCTTTGCCGGAACACAGGGGCGTCCGCAGTCCGGACATTTGCCGTCTACCAGCTGGCTTTCTGTAAAGAAGGATTCACAGGGAGTACAGTACATTCCCTCGTAATGTCCCTTGTAAATGTCTCCTTTTGCATACATTTTCTTAAAAATCTTCTGTACCTGCTTCTCATGGTCTTCGTCTGTAGTACGGATAAATTTATCATAGGAAGTGTTCATCAGATCCCAGATATTTTTGATCTCGCCGGAAACATTATCCACGAATTCCTTCGGTGTGATACCGGCTTCTTCTGCTTTTAATTCAATCTTCTGTCCATGCTCGTCTGTTCCGGTCTGGAAAAATACATCATAGCCTTCCAGTCTTTTATAGCGGGCAATGGCATCTGCCAGAACAGCCTCATAGGTATTTCCGATATGCGGCTTACCGGAAGTGTAGGCAATGGCCGTTGTAATATAATATTTCTGTTTTTCCATTATAAAAATCCTCCTGGGGGTATTTTGTAAATAATAAATTGCCTCAGCAGCCAGATATACAGGCGCCCGGCAAATGGAAATCGCTCCTTAAATACTAGCATATTTAAAGGGATTTAGCAAATTACATTTTTGTAATAAGGAAGATTATGGATGCATATCTTCACTTTCTATCTTTTGGATCTCATCAACAGGAACATCTGTCATGTCAGAGATTTCTTCATAAGTAAATTGTTTCTTAGCCAAAAGCTTCCTCACAAATTTTCTTTCTGCGGATTTTATTCCATCCTTACGCCCTTCTTTACGGCCCTCTTCGCGTCCTTCCTCTTTCAGATCATCCAACGCTTTACACATATTGACCTCCTCCTCTTTTTCATCAATCTTAAACTCGCTTCCTGTCATAATCTTTATCACCTGACTGGCCTTCTGTTCTACGGACAAAAATCGCGAATCTGTAGAAACAAGCTTCTGAAGCCGTTCTTTATCTTTTGAATATTTGATAAACAGCAGTACCTCCCTGAGACTGGAG
>USDN01000061.1 GCA_900553515.1 uncultured Blautia sp. | reverse complement strand
AGCAGGCTGCTGAAAAAAGAGTATCCGGAAATCCGGGAAAAACTTTGGAAAGAAGTATTCTGGAGTCAGAGTTTCTGCCTTTTGACGGCAGGAGGCGCACCAGTTGAAGTAATCCGTCAATACATCGAAACCCAGGGAGAGAAAAAGCATTGAACATAGCATATCGTTTCCGGATCTATCCAACAGAAGAACAGAAGATACTTCTGGGAAAAACATTTGGCTGCTGCCGTTTTCTGTATAACCAGATGCTTAATGACAAGATCCGGGAGTATAAAAAGACGAAAAAACTGTTAAAAAATACACCAGCCATGTATAAAAAGGAGTATTCATTTCTGAAAGAAGTAGATTCGCTGGCACTGGCAAATGTTCAGCTTCATTTGGAGAAAGCATATAAGAATTTTTTCCGTGATCCCAAGGTTGGATTTCCACGTTTCAAGTCAAAACATCACTCCAAAAACAGCTACACAACAAATGTAGTCGACGGAAATATTCTGGTAGAAGATAAGCGGATCCGGCTTCCCAAATTAAAATGGATCTCCATGAAAAAACACAGGGAGCCTGCAGAAAACTGCTGTCTGAAATCAGTGACAGTCAGTATGGAGCCGTCCGGAAAGTATTTTGCAAGTCTGCTGTATGAAGGATACAGCTGCGAAAACCAAGCAGCAGATGAAGATTACAGCAATGCCAAAATACTGGGGATTGATTATGCGATGCAGGGGATGGCAGTGTTTTCAGAAGAGATTGAACTTGAAAAAGCAGGATTCTTCAGAAGAAATGAAAAAAGGCTGGCAAGGGAGCAGCGTAAACTGTCGAGATGTGTAAAAGAAAGCCGCAATTATGTGCGGCAGAAAAAGAAAGTTGCCAGGTGCCATGAAAAAATACGAAACCAGAGAAAGGATTATCTGCATAAACTGAGCCGCAGGATCACAGACCAGTACGATATAGTCGCGGCAGAAGATATTGATATGAAAGCAATGGGCCAGTGCCTGCACTTTGGGAAAAGTGTACAGGATAATGGATACGGGATGTTCCGGAATATGCTGGATTATAAGCTTACCTGGAAGGGAAAGAAATTAGTAAAGATAGACCGCTTTTTCCCTTCAAGCAAAAAATGCAGTAAATGCGGAAAGATAAAAAAAGAGCTGGGATTATCCGAAAGAGTATACCGCTGCACGTGTGGAAATGAGATGGACAGAGATCGAAATGCAGCGATCAATATCCGTGAAGAGGCAAGAAGGATGCTGGCAGTATAAACTGTCCGTATCCGGACAATAAGTAAGAAAATGCGCCCGTGTCCGGGCAAAAGAATCGCGGGGCACGCGAGGATAGCTTGTAGATACTTGGCTCAGTAGAGTCATTGAGCAAGAAGCCCCCACTTCAAAATCTGGGATTTAAGTGGTGGGAGCATGTCACATGATACGATCTGAACAATATAAATCATGAAGGGATTTGATCTTCAAATGGAAATTATGTTAGTTCTGATAATTGCTATATTTACAGCGATTTTTTTCAGATGCATTTTTGAATGGACGATAAATAAATGTTCAGCAATGGAGTCTGTAGATGCGTTTGTTGTAGCAAAACAACAGGGAATGATCCAACAGCAGATACCAAATGCAGGTGATGCTACAGGTGGACATGGTTTTACACTACAGGAACAACCCTGGTATAAAATCACTTTCCGCATGACTGACAGCACAGAAAAGGAATTTAATGTTGATAATTTGATACTCAAGATCCTTTCACCTTGGTAGTATAAGTTGAGAATTACGATTGGAATGAAAAACCTCCATAAATCAATATTGTTCGTTCTATTTTCAGTAACACATTTCGCAATGCGAAAAATAAGTTGCTGAACAGTCGTTGCCTATATTATAATGAAGCTATAGCACCCTGTTAAATAATACATTTGAGAAAGTTCAACTTTCACGCTCTGTTGAGCCGGATCAATATACATTATTTACGAGGAGTGCTGCAGGTACAATAAAAAACGGACAAGAGGCAGACTGATATGGAAAATAAACTGGAACATTTAAAAGAATATCTGAAGGGACTTGGCAGTGTAGCAGTTGCTTTCTCAAGTGGAGTGGATTCTACATTCTTATTAAAAGTAGCTCATGATGTGCTGGGTGATAAGGCGATTGCGATTACGGCTCAATCCTGTTCTTTCCCGAAAAGAGAGCTGAATGAAGCGAAGGCATTCTGCGAGAAAGAGGGGATTCAGCATGTGATCTGCCAGTCTGAGGAATTGGAGATTGAAGGATTTTCAAAGAATCCTCCGAACAGATGTTATTTATGTAAAAAAGAACTGTTTGAGAAGATTGGCGATATTGCAAAAAAGAATGGGATTGAATATATTGCAGAGGGATCAAATATGGATGATAACGGCGATTACAGACCAGGTCTGATCGCCGTAAAAGAACTTGGAGTTAAGAGCCCGCTACGTGAGGCGAAGCTGACAAAAGCAGAGATTAGAGAATACTCAAAGGAATTGGGACTTCCTACCTGGGATAAGCAGTCATTTGCCTGTCTGTCCTCCAGGTTTGTCTATGGAGAGACCATCAGTGAGGAAAAGCTTGGAATGGTTGAGAAAGCAGAGCAGCTTTTACTTGACTATGGATTCCATCAGGTACGTGTCCGTATTCACGGTTCACTTGCAAGAATTGAGATCATGCCGGAGGAATTTCCGAAACTTCTGGAAAAAAATGTCCGAGAGGATATTGCAAAGAAATTTAAGGAGTATGGATTCACTTATGTGACCATGGATATTCTGGGATATCGTATGGGAAGTATGAACGAAACACTTGGCGAAAATGACAAAACGACTGCAGATAGCAGCCTTAGGGGTAAAAACGAATGACAGTAAAAGAGAGAATAGCAGCACTTCGTGCACGCATGAAAGAGACAGGAATTGATGCATATCTGATTCCTACAGATGATTTTCATGGTTCAGAATATGTAGGTGAATATTTCAAATGCAGAAAATATATCACAGGATTTAGCGGTTCTGCAGGTACTGCGGTGATCATGCAGGATATGGCAGGATTATGGACGGATGGACGTTATTTTATCCAGGCTGCAGATCAGCTGGAGGGAACAGGAATTACTTTATTTAAAATGGGTGAACCGGAAGTTCCCACAGTTCATGAATTTCTGAAAAAAAATCTGACACAGGGAATGTGTCTGGGATTTGACGGACGTACTGTCAGCTCAAAAGAGGCAGCAGAATTGGAGAAAATGCTGGATGAAAACGGTGTGTCTCTCAGTGTTGATCACGATCTGGCAGGCGATATATGGGAAAACCGTCCGGTACTTTCCTGTGAACCGGTTACAGAGCTGGATATAAAATGGGCAGGAGAATCCAGAGCTGATAAATGCGCAAGAATCCGCAAAGCAATGGAGAAGAAGGATGCAGATTTATTTGTACTGACTTCTCTGGATGATATTGCCTGGCTGTTAAATATACGTGGGGGAGATATCCACTGTTGTCCGGTGGTTCTTTCTTATCTTGTAATGACAAAAACAGAGATCAGACTTTTTGCAAATGAGAAAGCCTTTCAGACAGACGTACTGGAAGCGCTGGAAAAAGATGGTGTGACCCTTTTTCCCTATGACAGTATCTATGAGTATGTGAAAACATTTAAAAAGGACAAAAAAGTTCTTCTCTGCAAAAAGAAAGTCAACAGTCGTCTGGTTAGCAATATTCCGGCAGACACCCGGATTCTGGATGAAGAAAATCTTACACTTCTTCCCAAGGCAACGAAGAATCCTGTTGAGGTGGAAAATGAACGCATTGCGCATATCAGAGACGGAGTTGCAGTTACAAAGTTCATATACTGGTTAAAGAAGAATGTTGGAAGGATTCCGATCACAGAATTAAGTGCAGCAGAAAAGCTGTATGAATTCCGTTCGGAACAGGAGGATTTCATAGATAACAGTTTTGATCCGATTATTGCCTATGGAAAGCATGCTGCTATTGTACATTATTTTGCAACACCCGAAACAGATATTCCTCTGGAACCATCCGGCTTTCTTCTGGCAGATACAGGAGGACATTATAAAGAGGGAACTACTGATATTACCCGTACTGTTGTCATGGGACCGACTACTGAGGAAGAGAAAAAGTACTTCACAGCAGTTTTGCGGGGAACTCTGAATCTGGGAGCTGCCAGATTTCTTCATGGCTGTACTGGTGTAAATCTGGATATTCTGGCGAGAGAGCCGTTGTGGGAAATGGGAGAGGATTTTAAACATGGAACCGGTCATGGAGTAGGATATCTTCTGAATGTCCATGAAGGACCCAATAGCTTCCGATGGAAAATTGTTCCGGGTGGAAGTGCAGTGCTGGAGGAGGGAATGATCACCTCTGATGAGCCGGGATATTACAGAGAGGATGGATTTGGAATCCGTCATGAAAATCTGATGGTCTGTAAAAAAGCTGAAAAAACAGAGTATGGTCAGTTTATGTGCTTTGAATTTCTGACTATGGTACCTTTTGATCTGGATGGAGTGGTGCCGGAACTGATGAGTGTCCGGGAACGTAACCTTCTCAATGATTACCATGCACAGGTATATGAGAAGATTTCTCCGTATTTGAACGAAGAAGAAAAAGAATGGCTGAAAGATGCTACCCGGGCAATCTGATAAAAATAAAAAAACATTTTACAAAATCAAAAAGAGGAACAGCCGTGATGGACAGCTGTTCCTTTTTGATTTATTATCTGGCTTGTTTTATTCAGAAACTTTTGCAAACTGGCTGTTATATAAAGTATGGTAAAATCCACCTTTTGCAATCAGCTCATCATGAGTACCCTGCTCAATGATACTTCCGTCTTTCATAACAAGAATCAGATCTGCATTTCGGATGGTTGAAAGCCTGTGAGCTACGATAAAGCTTGTTCTTCCCTCCATCATTCGTTCAAACGCTTCCTGAATTTGTAATTCTGTTCGTGTATCAATACTGGAAGTGGCTTCATCCAGGATCAGCATCGGAGGCAGACAGAGCATAACTCGTGTGATACACAGCAGCTGTTTCTGTCCCTGGCTTAAGCTGTCTTCGTTGAGTATGGTGTCCAGTCCTTTAGGAAGCCTCCGGATAAATTCCCAGCTGTGGGTAAGCTTGGCTGCTTCGATGATTTCAGTATCTGTAGCTTCCGGTTTTCCAATCGAGATATTGTCGCGGACAGTTCCGTTTTTGATCCATGTTTCCTGAAGCACCATACCATAGCTGCTTCTGAGAGAATGGCGGGTAATGTCTCTGATCGGTTTGCCGTCAACGGAAATAGATCCGGCATTTACATCATAGAATCTCATCAGAAGGTTGATAAAGGTTGACTTACCGCATCCGGTAGGTCCTACAATGGCAACGCGCATACCTGGTTTTACATGGAGATTAAAGTCCTCAATCAGTTTCTTTGATTCATCATAATGGAAGCACACATTCTTAATATCTACTTCACCCTTTACATCTTTCAGTGTCTCAGAAGCCTCTGCAACTTCCGGTTCCTCCTCCAGCAGATCGAAGATTCTGCCTGCACAGGCAAGAGCATTCTGAAGTTCTGTAACAACGGAACTGATATCATTGAATGGTTTCATATACTGGTTGGCATAGGAGAGAAGTACGGAAAGTCCTCCGACTGTCAGTCTGCCTCCAGGGATAATGAATGCACCCACCAGTGCAACACAGGCATAAATAATATTATTGACAAAACGGGTGGAAGGGTTAGTCAGGCTGCTGTAAAAAACAGCCTTCAGACTGCATTCCTGTAATTCTTCGTTAACCTTTGCAAAGCGTTCAGAAGATTTTTCCTCATATCCAAAAGCCTGAACAACTTTCTGGTTTCCAATCATCTCTTCGATGAGAGCAGTCTGACGTCCTCTGGCATCGCTTTGCTTCCGGAACATCTGGAAGGTATGGGAAGAAATAAATTTGGCCACCAAAAAGCTTACGGGGGTCAGGACAATGACCATCAATGTAATCCAGAAGTTTTTGGAGAACATGAAGATCAGTGTTCCGATGATCGTTACGATTCCGGAAAAAAGCTGGGTAAATCCAAGCAGCATACCATCGGATAGAATATCTGTATCTGCGATAATACGGCTGATGATATCTCCGGTACTGTGTCCGTCAAGGTAAGAGAGGGGAAGTACCTGAATGTGTCGGATGGCTTTGGCACGGATATCCTTTACTGTCTGGTAGGTCATGCGGTTATTGATCACATTCATAAGCCACGTGGCAGCAGAAGAGAGGATGACCATTACAAGGATACGTGACAGGTAATACCACATCATTTCGAAGTTTACCTGATGTTGGGCAATGACCTGATCAATGGCATTTCCGAACAGGATCGGGACATACAGCTGAAGGATAACGGAAACTGCTGCCAGTATGATACTGAGGATCAGCAGGAAACGGTATCTTCCGATGAAACGCAGTACTTTAAAAAAGGTTTCGCTGCTTTTGCTTTTAGCAGGATCTTTTATTGTTGATCTGCTCATACAGTCACCTCCTTCATTATATTACCTGCAGATACAGAGGAGTATCTGGCTCTTTCTTCCGGAAACTGAGAGAAGTAGATTTCCCGGTAAGTGTCACAGGTACGCAGCAATTCAGCATGAGTACCCTTACCTGCCAGAGTACCGTTATCAAGGACAAGGATCAGGTCTGCCTGCTGAATGCTGGAGGAACGCTGGGATACCAGAAATGTAGTTACCTTCCAGTCAAGTCTGTTGAGAGACCTACGCAGTGCTGCATCAGTGGCAAAGTCCAGGGCACTGGCGCTGTCGTCCAGGATCAGGATCTCAGGTTTCTTTACCAGGGCACGGGCAATGGTAAGTCTTTGTTTCTGACCGCCGGAAAGGTTTTTGCCGTTCTGTTCCAGCATAAAATCAAGCTGTCCCGGTTTACCCTCTACCACCTCTTTTCCCTGTGCTGTGGTAAGTGCCTGCCACAGATCCTCGTCAGAGGCATCTTCCCGACCCCATTTCAGATTGTCCCGGATAGAGCCTTTGAAAAGAGCTGCCTTCTGGGGAACAACGCCGATTCTGGAGCGGAGATCATTTCTGGTGTAATTCTCAATATTCTGACCATTCAGCAGGACAGTTCCGTTGCTGGCATCATAGAATCTGGAGATCAGATTCACCAGAGTGGTCTTTCCGCTTCCTGTACCACCAATGATACCTACTGTTTGTCCCTTTTTGACAGAAAAACTGATATGGGAAAGACTGGGGGCACCGGCTTTGCTGTACGCAAAGGTTACATCATCGAATACGACGGCATTTTCTGAAAGAGATGTATCAGCAGTTGCTGCTGTAAGGTCTTTCGTTGTCTGAGCAGAATCAGAACAGGATACAGTAGTGGCAGCCGGGTAATCCATAGTAGATTTCACTTTCAGGATATCTGCCACACGTCCTGCGCAGGCTGCAGATTTGTTCAGGGTGATGATCAGGGAGGCAAGCTTGATCAGTTCCACGATCATCTGAGCCATATAGTTATAAAGGGCAACAACCTGTCCCTGCTGCATACCGCCAAGATTTACTTCTACTCCTGCTTTCTGGATCAGAATAACAGTAGCAATATTGATCAGTACGTAAGTGACCGGATTTAACAAAGCGGAAAGCTTTCCTACAAAGAGATTTAACTTTGTCAGCTCCTGATTGCGGGTATCAAATTCTGCAACTGCCTCTTTTTCGCGGCAGAATGCACGGATAACGCGGACGCCTGTAAGGTTTTCTCTGGTCAGTCCGGTTACTGTGTCCAGTTTTCCCTGTACTTTTTTAAACAGAGGAATACTGAGAAACATAATGACAAAGACAACCAGAAACAGAAACGGGATCGCAACAGCAAAAACCAGGGCACATTTAAAGTCAATGGTAAATGCCATGACCATGGACCCAAGTACGATAAACGGACTTCGAAGAAGAAGACGAAGCCCCATGTTCAGTCCGTTCTGGATCTGATTGATATCGTCGGTAAGTCTTGTGATCAGGGTGTCTGTTCCCAGGGTATCCAGCTCTGTAAAAGACAGATGCTGTACATGGTCATAAACTGCCTGTCTTAATTTAGTGGCAAAGCCCACGCTGGCTTTGGCTGCAAAGAACTGAGCTGTAATGCTGCTGGCAAGACCAAGAGCTGCCATTAAAATAAGAATAAAAAATCTCTGGACAATGTATTTGTTGTCATGGTTTGCAATACCTACATCAATGATCTGTGCAATGACGATAGGCACGATCAGGTCAAATACAACCTCCAGAAATTTAAAAAATGGCGCAAGGATGCTTTCTTTTTTGTAGTTTTTTAAATAAACTGCCAATGAACGCATTTTAAAAATTCCTTCCTTTCGTAAAAAATCTTTCCTATATTATTTCTTCCTTTTTTTGAAAAATAATACATTCAAAAGTGTATCATTTGAGACTTTTTTGTCAAGAAGAATGTGCAAAAACAGATGAACTTTGGAGAAAATTCGTTACTGTTCACTCCGTTCACAGTAACTTAGCCAAAATTCATTCCAGATTGCCTGCGGCAATGGAATTTTGGCTTGTATGTCTCGGGATTTTGGCATATTCATGCCAAAACACCTCGCAGAATAGTGGTGTGTGAACAGTAACGAAAATTCAACTTGACTTCCAAAAAAGATATTATTAAAATATTCCGTGGCACTATTTGTGCACTGACAATTGATAAATTATTATTACCATAATGAGGAAGAGACAGACTATGGAGATTATTGAGACATTTGGTCATTATGTGGAAAATCTGACGGATAAAAAGCCTCAGTCAGCCCGCTGGCTGTTAAAAACCGGCTGGGAGGCGCAGAATCTGAAGTTCCGTTATATGCAGGACAAGAGACTGATGCCTGCAGACAGGCATCTTGCAAACCTGATGATGGATACCATGCTGTGGCCCCTTCAGAAACCGGAAGATTCTGTTATTGTAAGTATTTTTACACCCTGCGAAATGATGCAGGAGGTGGGATTACATCCCTATAATGTAGAAGGATTTTCCTGCTATCTTTCTGCAAGCAAAGCAGAGAGGGCGTTTCTGCAGCAGGCAGAGAATCAGGGAATTGCAGAGACACTGTGCAGTTATCACAAGACATTTCTTGGTGCAGCGCAGAAAGGACTTCTGCCAAAGCCCAAATGTATTGTTTATACCAACCTGACCTGCGATGCTAACCTGCTCACCTTCCGTACCCTGGCAGATTTTTACCAGGTACCTGTATTTGCCATTGATGTACCATGGAATCAGACCACAGAGAATGTACAGTATGTGGCAGATCAGTTAAAGGATTTAAAAGTATTTCTGGAAAAAAATACAGGAAAAACAATCTCTGAGGACAGATTAAAGGAACGTCTTGCCTGCAGTAAGCGGACTCTGGAGAATTACAAAAAATATCAGCAGATGCGTGCAGACAGATATGTGCCCTCTGATCTGGTCACACCCTTGTATGCAGGAATGACAAATAATATCCTTCTGGGAACAGCAGAAGAAGAGAAGTATACACAGATGCTGCTTGAAGATATTAAAAAAGCACCGGCAGCGAAAGGAAAACATATTTACTGGATGCATACCATTCCATTCTGGTCGGATGCAGTGCGCCAGGAGCTTTGCTTCAATGAGAAGGCCCAGATTGTGGGATGCGAACTTGCAGAAACCTGTGAGCCGGATTTTGATCCTGAGAAACCCTTTGAAGCAATGGCAGAAAGAATGGTCTATCATTCACTGAACGGAAGTGCACTTAGAAGGATTGAAGCCGGTATCCGACATGCGAAACAGGCAGGTGCAGATGGTGCCGTGTGGTTTGGGCACTGGGGCTGCAAGCACACCCTTGGTGCAGCACAGCTTGCAAAAAAGAAATTTGAGGAAGCCGGTCTGCCCCTTTTGATCCTGGATGGAGACGGGTGTGACCGAAGCCATGGAGGAGAAGGACAGACTTCCACCAGGCTGGGAGCTTTTCTGGAAATGCTGGGAGGTGCTGAGAATGAATAAAACTTATTATGTCTGTAAATACACCCCCATTGAGCTTCTGGAATCTCTTGGCGGGGAATGTGAGAACTTTAACCATATGCCGGATGGCTTTGACCTTGCAGATCAGGTTTCCCATCCCAATATCTGTGGTTTTGGAAAAACACTTCTGGAAGGAGTCATGGAGGGGAAAATCAAGGAACTTGTTCTGGTGAGCTGCTGTGATACCATCCGAAGTGTGTATGACATTTTGCTGGAAAGCGGTAAACTGGATTTCCTTTATATTTTGGATGTGCTTCACTGTGACAGTGCCTGTAGCAGAGAGCGTATGGCTGCACAGTTAAAAGGTCTGGCCAAGACTTATGCACAGTACAAAGGTACAGAGTTTGATGCCGGAAAATTCCGGGCTGCTTTTCATGTACAGGAAAAAAACACAAAGCCTCATATTGCAGTACTTGGTGCCAGAATGGGGCAGGAATTATTTGAAATGACCAGCAAGGCTATGCCCCTTCCTGTAGAGAATGATACCTGTGTGCATAACCGTTCTGTGGGAAATATACTTCCACCGGAGGGTGCTTCTTTTGATGAAATGATGGACTGGTATGCAGGAGAGCTTCTGGGGCAGATTCCATGTATGCGGATGATGGACCCGACAGGCCGTAAGAAGCTTTATAATGATCCGTCTGTTGCAGGAATTATTTATCATACAGTGAAGTTTTGTGATTTTTACAGCTTCGAATATGCTGAGATCAAGAACCATACAGATGTACCTCTTTTAAAAATTGAATCAGATTATACTATTCAGAGCAGCGGTCAGCTTCTTACCAGACTGGAAGCTTTTGCAGAGAGCATTCAGCCTGAAACACTGGAGCAGACCATAGATGGAGACACAAAAGGAGAGAGAAAAATGGGAAAAGGTTATTTCGCAGGGATTGACAGTGGTTCCACCAGTACAGATGTGGTGATTTTAAATAAAGATCATGAGATTGTGACCAGTATTATCCTGCCTACAGGAGCAGGAGCTGCTATCGGAGCAGACCGTGCCCTTGCAGAGGCATTGAAAGAGGTCGGATTGCAGAGAGAAGATATTGATGCGCTGGTTACTACCGGATACGGACGTACAGCTATTAAAAATGGTGATAAGAGTATCACAGAGATCACCTGTCATGCAAGGGGTGCGCATTTCCTGAATTCGGAAGTCCGTACTGTTATTGATATTGGCGGACAGGACAGCAAGGTGATCCGACTGGATGAGAACGGTGCAGTTGCAAACTTTGTTATGAATGACAAATGTGCGGCAGGAACCGGACGATTTCTGGAAATGATGGCACGTACCATGGAAATGAATCTGGATCAGATGAGCGAATGTGGGCTGGAATTCAAAGAAGATATTACAATTTCCAGTATGTGTACAGTATTTGCAGAATCAGAAGTTGTATCCCTGATCGCCCAGAATAAGGCAACAGATGATATTGTTCATGGTCTGAACAAGGCGGTTGCCGTAAAAACCGCAGCTCTTACCAGACGTGTGGGCGGTGAGGAGAAATATATGATGACCGGTGGTGTTTCTAAGAATAAGGGCCTGGTAAAGACGCTGGAAGAGAAGCTTGGAACAAAGCTGGTAATCAGTGACAAGGCACAGTTATGCGGTGCACTTGGCGCGGCGCTGTTTGCAGCTGATATGGCTGATGTATAAAAATTATTTAAATATCCAGGGATTTTACAAGGTGGAAATCTCTGGAATTTTTATACTTTTTTTATAAAAGTTTAATTTTCTATTGACGAGTTCAAATTTAAGAGCTATAGTATACCACAGTAACAGCAAATTAACGAGGTGAAGTTTGCAGGAAAGAGGAAGCCACACAAAAGGCTATACCCGCCGAAGGAGTAAAACTCTCAGGTTCCCTGGATGCAGGGAAGAACTGCAAATGGATCGTTTCTCTGGAGACACCCGTTAGATCGGGGGCCGAAGGTGCAAATAACACGAATTATCAATAGCTGCCCACAAATGGTTATCTGATTCGTGTCTTGAATCTCTCAGGCAAAAGGACAGAGGATGCTTTATCATCCCCGCTGATTCATATGAACTATATGAACAGTATTTTCTGAACTTCTGATTTTTGAAACGGTCTGTTATTACTTTGTTTCCCAGCTGTACAATATATTATACTTTTTAAAAGAAAAAGGAGATTTATTATTATGTGGGAAGCGATCAATTCTTTTTTGACAACAGTAGACAATCTGGTCTGGGGCGTGCCCCTTATGGTCCTGATTATGGCAGGTGGTATCCTGTTAACTGCCAGACTTGGACTTCTTCAGATACGAAGACTCCCCCTTGCATTAAAATGGATGTTTAAGAACGAAGAAGAAGGCGATGGTGAGATTTCCAGTTTCGCAGCTTTATGTACAGCACTGAGCGCCACAATCGGAACCGGTAATATCGTCGGTGTTGCAACTGCTGTCTGTGCCGGAGGTCCCGGAGCTTTATTCTGGATGATTCTTGCAGCATTCTTCGGAATGGCAACAAAATTTTCCGAAGGTCTTCTTGCAGTGAAATACCGTGTGGTAGCAGAAGACGGTCACAGCCTTGGTGGTCCTTTCTATTATATTGAGAAAGGTATGGGAACAAAATGGAAATGGCTTGCAAAGATTTTTGCATTCTTTGGTGTATGTGTAGGTCTTTTCGGAATTGGTACATTCAGCCAGGTAAATGGTATTTCCAGTGCAGTTCAGAACTTCTTTGATCCGAACAAATCAAACTGCGTAAATATTCCGTTCCTTGGAGAGTATTCCTGGGCAGTTGTAATTTCTTCTCTGATTCTTGCAGCCTGTGTTGCAGCAATCCTCATCGGTGGTCTGAAACGAATTGCAACAGTCAGCCAGATTATTGTACCGTTTATGGCGGTGATCTATCTGATCTTCAGTGTTGCGCTGATTCTTTTAAACATTACAGAGATCCCGGCAGCTATCGTAACAGTTGTGAAGGGAGCCTTTAATCCGTCAGCAGTGACAGGCGGTGTGGTAGGAACAATGATCGTATCTATGCAGAAGGGTGTGGCTCGTGGTATCTTCTCAAACGAAGCAGGTCTTGGTAGCGCACCTATCGCAGCAGCAGCAGCTCAGACAAAAGAGCCTGTACGTCAGGGTCTTGTAAGCATGACTGGTACATTTATTGATACGATCGTGATCTGTACAATGACAGGTCTTTCCATCGTACTGACAGGTGCATGGCAGGTAGAAGGTCTGGAAGGTGTTCAGGTAACAACCTATGCATTCCAGCACGGACTTCCGATTCCTGGACAGATTTCTTCATTTGTATTAATGATCTGTCTGGTATTCTTTGCCTTTACTACAATTCTTGGATGGGATTATTACAGTGAAAGATGTCTGGAATATCTGACAAACGGACATAAGAAGACAATCCTTACATATCGCTGGCTTTACATTCTGGCAGTATTCATCGGACCGTACATGACAGTAAGTGCTGTATGGACGATCGCAGATATCTTCAACGGACTGATGGCGATTCCGAATATGATCGCATTGTTCGTTCTGAGCGGTGTAGTTGTAAAAGAAACAAAAGCATTTTTTGATGCAAAGAAGCATAAAATGTAAAGAATTATAAAACGTAATAAAAGAAAAGAAAACAGTAAATCCTCTGATTGTGGAGTTTAACTTCCGGTCAGAGGTTTTTTGATGTTCAGTTATTGTTTGACTAAATATTTATTGGAATGTATGCAAATGACTGATTTGTGAAAAGAAATGACTGAATTTGGACGGAAATGGAAAATTAATTGATTTTGTGCAATCTCAACTAAAATCGGTCATAATTTTTATGAATTAGTTTGATTGACTTTGAATGAATATGACAGTATACTAAGGGTATAAACAAAAACAGTCATAAGCATGCAGAAACGACATGACAATATAAACGGGAGGAAAGAAGAGATGATTTACACAGTAACTTTTAATCCATCTCTGGACTACATCGTTTCAGTAGATGATTTTAAACTGGGACTGACAAACAGAACAAGTTCAGAGCTGATGCTTCCGGGTGGAAAAGGAATCAATGTTTCCACAGTCCTTATGAATCTTGGGATTGAGAACACTGCACTTGGATTTACTGCAGGGTTTATAGGGGAAGAAATTATCCGCAGATTACATGAGATGGGAGTGAAATCTGAGTTCATTCAGATCAGTGAAGGGGTTTCAAGGATCAATCTGAAACTGAAATCTATTGACGGAACCGAGATCAATGGTGCAGGACCGGTGATCAGCAAGGATAAAGTAGAGGAACTGATGAAGAAGCTGGAAGAGCTTGGAGAAGGTGATGTACTTTTCCTGGCAGGCAGCATTCCATCTTCCATGCCGGATGACATGTATGAACAGATCATGGCAAGGCTGGATGGAAAAGGTGTGATGATCGTAGTTGATGCCACAAAGGATCTTCTGGTCAATGTCCTGAAATATCATCCATTCCTTGTAAAACCAAATAATCATGAACTGGGCGAGATCTTCGGTGTGAAATTAAAAACAAGAAAAGATGTAATTCCTTATGGAAAGAAACTTCAGGAAAAAGGTGCAAGAAATGTGCTGATCTCCATGGCCGGCGAAGGTGCAGTTCTGGTAGCAGAGGATGGACAGGTATTTGAAGAACCTGCACCAAAAGGCAGGCTGATAAATGGTGTGGGTGCAGGAGATTCCATGGTAGCAGGATTCGTTGCAGGCTGGATGGAGAAGAAGGATTACGAACATGCATTCCACATGGGAATTGCAGCAGGAAGTGCAAGTGCATTTTCTGAAAATCTTGCAAGAAAAGAAGAAATAGAAGCGGTTTATCGTCAGATAACCGAAAAATAATAAAGGGGGAAGAAAAGATGAGAATAACAGACCTGCTTGACAGACGAAGCGTATCGTTAACAGCTGCTCCGAAAACAAAGTCAGAAACTCTGGATATGGCAGTTGATCTGATGGTAAAGAGTGAGAAGATCAGCAATCGTGAGGCTTATCGTAAACAGGTATATTTAAGAGAAGAAGAGAGCACAACAGGTATTGGCGAGGGAATTGCTATTCCTCATGGTAAATGTGATGCAGTTAAGAAGCCGGGACTTGCGGCAATGGTCATCAAAAATGGTGTAGAGTTTGAGGCACTGGATGATGAACCTGTAACCTTATTATTCCTGATCGCAGCGCCGAATACAGAGGATAACATTCACCTGGATGTACTCAGCAAGCTCTCTGTGATGCTGATGGATGAGGAGTTTACAGAATCTCTTCGCAATGCATCGTCTGTAGATGAGTTTATGGAAATTATTGACAAAGCTGACGATGAGAAAAAAGATATTGATGAGAGACTGGCAGATACCGGATCAACAGAAGGAACACAGGCTAAGATCCTTGCTGTTACTTCTTGTCCTACCGGTATCGCACATACGTACATGGCAGCAGAAGGAATTGAAAAAGCTGCAAAAGCAAAGAACTGTTTTATAAAGATCGAAACCCGCGGATCCGGCGGTGCAAAGAATGTGCTGACAGATCAGGAGATTGCTGATGCAGACTGTATTATTGTCGCAGCAGATGCCAAAGTTCCCATGGAACGTTTCGATGGTAAAAAAGTGATCGAATGTCAGGTATCCGACGGAATCAGTAAAGCAGATCAGCTCATTGACAGAGCAATCAATGGGGATGCACCGGTCTACCACGCAGCAGCCGGTTCCCAGACATCTTCTGCCGGTAACAAATCCGGCGGCAGTGTAGGACATAAGATCTATATGCAGCTGATGAATGGCGTATCTCATATGCTTCCGTTGGTTGTAGGCGGTGGTATCCTGATCGCCATTGCGTTCCTGATCGATGGATTAAGTGTAGATTTAAGTGCGCTTCCGGCAGATCAGAGAGCAAACTTCGGTACCATTACTCCGGTAGCGGCTCTGTTTAAAGGCATCGGTGGTACAGCATTCGGATTTATGCTTCCGATCCTTGCCGGATTTATTGCAATGGCAATCGGTGACAGACCGGCACTTGCACTTGGTCTGGTAGGCGGTATGATGGCAGCCAACGGTAAATCTGGTTTCCTTGGAGCTTTGCTTGCAGGCTTTGCAGCCGGATATATTATTCTTGGACTTCGTAAATTATGTGATAAACTTCCGGAAGCCCTGGAAAAGATCGCTCCTGTTTTAATCTATCCTGTAGTTGGAATCCTTGTTATGGGACTCCTGATGACATTTATTGTAGAGCCGGTTATGGGCGGTATCAACACAGGTCTGAATAATGCCTTGACAGGAATGGGAAGTTCTAGTAAAGTAATACTTGGCATTGTGCTTGGCGGAATGATGGCTATTGATATGGGTGGTCCGTTCAACAAAGCAGCATATGTATTC
>USDN01000060.1 GCA_900553515.1 uncultured Blautia sp. | reverse complement strand
GCATAAATGGTGAAGGATAAGCTAAAAATAAAATATTTTATTCCTCATCGCTGATGCTTTATCGCTTTACTTGACAAATATCTTTTTCTCATCTACTATAAGAACAACATTTACATTCTATCAGAAAGGAGAACCTGTAATGGAGAAGAAAATCATTCATGCCGCCCTTCTGGGGCTTGGTACCGTAGGTACAGGCGTTTATAAAGTATTAAAAGGACAGAAAGAAGAAATGGAGGCCAAGCTTGGCAGCGAGATCCGGATCAAAAAGATCATGGTCCGTAATCTGGAAAAGGCATCCGCCAGAGTAGAAGATCCATCTGTGCTTACAAATAACTGGGAGGAGATCCTGAACGATCCGGAGATTGATATCGTGATCGAGCTGATGGGAGGAATCGAGCCGGCAAGAACCTGCATCCTGGCCGCTCTGGAAGCCGGCAAACATGTGGTGTCTGCAAACAAAGACCTGATCGCTGTTCATGGCAAGGAGCTTCTGGATATGGCAGAAGCACACCAGGTGGATTTCCTGTTTGAGGCGGCTGTTGCCGGAGGGATCCCCATCATCCGTCCGCTGAAGCAGTGCCTGGCCGGCAATCACATGAGAGAGGTCATGGGTATTGTAAATGGCACCACGAATTTTATCCTGACCAAAATGACACAGGAAGGAATGGAATTTAAGGAGGCGCTTGCCCTTGCCACAGAGCTTGGATATGCGGAGGCAGATCCTACGGCAGATATAGAAGGTCTGGATGCAGGACGTAAGGTTGCAATCCTTGCTTCTGTTGCATTTAATTCCAGGGTTGTTTTTGACGACGTTTATATCGAGGGAATCACCAAAATATCCGCCAAGGATATCCGCTACGCCAAGGAAATGGGATGCGACATCAAGCTTCTTGGCGTGGCAAAAAATACAGAAGAGGGAATTGAGGCTTACGTATGCCCTATGCTGATCCCAAGCTCTCATCCGCTGGCATCTGTTAATGACTCCTACAATGCAGTTTTTGTAAACGGAGACGCCGTAGAAAATGCCATGTTTTTTGGAAGAGGAGCAGGAGAACTCCCCACAGCCAGTGCAGTGGTGGGAGATGTTTTTGATATTGCGCGTAATATCAAGGCAGACTGCTGTGCAAGGATCGGATGCACCTGCTATAAAAATATTCCGGTGAAAAAAATGGCAGATACCTATAATCGTTATTTCCTGCGCCTTCATGTAGAAGACCGCTGTGGTGTACTGGCGGAGATGACTGCAGTTTTCGCCAAATATCATGTCAGCGTTGCCCAGATCATCCAGAAACAGACTCGTCCAAACGACAGGGCAGAGGTGGTTGTGATTACGGGAAAAGTTCGGGAAGGAGATTTCCGCACCGCTATGGAGGAACTGTCCGGAAGAAGCTCTGTACATAAGATTTCCAGTATGCTTCGGGTATACGGAGAATAAGAAAGGGAAAGATCAGGAATTTTTCGGGGAAAATCCTTGAAAAATTCCTGATTTTTGGTACTATATAGTATGTGAACATATATTAGAAAATACTCCGCGGTTTTCGCGGGGAAATCATACAAAAAGGAGAACATTATGAGCAAAAAACCAACTGTTTTAATGATCCTTGACGGTTACGGACTGAATGAAAGACATGACGGAAACGCTGTATATGAAGCGAAAACTCCGGTTATGGACAGACTGATGGCTGAGTGTCCTTTTGTAGAGGGAAATGCAAGCGGACTGGCAGTCGGCCTTCCGGACGGTCAGATGGGAAACTCTGAGGTTGGACATATGAATATGGGCGCAGGCCGCATCGTATATCAGGAACTGACCAGAATCACCAAGGAGATCAATGACGGTGATTTCTTTAAAAATGAGGCTCTTCTTGCAGCAATGAAGAATGCGAAAGACAATGATTCCGCCATCCATTTTATGGGACTTCTTTCTGACGGCGGTGTCCACAGCCATATCACTCATCTTTACGGACTGCTTGAGATGGCTAAGAGAGAGGGCCTGAAAAAGGTTTATGTACACTGCTTCCTGGATGGCCGTGATACACCTCCGGCTTCCGGTAAGGGATATATCGAACAGCTTCAGGCTAAGATGCAGGAAATCGGCGTAGGCGAGATCGGGGTGGTTTCCGGCCGTTACTATGCAATGGACAGAGATAACCGCTGGGATCGTGTGGAACTGGCATACAATGCCCTGACAAAAGGCGAAGGTGTGAAGGGTACAGATGCGGCAGAGGCAGTTCAGGCATCCTATGACAACGAAAAGACCGATGAATTTGTTCTTCCGACTGTGATCGAGAAGGACGGCAGACCAGTGGCTTCTGTCCAGGATAAGGATTCCGTGGTATTCTTCAACTTCCGTCCGGACCGTGCCCGTGAGATCACCAGAGCATTCTGTGATGATGACTTCAAGGGATTTGCGCGCGAGAAAAAACTGGATGTGACTTTCGTATGCTTTACCAACTACGACGATACCATTCAGAATAAAATGGTGGCATTCAATAAAGTACAGCTTCACAATACCTTTGGCGAGTATCTGGCAGCACATGATATGACACAGGTTCGTATTGCAGAAACTGAAAAATATGCGCATGTTACTTTCTTCTTTAACGGCGGTGTGGAAGAGCCGAATAAGGGAGAGGACAGAATCCTTGTAAAATCCCCGAAGGTTGCTACTTATGACCTTCAGCCGGAAATGAGTGCACCACAGGTATGTGATAAGCTTGTGGAGGCGATCAAGTCCGATAAATATGATGTGGTGATCATCAACTTCGCCAACCCGGATATGGTTGGACACACCGGCGTGGAGGCAGCTGCAGTCAAGGCTGTGGAAACTGTAGACGAGTGTGTGGGAAGAGCTGTTGAGGCTGTGAAAGAAGTAAACGGCCAGATGTTTATCTGCGCGGACCATGGAAACGCAGAACAGCTTGTAGATTATGAGACCGGGGAACCATTTACCGCTCATACTACAAATCCGGTTCCGTTTATTCTTGTAAATGCAGACCCGAAATATACTCTGAAAGAGAGCGGATGTCTTGCAGACATCATTCCAACCCTGATCGAACTGATGGGAATGGAAAAACCGGCAGAGATGACAGGAGAGTCACTTCTTATTGAAAAATAAAATAGATCATACAGAACAGATCCTGGAGAAGATTTCGGGGTCTGTTTTTTGTTTGGTCAGAATAAAAATGGTGGACTCTGTTTTTGACAGGATAAAATGTATATTGCAGGATACAATAACAGAAATGGATTTTGTTATGATAAAAATAAAGTAAGTCGTGATATTAGGACAGTATAGTTTGGCATTTGGGTATGTATATGATAAAAAACCTTGCGGAATAGTGCTGTGTGAACAGTTATCGAAAAATGTCAGAATAGGAAAAAACATTAGATGAGATATGGTACAAAATGTAGAAAGTATGTTATAATAGGATGGCTTGGTGTATGTTAGTTTTTTGATGTTACGATCAAGGAGAAAAATAGATGAGTAATAAGGAGAATAGACAAGATATTCCTTCAGAACCCGGAAATGAGACAAAAAGGCAGTCCGATATGGAAGAAAAGATCAATGCAGCAATGGATAAAATAACGGTATCGCCTTCTGAAGAAGAATATGATCCGGAAGAAGATTACCAGCCTGAAGAAGAGTATGATCCGGAAGAAGATTACCAGTCTGAAGAGGAGTTTGACCCGGAAGAAGATTATCAGCCTGAGGAAGAGTACGACTCAGAAGAGGACTATGAATATGAGGAAGAAGAGGAATATGAGGAGGAGACTGAACCGGTTGCTGTACGTAACAGATCAAAATCTGCAAGACCTCAGCCTGTAAAATATGTTCCTATCGATGATATAGATGAGAAACTGGCAGTTCCTTTAGGTAAGAAAAAAAAGCATAAAGGTCTGAAAATCACCGGTATCGTTGCAGCAATAGTTATTGTTGCAGCCGGATGTGCATATGGGGCAGCTTCTTATTATTATGCTGACCGTTTTTTTGAGGGAACCTGGATCAATGGGATCAATTGTTCCGGAATGACTGCATATGAAGCAGAGCAGGCTCTGGCAGAAAAAGTACAGGCTTATTCTATTCAGGTTGCATCCAGAGAACAGGAACCTCAGATCATTACAGGAGATCAGATTTCCTATCAGTACCTTTCTACAGGAGAAACTCTTCAGCTTTTGAAGGCGCAGAAGCCATATGAGTGGATCAGAGGATATTATGAGCAGAAAAGCTATACTGTATCCGAAAAGGTGTCCTATGACAAAACGCTTCTTCAGCAGCAGGTCATAGCTTTAAACTGTGCAAAGGCAGAAAACCAGACAGCGCCTGAAAATGCATATGTGGCTTTTAAGGACAATCAGTTTCAGATCGTTCCGGAAACACAGGGAACTCAGCTGAATGTAAAACAGGCATACAGGATCCTGGATCAGGCAGTGTCAGAAACACAGGAATCTGTGGATTTTGGAACCACGCCGGAAGCGTACGTATCTGCATCTGTGACACAGAATGATCCGGAGCTTCAGTCAGCCCTGGAAGCCTGCAACAATTATACAAAAGCAAGTATCACCTATACCTTTGGTGATCAGACAACAACACTTGATGGAAATACCATTAAAGACTGGCTTCAGTTTGACGAAAAAGGACAGCTTCTGCTGGATGACAATACTTTCCATCAGCATATCGCAGATTATGTTGCACAGCTTGCAGCAACTTATAATACAGTGGGTACAGAGCGGGCGTTTTATACAACCAGCGGACGGACGGTTTATGTATCCAGTTCTGTTTACGGATGGGCTATTGACCAGGCGGCTGAGGCAGCACAGCTTTCTCAGGAGATCCAGTCCGGAACGCAGACATCCAGAGAGCCGGTATATAGCCAGAGGGCTAATTCTCATGGTGTAAATGACCTTGGAAATACCTATATAGAAGTGGATCTGAGTAATCAGCATATGTATTATTATCAGTCAGGTGCGCTTGTTTTTGATTCGGATTTCGTATCTGGAAATATGAGTTATGCAGACAGGCAGACGCATTCAGGTATTTTTACTCTGTATTATAAGAAAAGTCCGGATGTACTTCGCGGTGCCAAGAAACCGGACGGTACCTACGAATATGAGGAGCCGGTATCATATTGGATGCCTTTTGACGGTGGAATCGGTTTCCATGATGCGCCCTGGAGAGGAGACTTTGGAGGAGATATTTATCTGACAAATGGTTCCCATGGCTGTATCAATCTTCCGCCGGACAATGCGGCTGTACTTTACAGCTTGATCGACTATAATGTACCGATTATATGTTTTTACTAAAGAAATTGGAGGAATAAGAAAAAATGAGCAGATCTTTTGATTTTATACTTGCAGGTGCATCCCTGATCGTGGGAATCATGCTTCTGACCGGAAACGGAGCGTTTTTTATGAAAGGCGGAAATGCACAGCTCCGTAAGAAAAAGTATGATGAGAAAAAAATGGAGAAAGGGTCAGGTCTTGCGCTTGTTTTGATCGGTATTGCAACTTTCATTGATTCTTATACTACAACGCTTGCAGCAAAAATTGGTTATATTGTAGCTTTGGTTGTGATTTTAGGCGGACTGGTATGGTATATTAAAAAGAAATGTACAAAATAACAAAAGAGCTTCGTATATAAATAAAAACAGCATGGAATTCGGGAAATCCGTTTTCCGTGCTGTTTTCGTTTAGTATATGTCGTTTAAAATAATGTGGTAAGATCCAGGGGACGGGAAATCTGGAAATCTGGTTCCGGAACATCTCCGAATCCATAGGAAGCGAATACAAAGGGAATGTTGGCCTTTTGACAGGAGAGAAAATCCCCCATGGTATCTCCTACATAAACAGGTGATTTCAGATCATGAACTTCCATCAGTTGGAGAATCGTATCGTTTTTTTCAAGCCCGGTATCTCCGAAGCACAGATGTCCTTTAAAATATTTGCCAAGACCTGAGGACTGCAGAAATACCTCAATATATCCTGCCTGACAGTTACTTACGATATAAAGAGGATACTTTGCAGAAAGATATTTGAGAGTTTCTTCCAGGTTTTCATAGAGAGGCGCACAGGTTTCCAGAAGAGCTTCGTGTTCAGCCTGGCAGCAGCAGTCAATGATACGAAGCTGTTCAGTCTCTGGAATGTCTGGAAAAAGCTGCGCTGCAATAGCAGGAAGAGGCTGACCAAAAAGACCCATCAGCCTTTCGGCAGTGATCGATATATTCATATTCTCCTTATCATGAAGATAGGTATCCCAGGATTTTGCAACAATTTCTGTGGAATCCCACAGAGTTCCATCTACATCAAAAATAATACTGTCCATAAAATTCCTTCCTATATAAATATATGGTGCTCTGAGTTTCGTATAACATTTTGGATTATACACAGGGAAGGTGAAAAAATCAACCGGTTATTATAAAAGTAATAATAAGATGGCAGAATGTTCAATATGAATTTTAATGGAAAAAGAGGAAGACATGTGATACAATAGAGCCACTTGATAACAGCAACGAGGTTACAGAGATGAATTACAGCCATACGGTAAAGGCAAGGTTTCTGGATCGTCCCAATCGTTTTATCGCTCATGTGGAACTGGACGGGCAGACAGAAACTGTGCATGTAAAAAATACAGGAAGATGCAGGGAGCTCCTGGTTCCCGGATATGAGGTGATCCTTGAAGAAGGACAGAATCCGTCACGAAAGACCAGATATGATCTGATCAGCGTGTGCAAGGAAGGCCGATGGATCAATATGGATTCCCAGGCGCCAAATAAAGCGGCAGAGGAATGGCTTTTAAAAGGCGGATTCTTTCCAGAGGATGTTTCTGTGTACAAAGAAAGAAAATATGGAAATTCCAGGTTTGATCTTTATATAGAATCACCTGTCCGGAAGGCTTTTATGGAGGTCAAGGGTGTGACCCTTGAGGAAGAGAATGTAGTACGTTTTCCGGATGCACCTACAGAGCGGGGGGTGAAGCATATACGAGAACTGATCCAGTGTATGGAGGATGGATATGAGGCATATCTTCTTCTTGTGATCCAGATGAAAGGTGTGAGGTATTTTCAGCCAAACTGGAATACACATCCGGAATTTGGAATGGTATTAAGGAAAGCTGCCAGTGCAGGTGTCAAAATATTAGCTTATGACTGTCTGGTAGGAGAGAGATTTATGGAGATATGTGATCCGGTATCTATAGATCTGGAGGTGCCCCATGGAATTTAAATCACATATGTCAGATGAGTTTGTCCGACCTCTTCTTGATTGGTACCAGGTCAATAAACGGATCCTTCCCTGGAGAGATCAGAAGAATGCCTATTATACCTGGGTATCCGAGATCATGCTTCAACAGACTCGGGTGGAGGCAGTGAAACCGTATTTTATCCGTTTTATCACAGAACTTCCGGATGTCCGTGCTCTTGCAGATTGTCCGGAAGAAAAGCTGATGAAGCTTTGGGAAGGACTGGGGTATTATAATCGTGTTCGGAATATGCAGGAAGCGGCTCGAACAGTTGTGGCAGAATATAACGGAAAACTTCCTGAATCCTATGAGCAGCTTCTCTCGTTAAAGGGAATAGGGAACTATACGGCAGGTGCTATTGCTTCTATTGCGTATGAGATCCCGGTTCCTGCAGTAGATGGAAACGTTCTTCGGGTAATTTCCAGGATCAGAGAAAGCCGGGAGGACATCATGAAGCAGTCTGTGCGAAAAAACATGGAACAGATGCTTCTTGAGATCATGCCGCCTGACTGTCCTGGTGATCTGAACCAGGCACTGATGGAGCTTGGAGCTGTAGTCTGTGTGCCAAATGGTCAGCCAAAGTGTCAGGAATGTCCGGTGCAGAAGCTGTGCATGGCACATCTCCATGGCACTACAGAGGAAATTCCTGTAAAAGCGCCAAAGAAAGCACGCAGGATCGAAGACAGGACTGTGCTGGTGATCCAGGACGGGGAGCGCACTGCCATACAGAAACGCCCGGCCAGAGGGCTTCTGGCAGGTCTGTATGAGCTTCCGAATATAAAAGGGTGCCTGACTCAGGAGGAAGCCTTAAAAAAAGTAAAAGATATGGATCTGGAACCATTGTTTATCAGGGAACTGGAGCCGGCAAAACATATTTTTTCCCATATTGAATGGAAAATGACAGGATACCTGATAAGAGTGTCTTCCCTGGAACAAAAGAAAAATAAAAAACTTATTTTTGCAGATAAAAAGCAGTCCGAAATGCAGTATGCGATTCCTTCTGCATTCGGCGCTTATGTTAAGTACATGAAGGAGGAAATAAAATGAAACTGTTAAGTATTGCGATTCCCTGCTATAATTCAGAAGCTTACATGGAAAAGTGTATTGATTCTCTGCTTGCAGGCGGAGAGGATGTGGAGATTCTTGTTGTAAATGACGGATCCTCGGACAGAACAGCGGAAATTGCAGATTCTTATGAAAAAAAATATCCTACGATCGTAAAAGCCATTCATCAGGAAAATGGCGGTCACGGGGAGGCGGTAAACGCAGGAATCCGTAATGCCACAGGACTTTATTTTAAGGTGGTAGACAGCGATGACTGGGTAAATGCAGAGGCTTATTCTCAGATTCTGAAGACTCTTAGTGACCTGATCCGGGGACCGGAAACAGTGGATCTTCTGATCAGCAATTTTGTATATGAGAAACAGAGCGCCAAGAGAAAGAGAGTGATGCAGTACAGACACTGTCTTCCGGTTAATGAGATCTTTGGCTGGAAAAAGGTACATATGTATAAGGGAAAATATCTTCTTATGCATTCTATGATCTATCGCACAAAACTTCTCCATGAATGTGGAATAGAGCTTCCGAAACATACATTTTATGTGGATAATATCTTTGCATTTGAGCCTCTTCCTTATGTGAAGAAGATGTATTATCTGGATGTGAACTTTTACAGGTATTTTATTGGCCGTGATGACCAGTCTGTTAATGAAAAGGTGATGATCAAAAGAATCGACCAGCAGCTTCGTGTAAATAAGATCATGGTAGACGTATTTCACAAGATTAAATTTAACAATCGCCGTCACCTGCGGAAATACATGCTCAGCTATCTGGAGATTATTACAACGATCTCTTCTGTAATGCTGATCCGTGCAGAAACCCAGGAGGCTCTTGATAAAAAGAAGGAGCTGATGGAATACATCCGGGAGGAAGACCGCCGTATTTATCACAGACTCCGCTGGGGGATCATGGGCTGTGCATCCAATCTTCCCGGCAAAGGCGGACGTAAGACTTTTATTGCTGCCTATAAGCTTTGCCAGAAATTCTATGGATTTAATTGATACATGAAATAAAAAACTGCAGGAGCATCAGGGAATGATGACCTGCAGTTTTTTTTCTGTCAGACAAACGGTAAAACCTGTTCCAAGTCCGGCAGATTCTCCGTCTTTATGTATGGCAAGGGATTTTGAACTTTTGACCGTGATCTTCTGACAGCGCAGCAGATGGACACCTCGGAAACAGACATGCCTGCCAAAAATAGAAAGAAAAAGGCAGAAGATCAGCCGAAGTCTGCCCATACCTTCGATCACAAGCACATCAAGAAGACCGTCTGAGGGGTCTGCACAGGGACAGAAGCGAAAACCTCCGCCTTCATATTTCTGGTTCATAACTGCAGTAAGGAAAACTTTGTCATAAGTGCGTTTCATGTCTGCATCAGTGTCTATGGAAATGGAAGTGGGAGGCAGGACCAGCAGCTGTTTGATTCCAATGAGAAGATAGGCCAGTTTACCAAGTCCCAGACGATTCAGGATCTTTTTGAGAGGAGAAACACTGATCTCATGGCAGACTGCCGCATCAAAACCAATGCCGCAGCTAACGGCAAAACGGCTGGAAAATCCATTACAGGTGATTTCGGATACATCCACAGGTACGGTTTTTTCTGAATGAAGTATGGCTTCCAGGGCTTCTTCTGGTTTGCCTGGAAGCTTCATGCTGCGGCAGAAATCATTACCAGATCCGGTGGGGATATATCCGAAACGGACAAAGGAAAAATTCTTCAGACCAGTAAGAATCTCCTGAATGGTACCGTCACCACCTACTGCGATCAGGGTGATCCAGTGCTTTTCATCAGCAGAGGAGCTTATTTTTTCGGCCAGTTCTGTGGCATGGCCGGCACATTCTGTCAGATATGCCTTATAGGGGATATTTCTATGGTCCAGACTGCGGCTTAGGGATTTCCATATATCGGCTCCTTTTCCGGAGCGGGAATTAGGATTTACAATAAAATAATACATGATATCCTCCTGTAGATTTCAGTCTATCATACCATTTTAGACAGGATTTTACAATCATTTAACCGGAAGCCTACAGGAAATTTAACGAAAGATATTTATACTGTAAAAAGAAAAATGTGAGAAAACCGGAGGTAAGCAGATGATCTATCTGGTGGAAGATGATGAAAGCATCAGAGAACTTGTTGTATATACATTAAAAAGTCAGGATATGGATGCAAAGGGGTTTGAAAGACCCTCTCTTTTTTGGAAAGAACTGGAAAAAGAGCTGCCTTCTCTGATTCTTCTGGATATTATGCTGCCGGAAGAAGACGGGATCAGTATACTGAAAAAATTAAGGGCAAGACCGGATACCAGGAAACTTCCGGTTATCATGCTTACGGCAAAGGGCAGTGAATATGATACTGTTCTGGGGCTGGACAGCGGTGCAGATGATTACATTCCCAAGCCCTTCCGTATGATGGAGCTTATTTCCAGGGTTCGTGCAAGACTTCGTCGGGCAGAGGATAAAGGTGCAGAAGAATACAGGATCGGAAGCCTGTATGTATGCCCTTCCAAACATATGGTAACAGTAAATAAAGAACCGGTCAGCCTTACCTTGAAGGAATATGAGATGCTTTGTCTTTTATTGAAAAACAGTGGTATGGTGCTGTCCAGAACGCAGCTTCTTAATCAGATCTGGGGATATGAATTTGACGGAGAGAGCAGAACCGTGGATGTACATATCAGGACTTTGCGCCAGAAATTGGGAGAAGCAGGAGATCTGATTGAAACAGTCCGGGGAATCGGATATAAGATGGGAAAATAATCTTCTGTATTGGCAGAAGAAATAAAAAAATAAGAGAAAAACAGATGCCATGGGGTTTCCCATGGTATTTTTGCGCATGTCGTGTTACAATCCTTTTATGTGAAAAAATGTTTCTCACAGATAAAGAAGCAGTAGTCTGTGAGAAAGATCAGAATAACATATATGAGAGGTAATCGTTTATGAAATCACTTGTAATTGCAGAAAAACCTTCGGTTGCCAGAGATATTGCCAGAGTCCTCCAATGCAGTCAGAAAGGGAATGGCTGTCTGGAAGGAAAGGAATATATTGTGACCTGGGCTTTGGGGCATCTTGTGACACTGGCCGATCCGGAGGAATATGACAAAAAATATATGAAGTGGGAAATGAGTACGCTTCCCATGATGCCGGATCACATGAAGCTGGTAGTGATCCGACAGACTGCGAAACAGTATAATGCGGTAAAGGCACAGCTTTTCCGAAAAGATGTAGGAGATATCATTATTGCTACAGATGCAGGAAGAGAAGGAGAGCTGGTTGCACGCTGGATCCTTGATAAATCTGGATGTAAGAAACCCATCCGCCGTCTGTGGATCTCGTCTGTAACGGATAAAGCCATCAGAGACGGTTTCCATAACCTGAAGGACGGAAGAGAATATAATGATCTTTACCGGGCTGCAGCTGCAAGGGCAGAGGCAGACTGGCTGGTGGGAATGAATGGTACAAGAGCGCTGACCTGCAAATATAATGCACAGCTTTCCTGCGGCCGTGTACAGACGCCTACTCTTGCCATTATCGCCATGCGGGAGGAAGAAATCCGACATTTTCAGCCGAGAGAGTATTATGGGATCACAGTAAATGCAGGGGAGATCCTCTGGACCTGGAAAGACCAGAAAAGCGGAAGTTTCCGTACTTTTCATAAGGAAAAAGCAGAGGAGATCCGGGAAAAAATAAAAGATGGAGCGCTGACCATTACTTCAGTGACAAAAAAGCCAAAGAAAACCCAGGCGCCGGGGCTTTATGACCTGACTACATTACAGAGAGAAGCAAATCAGAAATATGGATTTTCTGCCAAAGAAACGCTAAACATCATGCAGAGACTTTATGAAAACCATAAGGTTCTTACTTACCCAAGAACAGATTCCCGTTACATTGGAAAGGACGTAGTACCGACCATCAAGGAAAGGCTGAAAGCCTGCGGCACAGGACCCTATCGGAAGCTGGCAGGAGCTTTACTGAATAAACCGATCCAGGTAAATGGAAGCTTTGTAGATGATAAGAAAGTCAGCGACCATCATGCCATTATTCCTACAGAGCAGTTTGTACAGCTTGACCATATGACAAATGAAGAGAGAAAGATTTACGATATGGTGGTGCGCCGCTTTTTAAGTGTTCTGTATCCGGCCTTTGAATATGAACAGACTGCCATGGAGGCAGAAGCTTCGGGATATGTGTTTGCAGCCAGCGGAAAAACAGTGAAAAATCCTGGATGGAAAGAAGTCTATGAAGGAGATTACCGGGAGGAAGAAGATGAAAACGAACAGGAGATGAAAGACCAGAGTCTTCCGGTGTACAAAGAGGGAGAAAAGCTGAAGATCCTGGATATCCGTCTGAAAGAAGGAAAAACAAAGCCGCCGGCAAGATTTACGGAAGCTACTCTTCTTGCTGCCATGGAAAATCCTGTAAAATATTTATCTACCGGAGACCGTCAGGCGGCAAAGACTCTGGGAGAAACCGGAGGTCTGGGAACCGTTGCTACCAGAGCAGACATTATCGAAAAACTGTTTAACAGCTTTATGATGGAGAAAAAAGGAAATGAGATCCATCTTACTTCTAAAGCAAAGCAGCTTCTTGAACTGGTTCCGGAGGATCTGAAAAAACCGGAGCTTACTGCGGACTGGGAAAAGAAGCTTTCGGATATTGCAAAAGGGAAGCTGCGTCAGGATACTTTCCTGAAAGAAATCAGAGATTATACCTGTGAGATTGTTGATGAGATTAAAACTGCAAGCGGAACATTTCGCCATGACAATATTACAAACAAGATATGTCCCGAATGCGGCAAACGACTTCTGGCAGTAAATGGAAAAAACAGTAAGATGCTGGTATGCCAGGATCGTGAATGCGGGTATCGGGAAACTATTTCCAGAACAACCAATGCACGCTGTCCGAAATGCCATAAGCGTATGGAAATGATCGTAAAAGGAAAGGAAGAAACTTTTATCTGTGCCTGTGGATATAAAGAAAAGCTGCCTTCTTTCCAGGCAAGAAGAAAAAAAGAGGGAGCAGGCGTAAATAAAAAAGATGTACAAAAATATCTGAAACAGCAGCAGAAAGAAGCAAAAGAGCCTGTAAATAATGCTTTTGCCCAGGCTCTTGCAGGGATTAAGCTGGACTGAACTTCAAAAAACAGAACTACATAGGAGGAACTATATGCCAGTTTTTGATTTTAACCAAACTCCGGAAAAAGGAACGACACCGGAATGCACATATACTACTTTTCAATCCAATGAAGACAAAGCTTCACCGGAAAAACCGATTCTGATCCTGGATAATCAGAAATGCCAGTGGGCACATCATTCCTGCGGGGTATTTACCAATCCTGTCCATCGTACTTCTTTTGAGTTTAAAGAGGAAAAGACAGCATCCAGTGCAGATATCCGTAAGGTGGACTCACGATTTGTAAGTCTGATCCGCTGGCTGGGAGAGAACAGGATCAATGTACGGCTTTCAGGAGAAAACAGAACAGAAGGGTACTGTGTTTACAGAATACGGGAGATTGCTTTTGGCGGCGGTAAAAAACTGTCTGCTGAGGACGGTTTTCTTCAATACATGATAGAACGGCTTCTGTCCAGCAGTGCGCCGGCAGAACTTCCGGCAGATGAAGACGATATGGAGGATGGAGATGATCTGAAACTTACCAGTCTTCAGAGCATTACAGATTTTATGACCTGTGCAGGCCGCACGCTTCCTGATAATATCCGTCTCTGGGCAAGAAGAAATCTTGCAGTGGCACGTTCAGCAGAGGTTTCACAGGAGGAACGGCGCCATGCTCAGAGAGCGCTTTCTATTATGATGAATATTCGGTGGAAAAGCAACTATTTTGAAGCCATCGATCCAGATGAGGCAAGAAGGATCCTGGATGAAACTCTCTATGGAATGGAAAAAGTAAAGCAGAGGATTATCGAGACCATCATTCAGATCAACAGGACTCATACCCTTCCGGCTTATGGACTTCTTCTGGTAGGACCGGCAGGAACAGGAAAATCTCAGATTGCCTATGCGGTGGCAAAAATACTGAAACTGCCCTGGACAACCCTGGACATGAGTTCTATTAACGATCCGGAGCAGCTGACCGGAAGCTCCCGTGTTTATGCCAATGCAAAGCCGGGTATCATCCTGGAAGCTTTTTCTATGGCCGGAGAGTCAAATCTTGTATTTATCATTAATGAACTGGATAAGGCTGCATCAGGTAAGGGAAATGGAAATCCGGCAGATGTTCTTCTGACACTTCTGGATAATCTGGGCTTTACGGATAATTATATGGAATGTATGGTTCCTACATCTGGAGTTTATCCAATTGCCACGGCTAACGATAAGTCTCAGATCAGTGCGCCTCTGATGTCTCGTTTTGCTGTTATTGAGATTCCAGATTATACTTTTGAAGAAAAAAAGGTGATCTTTTCCAGATTTGCTCTTCCAAAAGTGCTGAAAAGAATGGGCTTGGAAACTCATGAGTGTATTATAGAAGGAGATGCACTGGATGCTGTGATCCGGAAATATTCAGATACTTCTGGAATACGTGACCTGGAACAGGCGGCAGAGCATCTGGCAGCAAATGCCCTTTACCAGATCGAGGTAGACCATATAAAGGAAGTAGTATTTACACCGGAATCGGTAAAAGAACTTCTTGACTGATATAGCCTCTTGTACACTGACGCTGGCTTTATCATAAAAAAGGGGCTGTCGGGAAATGATAGTTCCAAACAGGGGCAGATTTGACTCACATGAGTCAGATTTGCCCCTGAAACTTTTCCGTAAAAAGAGAAAAATAAAAATCTCCTATAGAAGATTAGGTCTAAAACCTCTGATTTCTAAAGAAGATTCTTATTTTTAGTATTCTTCAACTAAACTCTTTGTGACGATATATTCTTACTGAAACAAAATAAGAGATTATAAATATTGTCAATGCAACTATCGTAGATACCATTCCTACAAATGAATTTCTCAGGTTCATTTCACCAGTTAATGGTGTTAAAATGGCAGATTATAAGATTAACAATCCTATAGAAGCAATTGATGATAAAAGAATAATCAACTCATTTTTTTCTGTACCGATTTTTAGCATAAGAGGACACATTCACTATGAAAACAAATACTTGCATTGATATAATCATCTGAATAAAGGCATTGTGTTTTACAAAAAAAGCCACAATAGACAAAAACAATGCAATAATAAAAGATATTTTTACATTACTTTCCATTGAATAAAAGTTATTGCGAATTAGTCCTTTCATTAATTTTCTCCTTTCACATAAAGCAGCATAATTTCGTCTATTGTAGCAGGAATAACCATTGCTTTAGGATATTTCTTAGCCATTTTTTTCCGGTTAGTAACTAATATTTGCCACTCGTAAGCCTGCTTGCGATAAGTTACGATGTCTTTTTTGTCAATAGCCTCAAACTGTGCTGCCCCACATTTGATAATTCCGTAGCATTCTAATAGTTCGTCTTTTGGCTCACAAAAAATCATTTTTCCTTCGTGGATAAAAACGATATAATCAGCAACTTTTTCCAAATCGCTTGTGATATGAGATGATACCAAAATAGAATGTTCTTCATCCTGCACGAATTCTAAAAACATATCTAAAATATCATCCCTCACTATCGGGTCAAGACCACTGGTTGCTTCATCCAAAATCAGTAATTGAGGATGGTGGGCAAATGCTGCTGCAATAGAAAGTTTCATTTTCATTCCTTTTGAAAAAGCTTTATTCTTTTTTGTTGCGGGTATATTCAACTGGTCTAATAGGCTATTAAAATAGGATTGTTCCCATGAAGGATAAATATCTCGCAATACTTTGCTTAATTTTACAGGTGTTAATTCCTCCGAAAAATTATTTCCATCAAATACAACACCGATTTTTTCTTTCACCGCATAGTTAAGAGTGTCTACATCGTGGTCTAAAATCGTGATTTTTCCACTATCTTTTTTTATAAGACCTAAAATAGAGTTGATGGTTGTGCTTTTTCCTGCTTCATTTTCTCCAATCAGTCCTACAATGCTTCCAGATGGTATGCTGAAAGAAATATTATCTAATGTGAAGTGGTATAATGGCTATAGTTCTTTGTTAAGCCTGTAATCGTTAATGCTGTATTCATTCTTAATCCTCCTCGTATAACAGTGACAAAAGTCCAATCAATTTATCTAACTTTATTCCGCTTGAGCGTGCAATTTCGATGGCTTCATTGAAATGATTTTCAATCTTTTTTTGTTGTTCTTCTAAATAAAAATCTTGATTTTGTGCAGATACAAAACAGCCTTTCCCTGCCGTAGTTTCAATAAATCCATCTGATTGTAATTTGTCATAGGCTTTTTGTACTGTTAAAACACTTATATGAAGTGATTTAGCCATTGAACGAATAGATGGAATAGCTTCGCCCGATTGCAATTCACCGCTCATTATCAATGACTTTATTTGGTCAGATATTTGTTCGTATATAGGTTTGATTGCGTGGTTGTTAATTAATAGTTCCAATCTTTTTTGTCCTGACTTATACTGTATTACTGATGCAAGTACAGTATATTACGATGTGATACGGAAGTTAAGAGGAATTTTTATCATAGCCATACTTGTCCATTAAAATTTCTTCCGTTATAATATATTTGCATATATATCAAAGTTCT
>USDN01000059.1 GCA_900553515.1 uncultured Blautia sp. | reverse complement strand
GGACAGCATTCCTTCTATCAGCTTCTTCATCAGGGAACAGATATCATACCGCTTCAGTTTGTTGGATTTAAAAACAGCCAGATCGGTACAGATGTTGTGATCCAGGGAAGCACAAGCCAGCAGAAGCTCTGTGCAAACGTAGTGGCTCAGATCGTTGCTTTTGCATGCGGCAAGGCAGATGAGAACCGCAACAAAAACTTTGAGGGCGGACGCCCGTCCAGTATTATTGTGGGCGAGTCTCTGACACCTCAGGCTCTTGGAGCACTTCTGGCACACTTTGAGAACAAGATCATGTTCCAGGGATTTGTATGGAATGTAAACAGTTTTGATCAGGAGGGCGTACAGTTGGGCAAAGTTCTTGCAAAACGTGTTCTTGCACATGAGACCGACGGGGCTTTAAAGGAGTTCAGTGATCTTCTGAACATCTGATTGAAACAGTCATTAACCTAAAATTTGATTTGATAAAAAACAGGCAGAGGCAGTTTGAATGTGTAGGGGCACAGGATACTGTCTCTGCCTGCTTTTACCGCTCAGGGCAACCGCATAAAAATATCCATTTAGAGAAATATTTCCCTAGATGGATATTTTTAAATGTTTTCCACAATTTTCTCAAAAAATCAATTCCTGCACATATTCTAAATGATATGTATATAACATACTCATTTTCTCATAAGTCATTTTTTTCTTTTTATCAAACCGTTTATCCAATTTCATCAGATTATAACAAATTTTTCTGATCAGGGACAGATTTTGCATTGCTTTTTCTGCTTTAATTCTACAGGCATCTTCCCGGAAATGAACATCCAATACCCAATGCAGACTGTTTTCTATCTCCCAATGCCCTCTTACGATATGAGACATTTCTTCTGATGTCATTTCCTGATCTAAGATATAATATCTTGTTTCTGTACTTCTTTTTCCATCAATTTCCCGGATGCTTTCTACCTTGCCGATGGATTTTAATCCCTTCCAATTCTCTTTTCCCGTCAGATAATCAATATCCTGTGAGATTTTGTACTTCCTTTTTTCAATCCGCCCATGACTTTTTTCAAGTGTCTCATAGGCCCTGAGCTTTTTAAGGTTCTTGAAGTTTCATAAAAAATGCCATATTTTCTGCATCTGTATAACCGCATAAGACAGCATAAATACTCATAACTACGATATCCACGAGAGTATGTCTCAATCCTCGATTATCTCTGCTATCTACCAAATCTGAAAAATACTTTTTCATTTCCATCATAAAAATCACCCTTTTCTTTTATTTATAACGGAAAAGTGATGATTTTGGTATTAATATTTTTTATGCGGTTGCCCTGTTTTACCGCTAAGGAAACCTTGCCACACTGCCTAAAGAATAGTATAATACTCATAATTATGAAAAGTTACCGACAGATTAAGCTTACAGGAGATTTCAGTTATTTATGAAAAATTTTGATCTCAGTTTTTATAATGGAAAAAAAGTCCTGATAACAGGACATACAGGCTTTAAGGGAACCTGGCTGTGCCGTCTGCTTCTGGATGCCGGGGCAGAAGTGACCGGATATTCCCTTGAACCGCCTACAGAACCATCGATTTTTAATCTGACAGATATGGGAAATCAGATGCATTCTGTGATCGGGGATATTCGCGATTTGGATAAGCTGATGGAAGTATTCCGGGAAACAGAGCCGGAGATTGTGCTTCATCTGGCAGCGCAGCCGATCGTGCGGGAGTCTTACAAAAATCCTGTATATACTTACGAAACAAATGTAATGGGAACGGTGAATATTCTGGAATGTGTCCGTCAGACAGAAACAGTAAAATCTTTTCTGAATGTGACTACAGACAAGGTATACCATAACCGGGAATGGGAGTGGGGATATCGTGAAAACGACCCGCTGGATGGCTTCGATCCGTATTCTAACAGCAAATCCTGTTCTGAGCTTGTGACACACAGCTACAAAAATTCGTTTTTCGGAGACCGGGATACAAGAATTTCAACAGCCAGGGCCGGAAATGTGATCGGAGGCGGAGACTTTGCCGCAGACAGGATCATCCCGGACTGCATCCGTGCGGCAATGGAAGGAAAGCCTGTACAGGTAAGGAATCCCCATTCTACAAGACCTTTTCAGCATGTACTGGAGCCTTTGTACGCATATCTTATGATCGCTGCCTTGCAGTATGAAGATCAGAAGTATGAAGGATATTACAACGTAGGACCGGGAGATGAGGACTGTGTTACCACAGGAGAGCTGGTGGAGCTGTTCTGTGAGGTATGGGGAGAGGGACAGACCTGGGAAAATCATTTTGCAGGCGGTCCTCATGAGGCAAACTTCCTGAAACTGGACTGTTCCCGGCTGCGGAACGTCCTCGGGTGGAAACCGGCATGGGGTGTTCGTCAGGCGGTGGAAAAGACAGTAGAATGGACGAAGGCATGGCAGTCCGGAGAAGACATCAATCTTATTATGAAAAAACAGATCCAAAGCTTTCTGGATCAGATGAAATAGAATAAAAGAGGAGACAGACTATGTTTGAAAATATGACAGAACAGCAGGCCAGGGAAGAAATCCTTGGTATGGTAGATGATTACTGCCGCAAATATCATAATCAGCAGAAGCCTTTTGAAGAAGGAGACAGGCTCCCTTATGCTTCCAGAGTTTACGATTCCAGAGAGATGGTGAATCTGGTGGACAGCGCACTGGAGTTCTGGCTGACGGCAGGAAGATATGCAGATCAGTTTGAGGAGAACTTTGCGAAATATCTGGGAGTACGTTTCTGCTCTCTGGTAAATTCCGGCTCTTCCGCAAACCTTCTTGCATTTATGGCGCTGACCTCCCCTCTTCTTGGAGAACGTCAGGTGCTTCCGGGAGATGAGGTTATTACTGTGGCTGCAGGATTTCCAACAACAGTAGCACCTATGATTCAGTACGGAGCGGTTCCGGTGTTCGTGGATGTGACCATTCCTCAGTATAATATCGATGTGACCCGTCTGGAAGAAGCGCTTTCTCCAAAAACAAAGGCAGTGATGATCGCGCATACACTGGGAAATCCTTTTGATCTGAAAGCACTGACAGATTTCTGTCAGGCTCATCAGCTGTGGCTGATCGAGGATAACTGTGATGCTCTGGGCTCTGAGTATGAGATCAACGGCGAGAAAAAACTGACCGGAACGATCGGTGATATTGGAACCTCCAGTTTTTATCCGCCTCATCATATGACTATGGGAGAGGGCGGCGCTGTTTATACCAGAAATCCGCTGCTCCACAAGATCGTAAGATCTCTTCGCGACTGGGGACGCGACTGCCGCTGTCCGTCCGGAAAGGACAACGTCTGTGGACATCGTTTTGACAGACAGTACGGAGAGCTTCCTCTGGGATACGATCATAAATATGTATATTCCCACTTTGGATATAACCTGAAGGCAACAGACATGCAGGCGGCAGTCGGCTGCGCCCAGCTGGAGAAATTCCCGGGATTTGTAGAAAGAAGACGTCATAATTATGCCCGTCTCCGCAAAGCCCTGGAGGGAATGGAAGAGAAATTTATCCTTCCGGAAGCATGCCCGAATTCAGATCCAAGCTGGTTCGGCTTCCTTCTTACCTGTAAAGAAGGTGTAGACAGAAACAAGGTGGTTCCTTATATTGAAAGCAAAGGCGTCCAGACAAGAATGCTGTTTGCCGGAAACCTCACCAAGCATCCGTGTTTTGACCAGATGAGAGCCGAAGGAAAGGGTTACCGTATTGCCGGAACACTGGAAAATACAGACAGGATCATGCGTGATACCTTCTGGGTAGGTCTGTATCCGGGAATGACAGATGAAAAGATCGACTATATGGCAAAAGTTATCCGGGAGGCCGGAGAACTTTAAGAACAGCCGGGAAGGAACATGCAGATGATAATTGACGAAAAGCTGCGCTGGTACGGTTTCTGGACCGTGGACCGGCTGAAGGGCGGAAAGGTCCGGAAGTATTACGAGGAGATCCGGGACAGCTACAAAAAAGGAACTCCCATAGACAGGACGCAGGAAAAAATCCGTAAGCTGATTGCTCATGCAGTGCGTACTACGGAATTTTATAAGGACTTTGATCCGGATACCCCGCTGGAAAAAATGCCGGTGATGAATAAGGACGCTTACAGAAGTCATTATGAGGAGTGCCAGTCCAGCGTTTACAAAGAGGCTTCCGACAACCGGATCATGTATACCAGCGGGTCTACAGGAACACCCTTTGCCATGATCCAGAACCGCAACAAGATCCTCCATAATACAGCTGCCAGTATTTTTCTGGGAGCTGCGGGAGGCTATTATATCGGTATGAAAGAAGCTTTTATCCGTATGTGGGTGGGAGATCATGCAAAAAAGAGTTGGCTTTCCCGCACTGCAGAAAATCTGATCATGATGGACTGCTCCAATCTGGATGATAAGGCTCTTGGAAAGATGGTTTCTGTGATCCGGAAGAAAAAGGTAAAGTGTATCATTGGCTATTCCTCTGCTATCGGAGAACTGGGACGCTATATCGAAAAATATCATGTGGACACAAAAGGTTTCTGCGTAAAAGCTATTCTTCCGATTTCAGAGAGTATGCCCGGCGAGGTCCGGAGAAATCTGGAAAAGATTTTCCGCTGTACCGTGCGCTCCTGGTATTCCAATGAAGAAAACGGGATCATGGGACTTCAGCGGGAGGAAGACGAAAGCTACTATATAGATACGGAAAGCTATTATTATGAGATTCTGAAGCTTGACAGTGATGAACCGGCAGAGCCCGGAGAACTGGGGCGTATCGTGATCACAGACCTTTATAATTATGCCATTCCTCTGATCCGCTATGACAATGGAGATCTGGCAGTGGCAGAACGGAAGGAAAAAGACGGACGTTTCCGCCTGTATCTGAAGGAGCTGTATGGACGGCGGGGCGATATGATCTACGACTGCAAGGGACGGATCGTTTCTCCTTTTGTGCTTCTGAACGGTCTTTCCATGGCGAAAGGGATCGACCAGTACCGTTTCATTCAGGAGGATGAAACCCGATATACTCTCTGGCTGAACGGAGACAAAGAGCAGATCGATGAAAAAGCCATCCTGGATTTTATCGGACCGTATTTTGGAGAGGAAGCGGAAATTACCGTGGAATATGTGGACGAGATCCCGGTGCTGAATTCTGGAAAACGGAAATCCTTTGAGAACCGGTGTGAGAAATACATAAAAAAATAACTGGGGAGGGTGCTTTTTGGCATCGAAAGAAAAAAATAAAAAAATTGTATCAAATACAGCCTACACCATAGGAGGCGCGCTTCTGATGAACGGGGTTCTGCAGGTTCTGGTTTATCCGCTGCTGAACCGTTTCATGGGAAGTGACCAGCTTGGTGAGCTGCTGTATCTTATGGGGCTGGTGGCGATTCTCTGTCCTTCGGTGGGGCAGGCTTTAAACACCAGCCGCCTTGTTGTGAGAAGAGATTACCAGGTAAAGAACGGAGACTATAATATCCTGCTTCTTTTATTTGGGGGTATGGGTACGGTTGTGACTCTGATGGTGGGAAAAAACTCCATGACCTCTGTTTCCGTGATCTTCTGGACCGTCCTTCTTCTTATGACTACAATCTTCCGGTATTATGGAGATGTGGAATATCGTCTGAATCTGAATTACCGGAATTATTTTAATTATTATGCAGTGCTGACTGTGGGATATGTGGCAGGCTTTGGACTTTATCTGCTGACAAAAAACTGGTTTCTGGTATTTGTGACAGGAGAAGTGGCGGCACTTATATATCTTGCAGCCACCGGAACCGTATTCCATGGATTTTTTAAGAGAAGCAGCTGGTTTGGCACAGCCTTTCAGAGAGGTGGATTTCTTGTTGTTTCCTATCTGATCACTAATCTGACGCTGAACATTGATCGCCTTGTTCTGGAGCATCTGATCGGGCATCTGGCAGTAACACAGTATTATGTGACATCTCTGATCGGAAAAACACTGGTGCTTCTGGTGGCTCCAGTGAACACGATCATTATTTCTTATCTTACACGGAATCAGGAACGTATGGGAAGGAAGCAGTTTCTGCAGTTTACCGGAATCGGTGTGGGTGTCAGTCTTGTGTTTTTTATAGGTTCTCAGATTGGAACACCGTTGTTTGTATGGCTGTTTTACGGGGATCTTTATGAGTCTGTAAAAGGAATGATGACGGTTGTGAACCTCAGTCAGATACTGGGAGTTCTGTCTGCTTATCTTTTTATTGTAGTGCTGACCTTTACAGAAGAAAAATGGCAGTTGATCCTGCAGATCATTCATCTGGTGATCATCACTGCTCTTGTGTTGCTTTTTACAAAGAACAGCGGTATCATGGGATTTGCGGAAGCGGTTCTGATTGCTAATGCCATCCGTGTGGCGGCAGTGATTCTTCTGGGATTCTGGAAAGCAGGAGACAGAAAAGCACAGCCGCTGAAGCAGTAAGGCATGATTCAGTGAGGAAAATGGGATCACTGTAAAATAAATATGCGGAAGAATAAAATTCTGCTCTTAATGGAAAGGAAAAAATATGCAGGCTGGAGAAATTTTGAGAAGGGCTGCTTTTAACGGTCTGGACAGGCTTCACGGAGGGAAGCTTGCAAAAATAAAAGCAGTAAATAAACGGGAGATCGTAGAAGGGATCACTGAGGAATACGCGCAGCGCCGTGTGGAGATGCTTCTGGAACATGCGAAAAAGCACTCCGCGTATTATAAGGATTATCAGAATGCCCGTGATATCACAGATTTTCCTGTTATGACAAAAATGAAATACAACGAAAACAAGGATACCATCCTCTGCCACATGTATCAGGACAAAAAGGACAGCCTGTTCCAGCTGAAGACCAGCGGATCCACAGGCGCTCCGTTTACGGTGCTTTGCGACGGAGACAAAATGAACCGGGTGAATATGAACTTTATTTCCTTTATGGAGCTGAATGGCTTTCGTATGGGAATGAAAAGAGGAGAATTTCGTGTATGGATCCCGGGAAAAAATGTAATCTCCAAATGGAAATCTTTTAAAAACAACCTGATCATGATCGATATCTCCAACATGGGAGACGAGGCGCTGGCCGGGATCTGTGAAAAGATCCGCAAAGACCGGATCCAGGTTCTGGTAGCTTACTCCAGCGCGCTGGTGGTTCTTGCCGGCTATCTGAAGAGAAAAAATGTAGATATCAGCAAATGGGATGTGGAAATGGTTTTTGCTATGGGCGAGGCTCTTCCACAGAAGACTTATGACGAGATACGGGAGATTTTTGGTTTTACGGCTGTACGCTCCTACGGAAATAATGAAAACGGCTTCCTTGCCTGCCAGGTAGGGGATGAGGACCATTATACCGTGGATCTGTATAATTTTTATATTGAAATGCTCAGTCTTGATTCGGATGAACCGGTAAAACCGGGAGAGCTGGGCAGGATTGTTGTAACTGACTATTATAACAAAGCTTTTCCTATGATTCGTTATGATACCGGAGATACCGGAATCTATAAAGAAGTGACTGATGAAAAGGGAAGAAAGCACGGATATTTTACGGAAATCTACGGACGTCGGGGCTCCATGATGTACAACTGCAAGGGAGAGCCTTTATCCATCCATGTGTTTATGAACGTTCTGATCAATATGGAAGGAATCGTACATCAGGCAAAATGTATCCAGTGGGAAAAGAAACGCTACGAGCTTCTTCTGAATGCAGATCGTACCAGAGTCAACGAGGAAGAGGTAGTTGCCTCCTATCGGAAATATCTGGGGGACGAAGCGCAGATCGATGTGACGTATGTGGATGAGATTCCGATTGAGGCATCCGGAAAACGTATGGTATGTGTGCAGAAATGTCCGGATTATATGTAAGGTGGAGAAAAAATGAAACAGAAAGTATCTGATTATATTGCAGAATATATTGCACAGTGGGGTATACAGGATGTGTTTACCGTGACCGGAGGAGGCGCCATGCACATGAATGACGCCTTTGGTCATCATCCAAAGCTTCGCTGCACCTATCAGCATCATGAACAGGCCTGTGCCATGGCAGCAGAAGCCTATGCGCGTCTGGGAAACAAAATGGCGGCGGTCTGTGTCACCACAGGACCCGGCGCTACCAATGCAGTGACAGGTGTGCTGGGAGGATGGATGGATTCCATTCCCATGATCGTATTTTCCGGTCAGGCCAGATATGCCACCACAGTGGAGGCTTCCGGACTTCCGCTGAGAAGTATGGGCGTGCAGGAATGTAATATTGTCCCGGTAGTAAAGCCCCTGACAAAATATGCCCATATGGTGATCCGGCCGGAGGAGATCCGTTATCATCTGGAAAAAGCCCTTTATCTTGCGGTAAATGGAAGACCCGGTCCTGTATGGCTGGATATTCCTCTGGACGTACAGGGAGCTGTGGTGGAAACTGAGGATCTTTCGTCTTATGATCCTTCTGAAAATCCGGAACAGCAGCCGGCGAAAATCTCGCAGGAGATTATAGACCAGATTCTGGATAAGATCCAGAACAGCAGCCGTCCGGTACTTTCTCCGGGAAACGGTGTGCGTCTTGCAGGGGCGTCGAAGGAATTTCACCAGCTGGCAGAGCTGCTGGGGGTTCCTGTAGTGACAGGAATGAGCAGTGTAGATGCCATGGAATATGACCATCCTCTGTTTGTGGGAAGAAGCGGAGGAACCGGAACAAGACCTGGAAACTTTGCTCTTCAGAACAGCGATGTGCTTCTTTCTATTGGAAACCGTCAGGGATTTGCCCAGACCGGTTTCCAGTTTCAGGACTGGGCAAGAGAAAGCTATACCATTCTCAATGACATTGATGAAAATGAATTAAAAAAACCAAGTCTTCATGTAAGCCTTCCGGTATGCGGAGATGCAGGAGAACTGATCAAAAAGCTGATCCTGTCTGCCCGGAACAGGGGCGCTTCAAAAGAAACCCCTCTGTTTCAGGGAAAGGCATGGAGAGAGCAGTGTCTGCTATGGAAAGAAAAATATCCGGTGGTCACAGAAAAGCATTATGAGACTGTAGAAGAAGACTGCACTAATATCTATGCTTTTTATGAAGAACTGTCAAAAGCCATGAAAGAAGATCAGAATCTGATGGTCAGTGTGGGGACTTCCCGCGTAGCAGGAAGCCAGACCTTTAAGGTGAAAAAAGGACAGCGATTTATTACAAATCCCAACACGGCATCCATGGGATTCTGCCTTCCGGGAGCTATTGGAGTCTGTATTGCATCTGAAAAGAAGCCGGTGGTATGTGTGACCGGAGAAGGAAGTCTCCAGATGAATATTCAGGAGCTTCAGACTATCATCCACAATCGTCTGCCGGTGAAGCTTTTTGTGATAAATAATCAGGGATATCATTCTATCCGTCAGACACAGCAGACTTATTTCGGAGAGCCGCTGGTAGGTGTAGGGGAAGAAAGCGGAGATTTAAGCTTTCCGGATCTTAGCCGGCTTGCTCCGGCATACGGATTTCCTTATGACTGTATTCACAGCTCAGAGGAGCTGGAAGAAAAAATCAATAAGGCACTGGAAACGGAAGGGGCTGTGATCTGCGAGGTGTTTGTCACCAAATATCAGAAAACAGAGCCGAAGACTTCCTCTAAAAAGCTTCCGGATGGAAGGATGATCTCTGCACCGCTGGAGGATATGTATCCGTTTTTATCCAGAGAGGAGCTGGAAGAAAACATGTACATTCCGCTTCCGGAGCGGGGCTGACAGAAATACCGGACGGGAAAGAGAAAGGAAAATATGCAGAGGATTATTGTAACAGGAGCTACCAGCATGATCGGTACAGCTCTGATAAATGAATGTATTAAAAAAGGCATTGAGGTTTATGCAGTGCTCAGGGCTTCCTCAGGAAAGAAGAAACGTCTGCCGGAAAGTGAAAAGCTTCATATGGTAGACTGTTCTCTGGAAGAGTTGGAGACGCTTCCCCAGAAAATTATGGAAAAATGCGACACCTTTTACCATATTGCATGGGGGAATACAGGAGAAAACCGAAACTCAAGCACAGAGCTTCAGAGCAGGAACATTGCATATACGCTGGCAGCAGTGAAGGCGGCGTATGCTCTTGGCTGCAGGCGGTTTATCGGTGCGGGATCCCAGGCGGAATACGGTCCTATGGATGTGGATAAGATCTCTCCGGACAGTCCGGTAAATCCAACCACTCCCTATGGCGCTGCAAAGCTTGCTTCCGGGCAGCTGGCACGGATGCTTTGTAAGGAGCTGGGGATGGAGTGTATCTGGCCAAGAATCTTCAGCGTTTACGGAATTTATGAAAAAGAAACCACCATGGTGGCATCCGGACTTAGGAAAATGCTTGCCGGGGAAAAAACATCTTTTACCCCGGCTTTGCAGAGATGGGATTATCTTTTCAGTGCAGATGCAGGAAGAGCTTATTATCTTATAGGAGAAAAAGGAAAAGACGGAGCCGTGTACTGTGTGGGAAGCGGGAAGGCAGCGCCTCTTAAAGACTATATAGAAATTATGGCGGAGCTTACCGGCGTAGAAGAAACCGGGATTGGAGCCAGACCATATCCGGCAGGCACAGTGATGAATCTTTGTGCGGATATTTCTTCTCTTACAGAGGATACCGGATTTGTGCCGGAATACACCTTCCGGGAGGGAATCAGAGAAACCATTACCTGGCTGAAAACCGGGAGTACAGGAGACACAAAATGAAAAAAAAGATATCGGTGGTGATCCCCACCTATAATGAAGAAGCAAATGTGGCTGCTCTTTCAAAGGCGATCATAGAAGTAATGGAACGGGATCTCAGTAATTATGATTATGAAATCCTGTTTATCGATAACCATTCAAAAGATAACACCCAGGCGATCCTCAGAGGTCTTTGTGCAAATAATAAAAAGATTAAGGCTATTTTTAACGCTAAGAACTTCGGTCAGGCAAGATCTCCGGTCTACGGAATGAAGCAGGCCTACGGAGACTGTGTGGTTCGTATGTGTGCAGATTTTCAGGATCCGGTAGATATGATCCCGAAATTTGTAAAAGAATGGGAAGACGGGCATAAGATCGTGATCGGCGTCAAAAAGGCCAGTCAGGAACGGAAGATTATGTATAAGATCCGCGGTCTTTATTATAAACTGATCCAGAAGATCACGGATATCGACCATATAGAACAGTTTACCGGATTTGGCCTGTATGACAAAAAATTTGTAGATGTAGTGAGAGATCTTCATGATCCCATGCCGTATCTTCGCGGTATTATTGCAGAATTGGGATTTGATTATAAGGCAATCCCTTATACACAGCCGAAGCGTCGGGCAGGAAAGAGCAAGAATAATTTCTACAGCCTGTATGACTATGCCATGATCGGCATTACTTCTTACTCAAAAGTGGTGATGAGACTTGCCACTTTTGCCGGATTTATCATTGGTGGATTAAGTCTTGTGGCGGCGCTTGTGTATCTGGTACTGAAGCTGATGTACTGGGATCGTTTTTCGGCAGGTATTGCACCAATGGTGATCGGTATGTTCTTTCTGGGATCTCTGCAGCTGTTTTTTATTGGATTTTTAGGAGAGTATGTGCTGAGTATCAATACCAGAGTCCTGGATCGTCCTCTTGTAGTAGAGGAGGAACGTCTGAATTTTGAAGAAGAGGAGACTCTGAAAAAAAACGTATCTGAGAAAGTGGAGAAAAAGGATTCAGAAGCTGCGGATACGAAGGAGAACAGTAATGAATAAGAAAAAAGAAAAAAACACGCCGGGATATTTTTCCCGAAAAAAAGCAGAGTGGGAAGGTATGCGTCTGTGGAATGGAGAAGAACTCTGCAGACTTGACTGGATTTTTTCTTTTCTGATTTTGGCAGTGCTTTTTGTACTTTGTGCCCATTCGGATGTGAAGCTGACCGGAAACCGTTCCTTCCTGATGTATGAGCATTTTACAGACTTTTATCAGGCAAGCTATGAGCAGTCCGGAGGATACTGGGCTAATTACCTGCCCAGCACCTTTCTGGCATACGCTATCTGGAACCTGCCTCTTTATCTTACCGGACATGCACCGGAGGCCATTCTCACTAATAGCTTCATCAATATCATGTGGTATAAGCTCCTTCCGGTGATTCTTTATTTTATCACAGCTCAGCTGATGTACCGGATCGGTAAGGAAATGGGATTTGGAGAAAAGAAATCCCTTCTGTGCAAGTTTGCATTTCTGGTGTTTCCCATGGGAGTATTCAGCCAGTTCATTTTTAGCCAGTATGATATTTTTACAGTGTTTTTTATGGTGCTGGGCTTCTATCTTTTTCTGACAGGAAAAATGTGGCAGTTTGCACTTGCTTTTGGCATGGCAGCAACTTTTAAATACCATGCAGTGCTGTATTTTCTGGTTCTGCTTCTTCTGAAAGAAAAGAAGATACGAAATCTGATTCGATATACGATACTTATGGCGGTTCCTCTGGCAGTGGAGATTCTTCCGAATATGGGATCAGAAGCCTTCAGGAGAAATGTTTTCGGATTTGGCGCTCTGGAATATGTGCAGAAGCCTTTTGCCCTGGGATTTTTCAGCGGCATCAATCTTCTGGCGGCTGTGGCAGCTTTTGTGCTTGTGTGGGCTTATCAGAGAAAAACAGAGACAAAAGGAGAACTGGAATCCTGGGCGGTATTTTTCTGTGTGGCAGTCAGCTTTGCTATTTTTGGATTTTCCACCTGGAATCCTCAGTGGATCCTTCTGATGGCTCCATTCCTTGTTCTGAATATTATGATCAGCGGCAATGGAAATCTGCTTTTGATGGTAACAAACATTTTTATGCTTGCCATGTATATTTTCTGCAGTCAGAGTATGGTAGATGAACGAGTACTGAACAGCGGAATTTTGAAATATATTCTGAAGGACAGAGAATTTGCAGTCCGGATGTGGGATATTTACCGGTTCCACGATCAGGAGCTTCTCTGCACAGCAATGTGGATCGTTCTTGTGATCTATGTGGTATTTGGTCATCCCAGATACCACAGCAGAAAAGGAGAGGTTGTGGCAAAAGGGCTGATATGGCAGATCCGGTCCGCCTTTCTTTTTGGAGTGGCAGCCTTTGTGATTCCTATGCTGGTATGCGCAATGGGGGTGCTTCAGGGAAAAGTGAATTTCTTTGATAACAGCCGCCAGAATATGGAAATGGAAAATGTGGTGATGTTGGAAGAAAACCAGCCGGTGGTGCAGGAATTTACCGCAGACGGAACCACATTGTCCAATATCAAAATCCGCGTGTTTACTCAGGCGGGGACAGAGCCTGTCAGCTTGGAGATTGCTCTCCGGGATAAGACAACAGGGGAGCTGCTCTATGAAAGTAAGGGAGATACTTATGGGATCAAGGAAAACACAGCCCTTTATTCTTTCCTGAAACAACCGGTTGCAGTAGAAAACGGAAAAACCTATGAACTGGAAATATCCAGTGACGCGTCTGCGGGAGAAGGGATCGGGCTTTACTGTGTGACAGATAAAAAAGGTCAGGAGCTTCTGACAGAGGCTCCGTCAGGGGAGGAAGCGGATGGTCCGGCTGCGGCAGAAAAAAGGTGCCTGCAGATGTGCATATCCGGTATCCAGTAAATGAAGAAATGAGAATATTTATCAGTTAATAGTGCAACTTATACTTTTTAATATAAAAATTTCCTAAAGTGTTGTTAAAATTCATGGGTTTGTGGTATAATGACTTCATAAACATCAGACACAGTTTTTTTGTGTAAATGTTGCCCAAATAAACAGCAAAGGGGATGGATGTATGAAATTTATTATTAGCGGAAAAAACATCACTGTTTCTGAAGGACTCAGAACAGCCGTTGAAGACAAACTTGGTAAACTGGAACGGTATTTCACTCCTGACACCGAAGTTGTAGTAACTTTAAGTGTTGAAAAAGAAAGACAGAAGATCGAGGTTACGATCCCGGTAAAAGGCAATATCATCCGCTCTGAACAGGTAAGCAATGATATGTATGTTTCAATTGATCTTGTAGAAGAGGTGATTGAACGCCAGCTCCGTAAATACAAAAACAAAATTGTAGACAGGAAACAGTCTGCCGGAAACTTCCAGCAGGAATACATTGATAAGGAATATGAAGAGGATGAGGAGGTTAAGATCATCCGTACCAAGAAATTTGACATCAAACCGATGTATCCGGAGGATGCATGTGTGCAGATGGAGCTTCTGGGACATAACTTCTTCGTATTTGTGAATGCAGAGACGGATCAGGTAAATGTTGTTTATAAACGTAAGGGAAACACTTACGGACTGATTGAGCCGGAATTCTGATAAACAAATGAAATCCCTGCTGTCAGTGGAGATACCACTGGCAGCAGGGATTTTTTGACTCCATAGAATCAGGAGTGTTTTATTCGGTTTTGATCATGCGGTAACCTACCCCGATATGAGTCTGGATATACTGAGGGGAGTCCGGCCCCTGTTCCAGTTTTTTGCGGAGAGTAGCCATAAATACCCGAAGGGATGCCACATCATTTTCCCAGTTGCTGCCCCAGATACTCTGTGTAATGAAAGTATGGGTCAGAACCTTTCCGACATTTCGGGAAAGAAGGCAGAGGAGCTTATACTCAATAGGCGTCAGGTGAAGCTCTTCATCATTGAGATAGGCGCATCCGGCTGCATAGTCCACCCGGAGAGCGCCGTTTATAAACACTGAAGATTCCACAGGAGACTCGTTTGCCATCATGGAAAGCCGCCTCTGTACCACACGGAGCCTTGCCAGAAGTTCTTCTACAGAGAATGGCTTGGTCAGATAATCGTCTGCGCCTGCATCCAGTGCGTCGATCTTGTCAGTATCCTCGCTGCGTGCGCTGATGACAATAATAGGCATGGTGGACCAGGATCGGATCTTGTGGATGACTTCTACTCCATCCATATCCGGAAGTCCCAGATCCAGGAGAACAATGTCAGGATTATGGGAAGAAGCTTCCAGAATTGCAGTTTCGCCGTTTCCGGCAACCAGATAGCGGTAATCATGTGCTTTTAAAGTGGTTGTGATCAGATTCTTTACAGATGAATCGTCTTCAACCACCAGGATCAGGGGTTTATTCATGTAACTGTACCTCCTCGGCTGGTAATGTAAATGTGAATACAGTGCCGTGGGGCAGATGATCGGAAACCCGGATCGTTCCGCCGTGGGCATTGATTATGGATTTGCACAGGGAAAGTCCAAGTCCCAGACTGCGGCGGCTGTCGGCAATCTGGTGGGTTCCGCTGTAGAACATATCAAATACCTGTTTTTTGTTTTCGTCGGCAATACCCGGTCCATCGTCAGATACGGCGATCACAGCCCACGGACCTTCTTTAAAAGTTCTGATCTGGATGTGGGAGCCTTTTGGGGTATATTTAATTGCATTATCTATAAGATTAATAAGAACCTGAACGATCAGCCTGGCATCCATTTTAGCCAGAAGAAGATCGTCTTCATTGCTTACGGTAATCTGGTGTCCTTTGGAAAGTCGGTTTACATGACGCAGGGCTTCCTGAATTATCTCGTCCACAAGTTCCGCGGATATGTGGATATTCAGCCGTCCTTCTTCCAGACGGGTGACAGATAAAAGATTTTCCACAAGGTTGATGAGCCACATGGAATCATCATAAATATCCTGATAGATCGTCTGCTTTGTACTTTCATCAAAAGAGCTTCCATTAGATATAAGGTTGCTGGCGTTTCCCGAGATGGAAGTCAGCGGTGTGCGCAGATCATGAGAAATAGCCCTCAGGAGATTGGCGCGGAGCTGCTCATTCTTGGCAAGGATAGCAGCTTCTTCTTTTTCCTGGGCATTTTTTTTGTTTTCCAGAGCAAGTGCACATTCGCCCAGAATAGAGAGCAGGATATTATTCTCAGAGGCATCCAGAGGCTGACTGCATGCGGCGATCCCAACAACCCCGTAAACAGAATTGCTGACCCGTATGGCAAGATACAGACATTTTGCATTGGCAAGAGTCTGGGTGGTGGCGCCGGCATGTTTATTGTTTTTCAATACCCATTCTGCAACAGCACGTTCATTTTCTGTGAGATAAGCTTCGGCAGTACTTTTTTCTCCGGCGGAAAAGGCCAGAGGTTTTTTCAGGCTGTTTTTTTCTACAGGATAAATAATGATATCCCGGTTCAGAAGCTTGGCAAGCTGATGGGCAGTAGAAGTAAGGATGGCCTTCTGGTCCGCAGCCTGCTGAAGCAGCTGATTGGTGTCAAATAAAACTTTGGTACGAAAGGCTGCATGGGCAGACTGTTTTGCAATGGTCTTCATCCTGGTGGTCAGTGTGCCGGTGAGAAAGGCACAGATGAACATGATGGCAAAGGTAACCGGATATCCTCGTTCGTAAGCCATCAGGGTGAATTTGGGTACGGTAAATAAAAAATTAAATACCAGTACGCTGACAATGGATACGATCAGGCTGTATATGCGGTTCACTGTGACAATAGATGTCACAAGTACTGCAAGAACATAGATCATGATAATATTTGACTCATCAAAACCGAGCCACTGGAATAAAAAACCCAGACAGCTTGCGGCTGACAGGATTACTATACTTTTCAGAATATCAGCAACTGAAAATATAATATGTTTCCTGATCCGATGTGGAAAGGAAGTACGGTTTGAGGGCTGATCCGGTATAATATGAACGTCCATGTTGGGAGCGTTGGCGATCAGCTGTTCTGTCAGTGTCGGTTTGCCAAAGAGATGACGGCGGGTAACAGTGCTTCTTCCTATGACAATTTTTGACACGCCGGATAAACGGGCAAATTCTGCAATCTGAAAAGGAATGTCGTCTCCATAAACAGTTTCTATTGTTGCTCCAAGCTGCTGAGCCAGATAAACATTGGTACGGAGACGCTGGCGGTCCACATCATCCATAGAGGAGAAACCGGAGGTCTCTACAAACAGTGCGGTGAAAGTTCCTTTAAAAGCATTGGCCATTCTGGCAGCAGTTCTTATGATCTTGGCATTTGACGGGGAGGAGGACAGGCATACAAGGATATGTTCGTCTGTGTGATAATCTCCGTTACTTTTTATACGGGATGCCTCTGTCAGTTTATTTACCCGGTCTGCACAGCGGCGCAGAGAAATTTCTCTTAATGCGGTAAGCTTTTCAGCGGTAAAAGTAATATTGGAGCTGTCGGAACGGGATTCTGTATTTTCAGTTTCCAGCCGCTCGATCAGCTCCTGTGGTTCGATATCTACCAGCTTTACCTGATCGGCTTCATCAAAGATAAAGTCAGGAATACGTTCTTCCACCATGATCCCGGTAATAGAAGCTACCGTGTCATTCAGGCTTTCAATATTCTGGACATTTACAGTGGTGTAAACGTCGATTCCGGCTGTTAACAGTTCACGGACATCCTGATAGCGTTTCTGATGCCGGCAGCCGTCTGCATTGGTATGGGCCAGCTCATCAATGAGGATCAGATCCGGATGTCTTTTAATGGCAGCATCAAGGTCAAATTCATTTACCGGAATACCGTTATGCTCTGATATCAGGAGCGGAAGGGTTTCCAGGTCTTTCAGAAGATTTCTGGTATGAGTCGGAGCATCCGGTCTTATATAACCTACGACTACATCCGTTCCGTGCTTTTTTTCTGTATGGGCGGCATCCAGCATGGCATAAGTTTTTCCCACACCGGCTGCATACCCGAAAAAAATCTTCAGATGTCCTCTGCGCTGGATGCTGTAATTATCCTGTTGTTCCACATGATCCCTCCTTTTGATGCAGCATAAAATTTATTATATCGTATTTTGCAGAAGTCTGCATCAAAATACAAAGTTGAATCCGATTATTTTTGTAATTTTAATATTCGGATTTTAATTGATTAACAAACAGGGAACTCTGAGGGTTTATACTGTTTTTCTTCCATATTTGTAAAAATCTCAGCCCTTCTTAGATATGGAAACATTTTTGGATATCTTTGGTGTTTCCAAGAACAAGCATAGTATGGTC
>USDN01000058.1 GCA_900553515.1 uncultured Blautia sp. | reverse complement strand
CAATAATTCCTGCCGTAACCGGAACTGCCCAAACTGCCAGGCTGTCTTAAAAGAAATCTGGGTGGATAAACGCCGGGAAGAAGTCATTGATGCACCGTATTTTCATGTGGTCTTCACCCTGCCCCATGAGTTAAACCCGCTTATTTATTGTAACCAGATGCTTCTGTACGGGCTTCTTCACAGATGCTGTGCCGAAACACTTCTTGAATTATCTTACGATAAGAAGTATCTCGGTGCGACACCCGGCATCATCCAGGTGCTCCATACATGGAACCAGGAGATCGGCTACCATGTGCATATGCACTGTATTGTTTCCGGCGGCGGCCTCACATATGATAAGAAGATACGCAGGTCAAAAAACAAGTTTTTCATTCCTGTCGGGGTACTCCGGGATAAATTTAAAGGGAAATATCTTTCCCAGCTTGATTCCATGTACCGGAAAGGACAGATCGTTCTCTCTTCTTCCTGTGAAAAACTCCGGAATTCCTATGAGTGGAAGGCGTTCAAAAATGATCTTTACGGCAAAGACTGGTGCCCTTACATAAAAAAAACTTTTCACGGATTTGGCAATGCGCTCGAATACCTTGGACGGTATACCCATAAGATCGCCATCTCCAACAACCGTATCCTTTCCGTCACGGAAAAGGAAGTCACATTCTCCGCAAGGGGGAAAAAGCCCGGCGAGCCCAGGCGCCAGATCACTCTGGAGCATACAGAATTCATTCGGAGATACCTGATGCATGTGCTTCCGTCCGGTTTTCAGAAGATCCGTTATTATGGTTTCCTGAACAACCGGATGAAGAGAAAAAATCTGAAACTCATTTTTACTCTGCAGGGACACCAGCGTTTTAAAAGACGGTTTACAGAGATGTCCATGTCTGAGCTTTTAAAGGCTGTGTGGGACTTTGATATTTCTATCTGCCCGAATTGTGGCCATAGTTCCATGAAACAGCTGGGAAGGTGTTATGCACCATCCTGATCATCCTGACTTCTTATAGTGTTTTGAAAAAGCCTGCCAACGGGAGGCTTTGAAAGTATGCCCTGCAATGTTTTACATCACAAAAATCAGCGTGTTTTCAGCTGATTTCTCATCATCTTCGACGATTTTGGCCATCTGGGAACAATACAATCCCCATATAAGAACTGGCTAAAATACCGCGACTGGGTACAATATGAAAGAATCACATTCAGAGCAGTTCCGATTTATTGCAGAACTGCTCTTTTTGTCTGCTCTGAATCTGATACTTTCCTAATAAATTATAACACTGTTTTTGGGAAAAAGACACAACAAAAGGAGTGCGGATCAACCGCACTCCTTTGGCATATAAAAGAAAATGGATAGGATTTATTTCTTATTGGCTTCATTAAAACTTTCCAGAGCCTCGGTCTCACAAAGCTTCTGAGCATCTGCAAATTCTTTTTCCGGATCCGCATTTGGATCAGTGAGGATCTTCTGGACTGCACGGTCAACATAGGAGCCGAAATCTGCTTTTCCGTAGAATTCCAGACGGCCAACAGTTTTTGCTGCTTCCAGAACCTCTCTGTATTCCTCCGGGAAATCATAGAAATCGGTAACGCTCATGTCATCACGGGGAATGATCACCGGGCTCAAAGCGCCTTTGGTTGCAAGGTTTTCAAAGTAGGAAGCAAAGTAATCTTTGGAGTTATAGAAGCTGATGTATTCCCATGCAGCATCTTTTTTGGCCTGATCTGATTTTGCGTTGATCACATAAGCAGTACCTGCAATAGCAGTAGTCTGCTCACCGGAAGGTCCTGCAGGCGGCAGGCACAGTCCAAGATCATCCGGATCCATACCATTGGATACCGCGTCAGCAACCCAGTCAGATGCAAATGGCATCATACCGATCTTGCCCATTGCGAAATCAGCGGTAAGATCGCCGAATTTCAGGGTCAGATCACTCTGGAGCACACCTTCGCTCTTTAACTGCTGATAATATTTAGCTGCTTCGATCACAGCCGGATCCGTAAAGGTCAGTTCTGCTGTCCCGTCTTCGTTTTCTTTTGTCAGATCGCCGCCTGCCTGCCATACATAATACTGGAAGAACCATTCAGTCCATTCAGCAGCCAGAGTGGCATATCCGGCAACCTGATTGTCGGGATTATTGATCTTCTTTGCAAAATCCAGTGCCTCTTCCCATGTTTTTGGAGCAGCTTCCAGACCTGCCTCTGCAAAGAGAGCCTTATTATAGCCAAAAAGCATGGGAGCAACTGTAGATGGGATTCCATAAATATTATCGTCTTTTGTAAACATATCCACATATTCCTTGGTAAAGCTTCCCCATTCATCCCAGCTGTCGGTATAGGCATTCAGTGGCTCCAGGATTCCTGCTGCAATATAAGAATCCATCATGGTAAAGGAGCAGTTTACCAGATCAGGAGCAGTTCCGGAGGCAACGCCCTGATAAAATTCATTTCCCGGATCTCCTTCTTTGACAACTTTGTTTAATGTGATCCATGGATGCTCTTCCAGGAATTTTTCTTCCATGGAAAGATACCAGTCATCCTGATTACGGCTTGTTACCCAGATGGTAAGTTCAACCGGTTCGTGCTCTTCTGCTGCAGAAACAACAGCAGCTCCGGCCAGAGTTGTGGCTGTCATGGAAAGCGTGAGCAGTGTGGCCAGTAGTTTCTTCTTCATCATAATGAAATCCTCCTTTTTATCCGGTCCATTGATCTTGTGCCGGTATTTTGTCCTGGACTAATCATAACAGATTACAAGGATTCTGAAAATAGAATAAATTTAACCATATTTCATAGAAATGTCACTTTTTTTAAGGTGTCTTCCAGGAAAAAATGAAGAGGTTAAAAAAGGTGACATAAAAGTAAGCTATGTATATTTTCCTGAAAAGTAATTTTTTTTATACTTTATCTTAACAGGATTATGCAGAAAATGGAGGTATGGAAAATGAGTGCAAAAATGAGTACGAAAAAGAAAAAATCCTTTACCGCAAAGCCGGGAAGCTATACATTCCGTAAAAAAGTAACACCCTGGTGTATTTTATTTCTTCCTATGGCTTTTACGGCCTGGCTGAAATATTATCCGATTTTCAGTGCTTTTTATATTTCACTTTTTAAATATGACCCCATAAATCCCCCGGGAAGATTCGTGGGGCTGAAAAATTACCTGGAAATGTTCCAGATGCAGTTTTACTGGGAGTCCTGGAAAAATACGTTTATTTTTCTGCTCCTTCAGTTGTGCATGTGTTTTTTTATCCCTTTGATCCAGGCGCTTCTGCTTAATGAGCTGATCAGGCTGCAGAAATGCCTGACCACTCTTTATATCCTTCCGGCGCTGATTCCGACTTCAGTAAATGTGATCATCTGGAGATGGATATGGCATCCGGATTATGGTGTAGCAAATCAGATCGTAAAATTCTTTGGCGGAGAGCCGCAGGTATGGCTCAGTGATCCGGATCTGGTCAAATTCTGTATTATCTTTCCAGGGGTACTGGGCGGAGGACTGACAGTGCTTCTTTACCTGTCCGCGATTCAGGGCGTATCTACAGACATTATGGAATCGGCAGCTCTGGACGGATGTACCGGATTTAAAAAGATCAGACATATTATTCTTCCGAATATCTCTTTTATGATCTTTATCCAGTTGATCATGTGTGTGATCACTACCATGCAGCTTCTGGATGCTCCATACATGTATGCGTCAGGAGGACCCAGCGGAGCTTCTACCACACAAGGTATTTTTATCTATAATGCATTTAATGATGATCTGAATTATGGCCGTGGTTCAGCTGCTTCGGTGGTACTTTTGATCGTGATCGCGGTACTGACCATGCTTCAGATGCATTTTGAGAAATCAGAGAAGAATTAAAGGAGGCATGGACATGAAGAGAAAGGAAAACAGAAAAAACCGGATCCGCTGCGGAAGATCCGAACGCTTTCTGAAAATTGTTGCAGTTACAGTGTCTCTGCTCTTTGCGGTGCTGATGCTGTATCCGCTGGTTTTTGCCGTATCCAGCGCCATGAAGGATAATTCCCAGATCTATAAGGTTCCGCCAAAGCTTCTTCCGGGAAAGGCAAACAGCGTATCCTTTGTGCTGGATTATACCGGGCAGGAATTTCAGGATGCAGAAGAAATGAAGGATCAGATGCTTAAGGATAATGTTCTTGTAATGTTTGGAACCAACTTTAAATTTGCAGATCAGTCGATTATGGAGATACATGTTTATGGAACCAGAGAAGGCAGAACTTTGTTCCATTCGAGAGCGCATCAGATGAAGCTTCAGATGGAATGCGATTATGGAATTTACAAAAGAACTGCAATCAAAAAAGAAATCCTTCTTCATGATGACCGTTATGTCCGTGCCTGTGAATCCATTGGTTATGAGTTTGATGAAAATGGAATCGATAAAGTACCGGAAGAAGGGCTGGCAGATGATTTTCAGGATCAGATAGCGCCTGTGATCCAGGAAAAATATACTACAGCAGGAACGCTGGTCAGTATTGGAAACAGAACCAAAACCCTTCTCAGTCTGGAAAGCTTTAAATATTATCTGGATATGCCGGCCTATATTTATCCCCAAAGTGAAAGGGTTGTAAAATACGGATTTCTGACTTTTGTGATGAACAGCGTCATCGTGATCGGATTTGCAATGATCGCCCAGGTGATCCTGTGTTCTGTCTGTGCATTCGTGATCAGCCGTCAGCTCTCTCAGAGAGCCGGTAAATTTGTACTGATGTTTTTCCTGGGGGGAATGATGATCCCCTTTGCCAGTATTATGCTTCCGCAGCTGATCATGTACCGGGAAATGGGAGCTTATAATAACTATGCGGCTCTTTTGCTTCCATTTTTATATCCCTATGGATTTTATGTGTATCTGTACAAGGGATTTTTTGATCAGATCCCGGGAAGCTATTTTGAAGCAGCCGCGTTGGACGGAGCCGGAAGCTGGTATCTTTATTCCAGAATATGTATGCCCCTGTCCAAGCCGATTATTTCTCTTATTGCGCTGCAGACATTTATTGGAAACTGGAATGATTTTTTCTGGGCATGGCTGGTAACAGAGGATCAGAATCTGTGGACCTTAAATGTGGCTCTTTATAATATTTCCAATAATGCAGGAACCAAACAGAATGCTCTGATGGGGCTTGCTGTTGTGACCATCACACCAGTGATACTGTTGTCTATTCTGTTTTCCAGACAGCTGAAGCAGAGCATTGCGGCATCAGGAGTCAAAGGCTGACGATGGGTGTAATAATTGAAAAACAGAAGAATCCTGTTGCTGAAAACCGGAAAAAAAGGTATGATAAAATCAAAGAGTCAGGAGTGTATTATGGAATTAACAGGTATTGTAACGGCAAAAGAAGAATTTCTCTATCCGGACAGTCTGTGCGGCAGACTTCCGGAGGAGCTGCAGATCACCATGGCTGGAAATGGCAGACCAGGGATCCAGCTGATACTTGAGACCAGTGGAAAAAAGGTGAACTTTTTCCTGAAGGGACAGGGTTTTTGTGGAGAATGGTATGAAATGAAAGATATTCCGGTGGAATACAATACCGGAGACGGAGTTTCCCAGGGGGGCGCTATGGTGCTGGAAACTCCTCCGGAAGAAAAACCGGATTATGTGACCCGTCTGGCGCCCTTTCGTGTCTATGACTGTCTTTGCAGGACAGACAGCGGGGAGATTCCCGCAAGAGATAAAAAAGCTGCGGCATATCTTTGCCTTATACCGGATGAAGGTCTGGAACCGGGAGAGTATCATTTGAGCCTTGGTGCAGAAACAGAGGAAGGCTTCTGGGAATGTCGTGTATCCGTAAAGGTCTGCGACGTGTGGATCCCTGAGGATGCATTTCCGGTGACAAACTGGTTTTCCCTGGAAGCTATATCCCGGTTCCATCATGTGGAAATGGGAACACCGGAGTATCTGGATATGCTGAAAGCCTATATCCGTTCTATGAGAAGACTTCATCAGAAGATTTTTTATATTCAGCTGGATGAGCAGTGCGTAAGCTCCAGAGAACCGATTGCTTTTGACTTTGAATATCTGACCCCGTTGATCAGGTGCTTTTTTGAAGAAGGAATGGAGATCATGGAAATCGGAGCGCTTCTTCACAGAGGTTATCTCCCGGATGGAAGCCCGGATATGTATACGGACAGCTTTACCTGTATGATGGAGAAAGATCTGAAGTTTGATACACTGGAGGGTTATGCTCATACAGTGAAGCTGGTACAGGCGCTGGCTTCCTATCTGAAAAAGCACGGATGGGAAAAAAAGATTCTGTTCCATATCCATGATGAGCCGGATATCCATGTAAAGGACCGGGAGGCTCTGGAGGCAAGGCGCCGGCAGTATTATCTGGCTGCAGGTATCCTTCGGAAATATCTTCCTGGTGTACAGATCATAGAAGCAGTTGATACTGCGGAGTTTTATGGAGGAGTGGATATCTGGGTTCCGGGAACAGCCGGATATGAAAAAAGGAAAGATGCTTTTGACCAGCTGATCCGTCTGGGTGAAACCGTATGGACCTATGTCTGCTGCGGGCCGGAGGGAGAATGGCTTAATCGTTTTCTGGATTTTCACCTGATACGTGGAAGGCTTCTGTTCTGGGGCTGTGCCAGAAACAGGATTTCCGGATTCCTCCACTGGGGATTTAACCAGTTTCCGGGAGAAATGGATCCATTCAAAGGAACCAGCTGTCCGAATGATACAGGAATAGGAACTGCCTTTCCCTGTGGTGATTCTTTTCTGGTGTATCCGGGAAAAGAGGGACCGGAGATCAGTATGCGTCTGGAAGCACAGCGAAGAGGAGCAGAGGATGCGGCACTTTGGGGACTGCTCCTGAAAAAAGATCCGCAGCTTCATGACCGGCTGCTGGATCAGATGTTTACGAATAATCATACATACAGCAGGGATCCGGAGAAACTTGACCGGGTTTATGCACAGCTTCTGGAAAGTCTGGAAAAATACAGCTGACCGGAAGACCGGCAGAAAACAGACAGGAGAGAGCATGAGCGGCAGAAAAAAGAAACGGACATTAAAAAGAGAGATCACACTGCTGACGATGGCAACATCTTTTGGCGCGCTGGTTCTTTTTGGAACAGTGATGATCGTGATGTTTTTTGTGTTTTTTCTGGGGAATATCAGGGAGGATATGGAAAATATCCTCCAGAATACCCTTCAAAACTATCAGTCAAAAATGCAGTTTATTCAGGACGGGGCAGTGATGATCCGCCACAATTCCACACTGCAGGATTTTTTTGACGCAGACTGGACAGACAGGGCAGAAATGGAAAAACAGCTTTCCTACAGTATGGAATTATTTTCCAATCGGAATATGACAGAAGGACAGAGTCCTTTTGTGACCAGTGTGTGTCTGTTTAATAAAAAGGATGAGTATGTCAGGGAGCATTACTATCCAATGACTGTTTCGGCAGGACGAAACAAGGAGATCGGTTATCTGGAAATGATGCGAGATTTCCGCCAAACAGAAGAAAGATATCAGATGACGTCAGGGGCTGATGAGATCAACCTCTGTTTTCGTGTTTATGGAGACGGCATGGAAGAGCTGGGAATTTGCGTTCTTGGAATCGCAAAAGAGGGCATCCGGGATATTTTTGCCCAGATCGAAACCTACAGTCATGGAAACTGGATTGTCAGCGACCAGCAAAAAAATATCCTGATCTCCGCAGGGGCGGAGCAGACAGCCGGAGAGCTGAACCATCTGGAACTGAATGACGTGGGAGAAAAAAGGATCGCAGGAATCAGGACTCTTTATGCGTCTATGGGAACAGGATTTGGTACCTGCGCGGCGGTATCTGTGGGAATGGATAATATTTATGTGATCCTGAAACCTACTATGGTTACTTTTTTTGCAGTGGTCTTTCTGGCTCTTATATTTATTGGAGCCATGATGCTGGGAATCAGTTTTCGGTTTACCAGACCGTTAAAGACTCTGGCAGATAATCTGGAGGCATTTGGAAAAAAGGATTTGGATGTTCGTATGGAGGATTCTTCTATTTCCGAGATCCATGAGATCAGTGTGATCTTTAATGAAATGGCAGAAAGGATCCAGTATCTCATCGAGCAGGTCTATGAGAAACAGCTTCTTGCAGCCCGGTCGCAGACCAAGTATCTGCAGGCACAGATCAATCCTCATTTCCAGTTTAATATCCTTGCCATGTTCAGCATCCGTGCCAGACTTGCCGGAGATGAGGAGCTGTACAGAGGACTTCAGGCATTTTCCGGACTGATGCGGGGCAAAATATTCCGGGAAAAGGAAATCCGTATTCCGGTATCTCAGGAAATGGAACTGGTGGATTTTTATCTTTATCTTCAGAAAAGCCGGTTTGAGGACCAGCTTTCCTATGAGATCGAATATGGAAGCGAGGATGTGAAGGATTTCAGGATTCCAAGGCTTCTTATTGAAAACCTGGTGGAAAATGCAGTGTCCCACGGGATCGAGCCAAAAAGCGGCGGGGGTATGGTTCGGATCCGTCTTTTTGAGCAGGATGACATGCTCCATATTGTAGTGGAAGACAATGGAGTAGGGTATGAGGAACGCGCAGAAGATCTGGAAATCGATCTGGAAGAAGAAACGGAGCATACCCATACAGGTCTTGCCAATATGAAACGACTGCTTGAGATCCTTTATCATGACAGATACTGTATGAATATCACAGGAGAAAAGAATGTAGGAACAAGGGCAGAGATTATTCTGCCTGCAGAAAGGGGAAGCGTATATGTGGAAAGTAGCAGCAGCTGATGATGAGGCGTATCTCAGAACCGCTCTGAAAAAGCTGATGAACTGGGAGAAAATGGGCTGTGAACTGATCCGTGTGGTAAACAACGGCAGAGAGCTTCTTCAGTGTGTGGAAGAAGAACACCCGGATATTGTGATTACGGACATCCGTATGCCGGAGATCGACGGACTGGAGGTATGCAGACAGCTTTATGAAAAGTACCCGGAAACCCAGACAATCATCCTGAGCGCCTATACAGACTTTGAATATGCAAGAACAGCCATCCGGTATGATGTAGCGGATTATGTGCTGAAGCTTTCTGTTCTGGAAGAGCTTCCTCCTGCAGTGGAAAAGGTAACCCGGAAGCTGCAGAAACAGAAAAAAGAACTGGAGGAGGAGCTGGTAAAACTGCCGGAGAAAAAAGTGGCAGAAAGTCTTTATGACCAGGTTCAGGAATACATTGAAAAGAATTACAGCAAAAAGATTACCCTTAACGATATCGCAGAAGAGCTTCATGCAAACAGCAGTTATTTAAGCAGGCTTTATAAAAAAGAAAGCGGGCAGAATCTTTTTGATGTGATCCTGAAAAAAAGAATCGAAAAAGCCAAAGTATATATGGAAACTACGGACAGAAAGATTTATGAGATCTCTCAGTCGGTAGGGTTTGACGATACAGGGTATTTTTCCAGAATCTTTAAAAGATACACGGGGGTTTCCCCCAAGGAGTATCAAAGTGGGAAGAGGGGCGTAAATGAAGAGTAAGAAAAAGCTTCTGAGAATTTCAGGGCTGGCGTTTCTTTTTGCCGTTTTTCTGGCAGGATGTGGAGAAAAAGCGCCGGAACCGGTAGAGATCACTCTGATCCACGGATGGGGGACTACCGAAGAGGATCATGTGGTCATGCGGGATATTTATCAGGATTTTGAAAAGGAAAATCCTGATGTAAAGCTGAACCAGCTTTCCATGCCCTCCGGAAGCGAAATGGTCCGTAAGGTTGAGGATATGCTTGTGGTAGGAGAAATCCCGGATCTGGTATTTCTGGGAGGATCCGGTAAAGATACGGTATATCAGTTTATGACGGAAAATGATCTTGCCCTCGATCTGATGCCGTATATCAGAGAAGACCGGGAATTTGCAGGGAATCTTGCTCCTGTAAATATTGATTTCTGGACTACGGGAGAAGAACAGCTTTTTACCATATCGGATGTGCTCCTGTTAAGCGGAGGCTACTGGTATGACCGGGAGATTTTTCAGGCAGCGGGGGTAGAGGAGCTTCCGGATACCTGGGAGGAATTTCTTAAGGCATGCGATCAGATTGATAGTTGGGCGAAAGCAGAACAGAACGGTGTAGAATGTCTTCAGATGTCGTCAGAGGCATACCTTTATTTTATGGATCATATTCTTGCAGCCCAGGATTTTACAAATGGAAGTGTGGCTCAGAACCATCGGCTTTATCTGGAGGAAAAGGCTGTGAAAGAAGCTCTTGATACCCTGCGGAAAATCTATCGGTATTCCAGGGCAAATGGAGATTACAGCTATCGGGATGAAACAGATGCGTTTAATGATGGAAAAACAGCTATGTACATTAACGGGATCTGGGGCGCGCCTATGATCTCAGATCAGATAGACGCTGCCTATGCGCTGATCCCTTCCGGGGAAGGAGAAAAAATATCATGCGAGTCGGCATGTCTTGGATATATCCTTGGAAAAACAGGAGATGAAAAAAAGCAGGAGGCAAGCGTCCGGTTTGTGAAATACATGCTCAGTCAGCCGGTGCAGGAACGGATTTTGAAAGAAACAGAGCAGGTTCCTGCGAATCCTCATATAGATATCCGGAAATATCAAAAGAAAATGGAGCGCTTTGTACAGGCGGCAGATACGGTAAAGGCAGCCGGTACAAAAATACAGGTACCGGATAATCTGTGGAACACCGGAGCCAGGGACAGTTTTATGGCGGGAATCGATGATGTTCTGAAAGGAGAGATCTCCGATGAGGAGTTTATTCTCTCTCTGAAGTAAAAATAATCCATGTTTTTGTGAAAAAGTAAAAATAATCCCGGTTTCCGGTCAATATCTTTCATTCAAAATCACCATAAAATGAAATAAGATAAATACAAGTTAAGCAGAAATGCACAAGACGGAAAGCAAAAACTATTTCATATTATGGAGGGAAAAGAAATGAAAAAAAGAACCATCAGTATTCTTCTTGCAGGAGCAATGACAATGGCGGCAGTTATGGGATCTACGGTAACTGCATTTGCAGGAGAGGAAGACACTCTGGAGTTTTATCACGGATATTACCATGATGAAAGTGAATGGCCGGCTGCAAAGGTTATGAGAGATATTTATGATGAGTTTGCTAAAGCTCATGCAGACGGTGAAGTGAAATTTGAGCCGATCGCTGTAGAGAACAGAGATGAGCTGGTCAGCGCTGAGGTAGCAGGCGGAAACTTCCCGGATATGGTAGACTGCGGACTTCCACTTTCACTTGCGGCAATCAGCCAGGGACTTGTTCTTGACCTGAAACCGTACATTGATGAAAATAATCTTCAGGATGCAGTGGGACTGAACTATACACAGAATGATGTAGACGGTCATATCTATACCGTTCATGACCAGCTGGAAAGCCGCGGACTCTGGTATAATACAGAAGTTTTTGAGCAGGCAGGAATCACTGCAGAAGAGGCATTTAAGGATTGGGAAAGCTTTGGAACAGCTATGGATAAGGTTCATGAGCTGGGCGGAGATATCTATGGATATGCAGCAGGACAGGGATCCAGCTACATCCTCAATTCGGTTCTTGCATCTACAGAAGAAGGAAGAGAACTTCTTAAGGGAGAACTGACACCGGAGGGAATTGAATCCGAAGCGTTTGCAGAAGCTTTCAAGACAGCAGCAACACTTGATCAGGCAAACGGATCCGACCATACCACAGAGGACGTTGGAAACCTTATGGATGACTTTAATAAAAACGGAAAAGCAGCAGTTCTCTTTAACGGTGTATGGAATGCCAGCGGAATCGATGCAGGTCTCGCAGACAAGATCGAATCTCAGATCATGCCGGGCAATGTTTCTGTTGTAACAGCAGGATCCGGTCACTCCATTTCTGCTAATTTAAGTGAGGCAGAGACAGAACTGGCACTGGAATTCCTGGCATATATGGTAAGCCCTGAGGTACAGGCAAAGATCTTTACCGGCGTACAGGCAAATCCATGCAATACCACACTTGACCTGAAGGCACTTGCAGAAGAAAGTGGAGATCCGATCACTCAGAAGCTTGCAGAAGCATGTACACAGGTAAACTCTGCAGAAACTGTAGTAACAGATATGAACTATGCATGGGGCTCTGATGTAGGAAGCGCTATCATCAATGCACTGATGGAATCAGCAGTTGACGGAACCGATATTGACGCACGTTTTGAACAGTTAAAGCAGGAGCTGACAGCCCTTGTTGCATAAAGGCGGTAGTAGGAGGCGGCTTCGGCCGTCTCCTTTTTATCAGCACAAAAAGTGGAGGAAACCGATCATGAAAACAAGGAATATGAGCTGGAAGAGAAAAGGCTTTATCCTGGCCTTTCTTGCTCCGACAGTGATTGCATTTGTATTATTTTATCTTTACCCTATTGTAACCGTCTTCGTGACCTCTTTCTGCAAATGGGATTACACCAATATCACCAGTCCGGAGTTTTTTGGATTTGCAGATATGTGGAACAACTATAAATATATTTTTGATCTGTATCCATACTTCTGGGAAGCTCTTCGGAACTCGACCATATGGGCGCTTCTGGGAGTGTTTGTACAGATTCCCATTTCTGCTGTGATCGCGCTTGCATTCTCCCGTAAGGTAAAGGGAGTAAAATTTGCAAGGAATGTTTATATCATTCCCAGTATGATCTCATCTGCAGCGATGGGTATGATCTTTTTACAGTTGTACAGCCCTCTGTACGGAATTGTAAATCCGGTGATCCGTTTATTCAAACCGGATTTTTCCGAAAACATTCTTCTTCTGAAGGGACCGGCTTTTATCGCCATGACCTGTGCCTATATCTTTTTTACAGGAACCACCACACTGATGATCCTGGGAAATATCATGGCAGTACCGGAAGATGTAAGAGAAGCAGCTATGCTGGATGGCGCCAGCGGTCTGAAACAGGACTGGTATATCACCATCCCCATGATCAAGGACACACTTCGTACCGTATCGATCCTTTCGGCAACCGCAGGCTTCCTGCTCTATAATGAGGTTTATTTCCTGACAAAGGGTGCTGCAGGAACCTACAGTATCAGTTATGTGATCCGTGAGCTTGCCATCACAAGCACAAGAACACAGTTTGGCCGTGCAAATGCCGTGGCAGTGATCCAGATCCTTGCAGGTATGCTGATCATTGTGTTTGTAAATGTTTTGTACAGTCAGCTTTTTAAAGGAAAAAGAATCCGAAGAAACGGAGGTCAGTCATGAGCAGAAAAACAAAACCCACTTCCCAGGTCCGTACGATATCCCGGGGAACAAAGATCTTTACCTATATCTGTCTTGTATGGGCGGTTCTGGTGGCTCTGATGCCTCTGGTCTGGCTGTTTATCTCCAGTCTGAAAAAAGATCCTCTGGCAAGACCCGGGTTCCAGCTTCCGGATTCGATCTGTCTGGACGGATATATCTCCACCTTCCGTGATCTCCATGTTATGAGATATTTCGGAAACAGTATGTTTATTGCCGGCGTGTCTGTAGTCATCAGTATTCTGATGATCTCCATGTCTGCTTATGTAGTGGCAAGAATGGAATTTAAAGGAAAAAAACTGGTGAATCTGATGCTGTATTCCACCATGTTCATTCCGGCTACAGCCCTTACCTATCCGGTTTATAATCTGGTAAATAAAATGCATATTTACAATACCAGAGGAGCCCTGATCTTTATTTATGCATGCAGTGGGCTGGCAGTCAGCTTTTTTGTCATCAAAAATTATTATGCAAACATCCCTCATGAGCTGGAAGAGGCAGCCAGGATCGATGGCTGCGGTTATGCCATGACCTGGTGGAAGGTAATCTTTCCGATTGCAAGACCTGGTATCATGACTGCGGGAGTTCTGGCATTTCTGAATAACTGGAATGAATATTACTGGGCATCTCTGGTGATCGTTGACAGAGAAAAACTCACGGTCCCGGCGCTTTTATCTACATTTACCACATCCTTCCGCACCAATTACAACGGTCTGTTTTCAGCAATGGTGATCATTATCCTGCCGCCTGTAGTTCTGTACTGTGTATTCAGTAAATTCTTTGTGGAAGCTCTTTCCGGCGGTGCGGTAAAAGGTTAAAAAGAGGAGGAAAAAACATGAAAGTGATAACAGCAGTTTTGATCGGAGCAGGTCTGCGGGGCGGCTGGGTGTATGCTGCCTATGCGCAGAGTCATCCGGAAGACATGAAGATCGTTGCAGTAGCAGAGCCGGATGAAGAAAGACGAAATCTGATCGCAAAACTTCACGGGATACCGGAGGAACGATGCTATCAGGATTACAAGGAGCTTCTTGCAGCGGAAAAAATGGCAGACTGCGCTCTTGTCTGTACCCAGGATACCATGCATTTTGAGCCGGTAACAAAAGCTCTGGAAAAAGGATATCATGTACTTTGCGAAAAGCCTATGTCTCCGAATGCCGCAGAAATTGTTACCATGGGCAACATGGCGGAAAAATATGGAAGGATTCTGATGATCTGTCATGTACTCCGGTATTCTTCCTTTTTCTCCAGGATCAAAAATCTTATTGAGGAAGACCGCCTTGGAAGACTGATCAGTATTCAGCATATTGAAGAGGTAGGCTACTGGCACCACGCCCACAGCTTTGTGCGGGGAAACTGGAGACGCAGTGATGAAACCAGTCCCATGATCCTGCAGAAATGCTGTCACGATATGGATATTCTTCTGTGGCTGGCAGGAAGCTCCTGTACGAAGGTCAGCTCTTTCGGAGATCTGACATACTTCAACGAGGAAAATGCACCGGAGGGGGCTCCTGCCTATTGTCTGGATGGCTGCCCTCACCGGGACCAGTGTGCTTTTTATGCACCGAAGTTTTACTTTGAGCATCCAAAGGCAGAGTCGGACGGATTCATCCATGCAGTATCTACAGATACCAGCCGGGAAGCAGTTCTTGAGGCGTTGAAGACAGGTCCTTATGGACGCTGTGTGTTCCACTGTGACAACAATGTGGTGGATCATCAGGTTGTGAATCTGGAGTTTGAAAATCATGTAACGGTCAATATGACGATGAGTGCCTTCACGGAAAACTGTGCCAGAAGAATCCATATTATGGGAACCAAAGGTGAACTTCGGGGAAATATGGAGCTTGGCGAGATAGAAGTTTCTGATTTTTCCACAGGGGAAAAGGAAATCATCCGGCTTTATACACCACCTACCGGGCACAGCGGAAGCGATACAAATATGATGAAGGATTTTGTAAGGTATCTGAGAGAGGACAGCGTCCAGGTACGCTCCGGAGCTTCCGTGTCTGTGGAAAGCCATCTGATCGCTCTTGCGGCAGAAAGATCCAGAGTGACAGGAGAGACCGTGGATCTCAGGGAATTCCGAAAAGAAGCAGAGGAGCGCTAATATGGATCTGAGAAGGTTTTGCACAGAGATCGGTCTGCCTTCCGGCGCAGTGCGTATTGTGGAAAAAATGAATGAGGAGATCTCTGAAGTCCGATATCAGTATGTCCGTGAACTGTTTTTTACAGACAGAGAGGAAATGTTCCGGGAGATCGCATCTCTTACCGGATACAGACAGAGATTTCTGTATTATTACTGCAGACTGGCATGTGAAACATATGAGAAATACCAGAAAGCAGGAATCGGAGACAGGGTGTTTTTTGACACCTTCTCCGATATTGCCGTCTGGTGCCAGGTCTGTTTCCGAAGATACGGAGAATATGGGCTTCAGGAATATGGATGGCTGTGGCGTCATGTGGAAATGACGCTTTTTCGTCTGGGAAGACTGCAGTTTGAAAAAACAGAGTCCCTGTGGGAATTTGAATATAAAGGCAGAAAAACAAAAGTGGGCGATCCGGTGATCAGTATCCACATTCCGGAGGGACAGCCGCTGGATCCGGAAGCCTGCAGAGAATCTCTGGATATGGGACGGAAATTCTGGGGTGGAGAGCTTCCGTATGTATGCCATTCCTGGCTGCTTTTTCCCGGATTAAAGGAGCTTTTGGATGAAAACTCCAATATTCTCCGCTTTCAGCAGATGTTTGAGATCCAGTCGGTGGATTTTCAGTTCCGGGAAGGGGAAGAAAGGATTTTTGACTGCCTGATGGAGGATCCGGAAAAATATCCGGAAAATACCAGCCTTCAGAGAAATGCCAGGAAATATCTGAAGCAGGGCGGCAGGCTTGGCAGCGGCCTGGGTGTGATAGCTGCAGATTAGGCAAAATTTCATATTTTATAACAACCCTCTGATTGATTTTTGTTAGGAGAAATAATATAATAGCAGACGAAACTCTGTAAAAACAGAGAAAGATGCTGATATAATACAGGAAAGGAATCCTGTATGGAACATAACAGAAATCATCAGGGGGTATTTTATGAGTATTTTGAACGTAGAACATCTGTCACACGGGTTTGGTGACCGTGCTATTTTTACTGATGTGTCCTTCCGTCTGCTGAAGGGAGAGCATATTGGGCTGATCGGAGCCAATGGAGAGGGAAAATCCACTTTTATGAATATTGTGACAGGAAAGCTGATGCCGGATGAGGGCAAGGTGGAATGGGCGAAAAATGTCCATGCAGGTTATCTGGATCAGCATGCGGTCCTGGAAAAAGGAATGACTATCCGTGACGTGCTGAAATCTGCTTTTGATCCTCTTCTTCAGAAGGAACAGAGGATGAATGAGATATGTGACATGCTGGGAAGTGCGGATCCGGAGGAAATGGATGCACTGATGGAGGAGCTGGGAAATATTCAGGATGAGCTGACTCTTCATGACTTTTATGTGATCGACGCCAGGGTGGAAGAGGTTGCAAGAGCGCTGGGACTTTTGGATCTGGGACTGGAGCGTGATGTAACTGATCTAAGCGGCGGACAGAGAACGAAGATTCTTCTGGCTAAGCTTCTTCTGGAAAAACCGGATATCCTTCTTCTGGACGAGCCTACCAACTATCTAGATGAAGAGCATATTGCATGGCTGAAGCGATATCTTCTGGATTATGAAAACGCATTTATTCTGATTTCCCACGATATTCCATTTTTAAATGAAGTGGTAAATCTTATTTATCATATGGAAAATCAGGAGTTGAATCGTTATGTGGGGGATTACGATCATTTCCAGGAGGTCTATGCGGTGAAAAAAGCCCAGCTGGAGGCAGCTTATCGCCGCCAGCAGCAGGAGATCAGCGAACTGAAGGATTTTGTTGCAAGGAACAAGGCCCGTGTATCCACCAGAAACATGGCTATGTCCCGTCAGAAAAAGCTGGACAAAATGGATGTGATCGAGCTGGCAGCGGAAAAACCGAAGCCGGAATTTAACTTCCGTTATGGACGGACGCCCGGAAAAATGCTTTTTGAGACACATGATCTGGTGATCGGCTATGGGGAGCCTCTGTCAAAGCCTTTGAATTTCTATATGGAGAGAGGTCAGAAGATCGCTCTGGTGGGAACCAACGGAATTGGAAAAACAACCCTTCTGAAAAGTATGCTGGGACTGATCCCGTCTCTTTCCGGCTCCTGCGACCAGGGAGAAAACCTGCAGATCGGGTATTTCGAGCAGGAGGTAAAGGGAGACAATAAAAATACCTGTATCGAAGAGCTGTGGCAGGAATTTCCTTCTTATAGTCAGTATGAGATCCGTTCCGCCCTTGCAAAATGTGGTCTGACAACCAAGCACATTGAAAGCCAGGTGCGGGTTTTAAGCGGCGGCGAGCAGGCAAAGGTGCGCCTGTGCAAGCTGGTGAACCGGGATACCAATATTCTGGTGCTGGACGAGCCTACCAACCATCTGGATGTGGACGCCAAGGATGAGCTGAAAAAAGCCCTGAAGGAGTACCGGGGAAGTCTGCTGCTGATCTGCCATGAGCCGGAATTTTATCAGGATGTGGTAAATGAAGTGTGGGATATGAGTAAGTGGACCACCAAGGTATTATAATCAAGTAAAGATTTTATACGATATTATTTGCCGCATTTTTCAATATCGTTCTGTTCATTTTGCCAGCGGTGAGGAATAAATATTTTTCGCAATAAAATAAGCAGATTTTATGCAGAA